>JBAZSA010000074.1:0-11820 GCA_041662645.1 Desulfurivibrionaceae bacterium
CCCAACTTGGCAGGGCCGCCATTGCACCCGAGTGTGGCAAGATTGACCTTGAGGCTGCCCGTGCGGGTATGGGTCTCGGAGCCTTCGATAACCGCGGCGGCAAACGGCATGCCGATAATATCCGTGGAAACATGCTGCTCGTCGCTGTATTCCAGGTACGTGTTGTTCTTGGCGTAATCCCGGTAGATGGAGTTCACCAGCTTGCGTTTGATCGGGGCCTCAAGGCTCTCATCCTGGAGGTTGAGCACCAGGATGATAAGCGACCCGGTATTGGTGGGAATCCGCACCGACTCGGCGATGAAGCCGATGCTTTTCATCTCCGGAATAACCAGGGGCAGAGCTTTTGCCGCGCCGGTGGTGGTCAGGATGATGTTATTGAAGATGCTGCGATTTTTCCGCAGATCCGTGGCTCCGGCATTGGGCAGGCGATCCAGCACCTGCTGACTGCCCGTGGCGGCATGGACCGTAACCATGGAGGCGCTCAAAAACCGGTCCGCGCCAAAATGATCGAGCATGGGCTTGATCATGTAGGAAAGGCAGGTGGTGGTGCAGGAGGCCGCGGAAACAAGGGTGTGCTGGGACGGGTTGAAATCGCCGTCGTTGATGCCCATCACCGTGGTGACGGCATCGCCGGGCATCTCCACGCCTTTGTTTTTGATCTTGAAGGGGGCGGACAAAAGCACCTTTTCGGCCCCGGCCTGCACATGGCCCCGCAACGCGCCCTTGGGGCTGTCGGCATCGGCAGTCGGATCGGTAAAGGCGCCGGTGGTGTCAACGACCAGCCGCACCCCGTTTTCCTTCCACTGAATCGCGGCAGGGTTCCGGGCCTCGCGCAGAACCTTGACCGGCACCCCATTGATGGTCATGGTGCCATCGGCCTCGTTGAGGTTTTCAATAACCTGGCTTCCCTTGCAGCCATGCAGATACATGCCGAGCCGCCCGTAGGAGCTGTCCCGGTCAATGGAGCTTGCTATATCCTGAAGCCCGGTGCCCACCTGCCGGCCCACGTTGACCACAATCTCGGAAAAATGCTTGCGGGAAACATGATGCCAAAGTGAAAGCTTACCGATCCGGCCCAGGCCGTTAATGCCTAATTTCATGGGGATACATCTCCTTCTGCGCTTTGAGTGAACAGGCGCTCTCGTGCCTGCGGTACAATCCGAGGATTATACGAAAGGGGTATGTTTCAGGCAAGGAAAACTTTACGACCACACCCCGGCAGCCATTGACCGCATAGGTAAAACAACCTAGTGCCTTGTAACTTTTTAATCGACATCCGATTAATTCCCTCCCCCCTTGCGGGGGAGGGTTAGGGAGAGGGGGAAGTTGTAATTATATCAGAATGTTGTAGCTTCCCCCACCCCAACCCCTCCCGCAAGGGGAGGGGAGTTTTTCTAAGATATTAGGAGCTACAAGGCACTACTCGCTTTCCGGCACCAAGGGAGGGCGGGCAACCTTGTGCAAGGGCTCCATGGGCGCGATATCCTTGGCCAGCCCAGGGTCCATGTCCTGCAACTTCCGGGCGGTAACCAGCACCCGCCCCTCAAAGGAGCCCACCGCCTTGTTGTACGATTCCACGGCCCGGTCCAGCCCCTTGCGCATATCGTGGAAATGGTCGCCCAGCACCCCGAGCCGCTCATAAAGCGTCCGCCCCAGCTCGCCGATGACCTGGGCGTGCTCGGCGATCTTTTCCTGCCGCCAGCCGTAGGAGACCGCCCGCATCAGGGCGATCAGGGTGGTGGGCGTGGCAAGGATCACCTTTTGCGCCACCCCGTATTCGATCAATTGCGGGTCCTGCTCGAGAGCCGCGCTGAAAAAATTCTCTCCGGGTAAAAAGAGAACCACGAATTCCGGCGAGGGCTGGAACTGCTCCCAGTACGACTTGCTGGCCAGCTGGCCAAGATGGGTGCGCACCTGCCGGGCGTGCTCCTTGAGCCGCGCCTGCCGGGTCTCGTCATCTTGGGCCTCCATGGCCTCAAGATAGGCGGACAACGCGGTCTTGGAATCAACCACGATATTCTTGCCGCTTGGCAACCGGACGATCATATCAGGACGCAACCTGCCGGAATCGGTGTCCACCGAACCCTGCTCGACAAAATCGCAATACTCCACCATCCCGGCCATCTCCACCACCCGCCGCAGCTGCATCTCGCCCCACCGGCCACGCACCGAGGGTTTGCGCAGGGCGTTGACCAGATTGGCCGTTTCCCCGTGGAGCCGGGCCTGACTGGTGGCCAGGGATTTGACCTGCTCGGTCAGCCCGGCATAGGCCTCGACCCGTTCTTTTTCCACCTGCCGGATCTGATCGTCGACCTTCTTTAAAGATTCATGCATGGGCAGGAGCAGCTCCTGAATGGACCGCTTTCTGGTCTCCATATCGGCCATGCCCCTTTCCTGAAACTTGGCCAAGGTCTGCTGGGCAAGCTCTAAAAAACGCTGGCTGTTGCTTTGGAAAATATCGGCGGAGATGGCCTTGAAGGCGTTGGCCAGTTCCTGCCTGGCCTCCTGCAACAGCTCCTGTTTTTCCTGGAGTTGCCGCTGCTCCGCCTCAAGCCTTGCCGCAAGCTCCGCAACCCTGGCCTGCAGCGCCCCGTTTTCCCGCCGCAACCCGGCCCGCTCCTCCTCTCCGGCAGTCAGACGCCTCTCCAGATCAACAAGCTGCGCCTCCCGCAGTTGCACCCGCTCATCGGCCAGTCCGCGTTGCCCTGCCAAACGGCCCCGCATGAACAGCCAAACCAAGAGACCGCCGCCGCACAACCCGGCCAGCCCCGCCCCTGTCAGAAGAAAAACAAACGATGCATCCATCGGCATATTCCTCAAAAAACCTTGTACACCTTGGTCAAGCCGTGACCTGATGGCGATCGGCTTTTACCGCAATCGCACCAGCGCCCAACTCAATGCGCAGAACGCCTGCCCAAACCGTTATGGAATTGACTTTTCCAAGGAAACCATTATTTTTACGAAAATGGAAGCTCTGGTGCAATCCGGCAACTTTGCCCAAACCCGCAGGGCGAGGCATGGATACCACGCTGTCTCGTCCCGCGCCGCTGTAACACAGACACCAAAATGGCTCATCTGCTGAGCCATTTTCTTTTTTTTGCAAGCTCTTTTCCTAAGGAGAATACCCATGTTGAACGACGGTGAAAAAGGGGCAGTGCTGCAACGCGACAAAAAAACCTATGCCATTGTCCCCCATCTCCCACTCGGCCTCATCACCCCGGCACAGCTGCGAAAGATTGCCGATGTAGCGGAAAAATACCAAACAGCCGCCCTCAAGATCACCAGCGCGGCGCGCATCGCCATGGTCGGCCTCAAGGAAGAGGACATCGACAAGGCCTGGCAGGATCTGGGCATGAATCCCGGGGCGGCAATCGGCCTCTGCGTTCGCAGCATCAAGGCCTGCCCCGGCAACACCCTCTGCCGCCTCGGCCAGCAGGACGCCTTGGCCATGGGCGCGGAGCTTGACAAGCGCTACCACGGCCTCGAACTCCCCGGCAAGATGAAGATGGGGGTCTCGGGCTGCCCCAACCAGTGCGCCGAAACCTCGGTAAAAGATCTGGGCCTGTTCGGCAAGGCCAAGGGCTGGACCATCCTGGTCGGGGGCAACGCCGCCTCCAAGGCGAGAATCGGGGTTACCCTCTGCGAAGACCTTTCCAGCGAGGAAGCGCTGGCCACCTGCGCACGGATCATCGCCTATTTCAAGGAAAACGGCAAGAAAGGCGAGCGCATGGGGCGATTCATGGACAGGGTCGGCTTCGAGACCTTCAAGGCGGCAGTGCTTGCCAAGTAACTTCCATTTCCCGGTACGCCGCGGCTTTCAGGGCATGGCGTATCGGGTCGCCTCCTTAGCCACTCCTCCCAGCCATCCCCCCGCCGCAATATAATATTGACAATCCCGAAGTATCGGCTATGTTATGTGATTCATTCTTCGTTAGAGATATGGGCCTATAGCTCAACTGGCTAGAGCCACCGGCTCATAACCGGTCGGTCCCTGGTTCGAATCCAGGTAGGCCCACCACCCCAAGCCGGAACCGACAGAGCAGGAATGCATTGCGCGCGCAACAGAAATCAATCAATTCAGGGACATGCTTTAGCAAAGCCAGGGCAGGTCTCCGGACAGAAGGTGCGACCACTCAAGGTTAGCGCCTTTTTTTATTTTAGGAGCCGTTACGAAACAACCCACGCCACTAACGCTGGTGCGTTCTTTACCATTTCGTTACGGCTCCTTATGCCGGACACGGCATTTCAATTTTACAGCTTTTTTTTAACAACGGCTTAGGCTGCCCACGGACACCAACAAAGGATGCCGGAAGAAAAATTTTCCACCACAGCGCTTCTCTCGATCCTCAACTCCATTGCCCCGTTTGCCATGGCCGAACCATGGGACAACGTCGGGCTCATGGCCGGGGATCCAGACCAGCAGGTCAACGGGATTCTGGTCGGACTCGACCCGACAGAGGCGCTCATCCACGAAGCCCTCTCGCTCAACCTGAACACCATCATCACCCACCATCCCCTGATCTTCCATCCCCTGAAAACAATCCGCACCAACACCCCCCTGGGCCGCATGCTCAAAACAGCCCTGGGTCACAATCTTTCCCTGATTGCCTGCCACACCAATCTCGATCTCATCGCAGCCGGGGTCAGCAACGCCCTGGCGGAAAAAATTGGCCTGCACGACACCAGGCCGCTCACCGGCCAAGAACCCGCCGCTTCAGACCAGAAGCCAGGTTTTGGCAAAATCGGCACCCTGCCCGCCCCCCTGCCCGCCGGACAATTCCTGAGCCTCCTGCTGACCGCCCTCAACACTCCGGGGATACGGCTTGCCGGTTCGCTGCCAGAGAGCATCCATACCGTGGCCCTGTGCGGGGGCAGCGGTTCCGATCTGGCCGAGACCGCCTGGGCCATGGGCGCGCAAGTCTATATTACCGGCGAGGTGAAACACAGCGTGGCCCGCTGGGCGGAAGCAGCAGGATTCTGCGTGATCGATGCCGGCCATTACCCAACCGAAAACCTCATCGTGCCGGTCCTGGCGGAAATCCTGAAAAAATCCTGCGCGGACAGCGGCTTTGCCCCGGCAATCGCAACCACAGCCCAACAGGACGACCCCATGCAATGGGTTGTCCTGCATGATAACAAACCCAGATTCTGTCAACCAATAGAACCATTGAGGAAGCACAATTGAAAGCAAACATCTCGCATCTCAGGGAACTCCAGGCCATTGATCAAAAAATCAGCACCCTGGACAAGGAAATTGCGGCCAGCTCCGCCGAAATCGGCAACCGCCGCGCCAGTCTCGACGGCCACAAGGACACCATTGTCCAATTGACCGAAAAAATTGCCGCCAGCGAACAGCGCCGCCGCGAGCTGGAAGCCGAGCTCGAAGACGAGCAGTCCCGGATCACGGACCGGCAGACCAAACTGATGAATGTCCAGACCAACCGCGAATACCAGAGCATTCTCAAGGAAACGGAAGACGGCAAAAAAGCGAACAAGCTGCGGGAAGAAGCGGTCGTCCAGCTCATGGAACAGATCGAAGCCCTCACCGCCAAGATCGAGGAAGAAACCAAGATCTGCGAGGAAGACGAGAAAATGCTGGCCGACGACATCGCCGCGGTTGAGAAAAAAACCAGCCAGTTCACCGCGGAAAGAAACAAGATCATGAAAACCCGGGAAAGCAAGGCCAATGCGGTAGCCGCCACTCTTCTCAAGAAATACACCTCCATCCGGGACAAACGCAACGGCTTGGCCATTGTCCCGGTAACCGGCGGCGTGTGCCGGGGCTGCTTCATGAACATCCCGCCGCAGCTCTATAATGATCTGATGAAGGAAGACAAACTCATTTCCTGCCCCACCTGTCACCGCATCATGTTCCACCAGACGGAAACCGAGGAAGAGTAAGGCAATCGGCGGAAAGGAAAGAACACCCGCAGGATCGAGGAAAGGCCCTTGGCCTTTTCTGATTCTGCTCGCAGTTGCAGCAGTGTAGGGAGTGGGCGCATGATCGCTGGCGGCCTTGCCGCCAGAGGAAAGTCCGGACTCCGCAGGGCAAGGAGGTTCGTAACACGAACTGGGGGCGACCCCGAGGAAAGTGCCACAGAAAACAAACCGCCGGGCAACCGGTAAGGGTGAAAAGGTGGGGTAAGAGCCCACCGCTTGCGTGGCGACACGCAAGGCACGGCAAACCCCTCCTGGAGCAAAACCAAATAGGGAAGCGTTTGAGGGCGGCCCGCCCGAAGCTTCCGGGTAGGTTGCAAGAGATGCCGGGCAACCGGCATCCATAGAGAAATGATCATGGCCCCTGCAAAGGGGTACAGAATCCGGCTTACAGCCCACTCCCTTTTTTTATCTTTGACACATGCAGAAAGCAACAGCCATCATTGCCGCAGGCGGCGCAGGGTTACGCATGGGAACCTCCACCCCCAAGCAGTTCAGCGAACTGCTTGGCGTTCCCATCCTGATCCACACCATCCGCGCCTTCCGCCAGGTTCCCGCCATTGGGGCCATTGTCGTGGTGGCCCCGGCCCAACACCGGGAGCGGACCTGCGCCCTCCTCGCCCAATACCAGCTTGACGGCCACTGCACGGTGGTGATTGGCGGCAAGCTCCGCCAGGACTCGGTGCGCATCGGCCTGGCCCAAGTGGCGGACGATTCCCCCCTGGTGGCGGTGCACGACGGCGCCCGGCCCCTCATCACCCCCCAAGACATTGAGCGCTGCCTCGATGCAGCCGCACACAAAGGCGGTGCCATCCTGGCGGTGCCGGTGAAGGACACCCTCAAGGCGGTATCTGCGGAGACCGCCATCCACCATACCGTGGAGCGGAAAGGGCTCTGGCAGGCGCAAACCCCCCAGGTGGCCCAGACCGATCTCTTGAAAAAGGCCTTTGCCAAGGCGGACCAGGACGGCTTTGTCGGCACGGACGAGGCCTCGCTCCTCGAACACGGCGGCTGGCAAGTCGTGGTGGTGGAAGGCTCGGAAACCAACCTCAAGATCACCCGCCCGGATGATCTGCTCATGGCGGAGGCCATCCTCATGAAACAACAGCCCCCCCCGCAACTGCGGATCGGCCATGGCTTTGACGCCCACCGGTTGGTCGCGGGCAGACCGCTGATCCTGGGCGGCCTGGAAATCCTCCACGAACTTGGCCTGCTGGGCCACTCGGACGCCGACGTCCTCACCCATGCCCTGTGCGACGCCATCCTGGGCGCTATTGGCTGCGGCGACATCGGCCGCCATTTCCCAGACAGCGACCCGCAGTACAAGGGGATTTCCAGCATCAAGCTGCTTGCGCAGGTGATCGGCTTGGCCGCGGAAAGACATTTTCGCCTGGTCAACGGTGACATCACCGTGGTGGCCCAACGCCCCAAGCTCGCCCCCCATTTCCCGGCCATGCAAAAGATTCTTGCCGAGGCCTGCCAAGTGGAACCTGACGCCATCAACCTCAAAGCCTCCACCACGGAACAGATGGGCTACACCGGCCGCGAGGAAGGGATCAGCGCCCATGCCGTGGTGTTGATGGCAAGCCAGCCTACCTGAACGATTCGCAGAAAAATAAGGGGGCCAAGACGATGACAGCTAAGCGAGCGTAGCGAGACTGCGAAGCAGATGCGGTGCAGCGAAGCAGTTACAGCAGGGGATAGGACGCCTCGATAACATGAAAGGCACCCTTGGAGGTCAGCTCACTGGAATAGAGGTGAAATTCGGAGACCGGAAACGGCTCCGTGGCAAAGAGGTTGTTGCCGGCCAAAAAACGGCCCAGTCTGGGAATAGGGGTGTCATGCAGCCGGGCCAGGGTGATGTGCGGGGAATACTTGCGCCCCTCCGGTTCAAGCCCCATGCCGGCAAGAAGGTTTTCCATCCTGTTGCGCAGCCCGCTCACCTCCTCCACCGGCGCAACCCCGGCCCAGAGCACCCTGGGCGTCTTTCTGGGCGGAAAAAAACCCAACCCCTTGACCTGCAAGGAAAAGGCCGGTGCCTTGATTCCGGCAAGCCCCTCCTTGATGTCCCGGAAAACCCCGCCATCCACCTCGCCGATGAAGCGCAGGGTCAGGTGCATCTGTTCCGGTGGCACCCATCTAGCCCCGGGCAGGCCGCAACAGAGGCCCTGGAGCTGGGCCGCGATATCCGGCGGCAGATCAATGGCGACAAACAATCGGTACATCCTGCATCTCCCAAGGCACTAGGCAAGCGCCCCTGCTCATGCCTGTTGACAAGCGATCCATGATGGAATAGTTTTGCTTTTCATTATTCTAAAATTATTGTGCGTCATTTTATAGTTTTTTCATTTTTTCCGCGGAGCAACCCATGCTGAATGCCACCACCAGTGCAGTCCGTCGCCTCTGCGTCTCCATTGCCGGAGCCACGCCGGCAGAAACGCTTGCCCTGGCCAAAAAGGCCGAGGCAATTGCCGATGTCATCGAAATCCGGCTGGACAGCATGGCACACCCGGAGATTCCGCTTTTCCTCAATGGCCTCGGCAAGCCCCTGCTGTTCACCAACCGCCCCACCTGGGAAGGCGGCAGCTACGCGGGCGAGGAAAAAGAGCGCATCGCGCTGCTCAAACAGGCGGCGCAAGCCGGGGCCGCCTATGTGGACATCGAACTCAACTCCGACCCCACCCTGGCCACCGAACTCATCGGTGCAGCCCGGGCCAACAACTGCAAGACCATCGTCTCCTGGCATGATTTCAAGTGCACCGCCTCCAGCCAGGCCCTGTCCGAGATCTTCCAGCGCCAATGCCGGAGCGGCGCCGATATCGGCAAGATCGTTACCACGGCCCGCTGCTTTCAGGACGTGTTCCGGGTTCTTGCCCTGCAGGAACAGGCCGCCGAGCTGGGCTTGCCCCTCATCGCCTTCTGCATGGGGCCTATCGGCATGATCAGCCGGGTGGCCACCACCGATCTGGGCGGCTACATGACCTACGCCGCACCGGATAATGGTCCGGCCACCGCGCCCGGTCAGCTGCCCGCCTCATCCCTGCGCCGCATCTTCACGGAACTCGGGCATGCGGATTAACGGCGCCACCGAACTCTACGGGATCATGGGCAACCCGGTTACCCACAGCCTGAGTCCGGCCATGCACAATGGCGCCTTTGCTGCCCTGGGCTTGAACAAGGCATACCTCCCCTTTGTTGTGCAGGATGTGGCCCAGGCCATGACCGGGTTGCGGGCCCTGGGCATCAAGGGGGTGAGCGTCACCATCCCCCATAAGCAGGCGGTGATGGAGCATCTCGATTCCATCGATCCCGTGGCCAAGAAAATCGGCGCGGTGAACACCCTGGTCATCAACGACAACGCCATCCACGGCGCAAACACCGACTGGCTCGGGGCCAACCGGGCGCTCTCCGAAAAGATCGATCTTCAAGGCGCTTCGGTTCTGCTCCTCGGCGCAGGCGGCTCGGCCCGGGCCATCGGCTTTGGCCTGCTCGAGGCCGGGGCCTCGCTCACCATTGCCAGCCGGACTCCGGAAAAAGGCCAGGGACTGGCAAAGCTGCTCGGCTGCCCCTGGCGGCCCCTGGCCGAGGCCGCCTCCTTCAAGGCTGATGCCCTGGTGAACGCCACCTCGCTGGGCATGGCCCCGCAACAGGACATGTTGCCCATTGCCCAAGAAGCCCTGGCCAACTTCCAAGTGGTCATGGACATCGTCTATGCCCCCCTGAAAACCCGCTTGTTGCAAGAAGCAGAACTGGCGGGCTGCCAGACCATCAACGGCCTTGCCATGCTCCTCTATCAGGGCGCGGCCCAGTTTGAACTCTGGACCGGCCTGCAGGCCCCCGTGGAAGTGATGCGCCAGAGCCTGCTCACCAGCTTGGGAGCCGTTGCCTCTTAAACCTTTTATCGCTATTAGCACCGTTACGGCTCCTTATGCCGTTTTATTCGCGACAACCTTATTTACCTAACGGCTTAGGCTACAACCCCTAACGACTGCAGATCATGAAAGAAATCCGCCCCCTGGCCTCCACCGACACCACCCTCACCGTGCCCGGCTCCAAAAGCCTGACCCAGCGCGCTCTCATTGCCGCGGCCCTGGCAAACGGGGAAAGCATTTTGCAATACCCCCTGGCAAGCGAAGACACCGAATACACCTCCCACGCCTTGGCGGCCATGGGCATCGCCGTAACGCCCGGCCAGGAGCAATGGCGGGTGCAGGGAAAAGGCGGCGCCATCGCCACGCCGGAGCAAGAGATATTCTTGGGCAACAACGGCACCGCCACCCGCTTTCTCACCTCGGTGGCGGCGCTGGGCCACGGCCCCTTTATCATCAACGGCGATACGCGCATGCACGAGCGGCCGATCAAGCCCTTGATGGAGGCGCTATCCGGCTGGGGGGTTGCAATCCGCAGCGTCCACGACACGGGCTGTCCGCCGGTTGCCATCGCGGCCAACGGGATCAAGGGCGGCAGAACCCTGCTGCCGGAGGGCAAAAGCAGCCAGTACCTCTCCTCCCTGCTGCTGGTCGCGCCCTATGCCGCACAGCCCGCCGAACTCCTGGTGGCCGGGGAGGTCCTGTCCAAACCCTATGTCACCATGACCTTGGCCGTGATGCGGGATTTCGGCATCACCGTAACAGCCAATGCCGACCTCAACCACTTTTCCATCCCCCAGGGGTGCTACCAGGCAAGGAACTATGCGGTGGAAGGCGATGCCTCCAGCGCCTCCTATTTTTGGGCCGCCGCCGCCGTAACCGGAGGGCGGGTGACCGTGGCCAACGTGCCTTCGCCATCGTTGCAGGGAGATGCCGTGCTGGTGGATATCCTGGCCCGGATGGGCTGCTCGGTGGAGCGAACCGGGGCGGGCATCACCGTGACCGGCGCCAAGGAGCTGCGCGGAGTTGAGGTGGACATGGGCGACTGCCCGGACGTGGTCCCCACCCTGGCGGTGGTTGCCAGTTTCGCCAAAGGAAGGACGGTGATCAAGAACATCGCCCATCTGCGGATCAAGGAATGCGACCGCCTCCATGTCATGGTCACGGAGCTTGCCAAGCTGGGGGTCAAAACGGAGGAACGGTCCGACGCCATGATCATCGACGGAATCGCTGGCATCCCCTATCCCCTGCACGGGGCCGAGATCGCCACCTACAACGACCACCGCATCGCCATGAGTTTTGCTGTGGCTGGCCTGAAGGTGCCGGGGATAAAGGTGACCGGCGAGGAGTGCGTGGTCAAATCCTTTCCTGATTTCTGGGAACGGTTCGAACTGCTGTACCGGTAGCTGCAGACTACACAGCCGCCTCGCCTTCCGCCTTGGCGACAAAGGGCAGCGGCTGCTGCGGACTGGCATCATAGGCCGCGACATCAAGCCGGGCGCCATGGTCGAGCATCTCCAGCAGCGCCTCCTTGGCCACCGGCTTGCTGAACAAAAATCCCTGCATCTGATCACAGCCATGGCTGCGGAGAAAACGCAGCTGCTCCACGGTTTCCACTCCCTCGGCCACCACCCGCATGCCCAGACTCTTGGCCATGGCGATGATGGCCGCGACAATGGCCACGTTATCGCCATGGGCCATGATATCGCGGACAAACCGCCGGTCTATCTTCAATTCGCCAATGGGCAACTGCTTTAAGTAATAGAGCGAGGAATACCCGGTGCCGAAATCATCGATGGAGATCCCCGCCCCCATTCTCCGCAGCTCGCCGAGCAGGACAATGGCCTTCTGCTCGTTCTCCATGACCGACCCCTCGGTAATCTCAAAAATCAGCCCCTCCGGCCCGATCCCGGCCGCTGACAGGGTCGCCCGGATCTTGCCCAGCAGATTGTCCTGCCGGAACTGACGGAGGGAAAGATTCACCGCCATCTTGATTGCGTAGCCTTTGCCGAGG
>JBAZSA010000075.1:0-11731 GCA_041662645.1 Desulfurivibrionaceae bacterium
TTGAGCCCATACTTCTTGCCCAGCTCATGTACCTGGCGGGTCATGCTGGCAGGGTTGATGAGGGTGAGCGCACGGCCGGAGGGGGTGGTGATGTCCCGCTCCGGAATACCTGCCAGGTAAGGGTTGGGCTGGGTTTTTCCGGTGACCGGTGCATACAATCCGCCGTGCATGGCTGCCCAGCGGCGGTACAACATGTCCCGGTCAAGAACACTCCTTGCCTCAATTTTGGCCCGTTCAGTGCCCCGGTTTTTTTCCTCCAGAGAGACCCATACGCCGGAGAGAAGTGTCAATGCGGTCCAGAACAGGCCGAACAGCAGGGTATAGAGCCATAGATGTTTTCTGAGCATAGGGCGGTCACCAGGATATCTTCAACGGGGCATTACCGGCATATCTTAGCATATCTCTCAACGGGCCGAAGAGGAACTGCTTCAGTATAGCAAGAGACGCGTGACGGAGGGCAATGTATTTTTTGGGCTAACCCTGCTGCCGTACAGATGGCGGGTTTACGGACAAGCTCTTATTCAGGCAACTCTGCTTTCGATACGGGGGACTCCTTCATGCCCCTGAAATAGGCATAAAAAAAGGGCCCTCGCGAAAGCGGGGGCCCTTGGGTGGTCAAACGTCGGAGTTAGACTTTACAGCGGTTCCACATTGGCCGCGGCAGGGCCTTTCTGGCCGTCTACAATGTCGAAGCGGACGCGTTCACCTTCCTGCAAGGTTTTGAAACCGGTCTTGTTGATTGCGGAGTAATGCACAAAAACATCCTTGCCATTATCCTGTGCAATAAATCCAAAGCCCTTTGATTCGTTAAACCACTTCACTGTGCCTTCAAACATGATATTCCTCCGTTCCTTGCTTGGAACCCTAACTTGAAACTCGCAGTATTTTTTGGCCTGTTAAAGAAAAATACCGCACACCCATCTCCGGGTTTGTGCGGTACACTTTTTAACAAAGCTAAGAAATACTGCACAATACCTACTGATTTTTTGATACCAAAAAGGATTTGGAATAGCAAATAAATTATTGTGGGTTGCTGGCGGCTTTTTTGGCCATCAACAGTAGGGTGGTATGCTCTCCCGGAATGAATGGCGCAAGATCGTAGCCGCCGTAGGCCGCCTCCAGGCGAAAGCCCTGCCCGGCAAAAACATCCCGCCATTGCTCAAAATCGTAGCCGAGAATCCGGTAGGTGTACTGCCAGTCCTCGTTGGGCAGATCCTTTCTGAAGCGCAGATAGTATCGTTCCGTGATCTCCACTAGGTTTGACTGCGGCGTGGTGCTTTTGAGGATTTCCTTGATGACTTTGGAGCCGTCCGTCCGCTCGAAGATCTGGAATTGGAAGCGTTTTTTGCCTTCCAGGGAACGGAGTTCCTGGTCTGGGATGTAGAGTTGCATCAGGAGAACGCCGTCTTTGGCAAGGAGGTGATGGACCTGGCTCAGGCAGGCGTGCAGACCCTCAGGTTCGGTCAGGAGATTCAGGGTGTTGTACGGGGCGATGATCGCCCCAAAGGTGGTGCGAAAGCCCATGGCACTCATATCCATGCAGGCGTAAAGCGGCGCGGGTGTTGATGCGGCAAGGGTTGCGGCGGCAAGCATGGGGAAGGAAAGGTCAATGCCGGTAAGCGAATAGCCGTCTGCGGCCAGGGCCCGGCTGACCCTCCCGGTGCCGCAGCCCAGTTCGAGAATAGCGCAGGGCTTGGCGGGCAGGTGTTTGCGGTAAAAGGGGAGATCCTCGCGGAAATCTCCCAGCTCCAGATCGTAGAGGGCGGTGTAGCGGGCGTGGCCGTAGATGCGGCCGGGCTGGGGATCGTGGGGCATGTCGGCCTACAGGGCGGCCGAGCCCGGGGTGCGCGGGAAGGGGATCACCTCGCGGATGTTGGCCATGCCGCTGACGAACTGGATCAGCCGTTCAAATCCCAGGCCGAAACCGGCGTGGGGCACTGTGCCGTACCTGCGCAGATCAAGGTACCAGTGATACTCCTCCGGGTTGAGTCCTTGGGCTGCCATGCGGCTGAGCAGCATGTCGTAGCGCTCTTCGCGCTGGCTGCCGCCGATGATCTCGCCGATGCCAGGGACCAGGATGTCCATGGCGGCCACGGTGGCGTCGTCGTCATTGACCCGCATGTAGAAGGGCTTGATGGACTTGGGATAGTCTGTGACGATCAGCGGCCGCTTGAAGACCTCCTCGCAGAGGTAGCGCTCGTGCTCCGACTGGAGATCCGCGCCCCAGGCCACGGGGAAGTTAAAGGCTTTGCCGCAGGTGGTGAGGTGGTCGATGGCCCCGGTGTAGGTGATGCGGGCGAAATCCTGCTCCAGCACCGCACCGAGTCTGGCCTTGAGCCCCTTGTCCACGAAGTTGTTGAACAGCTCGATCTCCTCCGGGCAATGCTCCAGCACATAGCGCACCAGGTATTTGATGAAGGATTCCGCCACCTGCATGTCTTGGGCGAGGTCGCAGAAGGCCATCTCCGGTTCGATCATCCAGAACTCGGCCAGATGCCTGCTGGTGTTGGAGTTCTCCGCCCGGAAGGTGGGGCCGAAGGTGTAGACGTTGCCCAGGGCCAGGCAGTAAATCTCCGCCTCCAGCTGGCCGCTCACCGTGAGGCTCGCCTGGCGGCCGAAGAAATCCTCGCCAAAATCAGTCCGTCCGTCCTTGCGGGGCACGTTGTTCAGGTCCAGGGTGGTGACGGTGAACATTTCGCCCGCGCCTTCGCAGTCGCTGGTGGTGATGATCGGGGTGTGGATGTACTGGAAGCCCTGCTCCTGAAAAAATCGGTGCACGGCAAAGGAAAGGGCGCTGCGTACCCTGGCCACCGCGCCCAGGCTGTTGGTGCGCGGGCGCAGGTGGGCGATTTCGCGCAAAAACTCGAAGGAATGCCGTTTCTTTTGCAGGGGGTAGGTCTCCGGGTCGGCCCAGCCGTAGACCTCGACCTCGGCGGCCTTGAGTTCCACAACCTGACCCTTTGCCGGTGAGGCGGCAAGCTGGCCGCTGATCCGCACCGAACAGCCGGTGGTGAGGCGGAGGATCTCCTCCTCATACCGGGGCAGGTTTTCTTCGGCAATAACCTGGAGGTTGGCCACGCAGGAGCCGTCGTTGACCTCGAGAAAGGAAAAGCCCTTGCTGTCCCGGCGGGTGCGGATCCAGCCCTTGATTTCCACGGGTTGACCGATGGGTTGCTCTTTGAGGAGTTGGGCGATGCGGAGATAGTGGCTCATGGTAATTGTGTCCGGCGGGTGCGCTGAAGAGTTCTTGAGAATTTTTCCAAGTATGAATAAATAATGGTTCTTTGCAATACATTTTTCCAGGTACAAGGAAATACACAGATTGTTTTTTGACTGAGCAAGGAGAAGGCAATGAGCCAAAAAATGTACCGTCTGGCGCCGGAACAATGCGCCCTGTTGGTGGTGGATATCCAGGAGAGGATGATGCAGGCCATCCCGGCCAAAGACGAGGTGGTCAAAAACTCGGTGCTGCTGATGAAGGCGGCCAACATTCTGCGGGTTCCGGTGCTTGCCACCACCCAGTATGCAGCGCGGATCGGCGAGTTGCTCCCGGAGATTCAGGGTGAGCTGGGCGGGGTTGTCCCGCTGGACAAGCTGGAATTCGGCTGTTTTGACAACGGACCCATTGCCGAGGCGGCGAAAAAATTGCCCCGCGAGATCAATACCATCGTGGTCTGCGGGGTGGAAACCCATATCTGCATCTACCAGACGGTGCTGGGCGGCCTTCACCAAGGCTATCGGATGTGGGTGCCCGCCGACGGTGTGGCCTCACGGGCGGAGAAAAACTACCAGACCGGTCTCGCCCGGATCAGCGAGGTAGGCGGCATCGTCGCCAATACGGAGATGATCATCTACGAATGGCTGCACAAGGCAGGCACCCCGGCGTTCAAGGCCATCCTGCCTTTTATCAAGTAAGGGGGGTTGCTTCTTTCTTTGGAAAACATGTAGAACAGTAAAAATGGGTTTGGCGGATCGGGGACCAAAGAGCAAGAAAAGGGCATGCCATGGCTGAGCAAAAGGATTCGGGCGAGGAGCGGCGTCAGGATGAACGATTTGCCAAAAATCTGTTTGTCCGTTTCACCAGGCTTGAAGATCTCCTGGACGATGTCCCTTACCGGGATGGGCAATTGCTGGATATCAGCGGGGGCGGCCTCTGTTTTTTGGCTGAGGAAGCCCTGCCCCTGGGCAGCCAGCTCGTGATGGTTCTGGAGTTTCCCGGTTGGCAGGCGGCAGCGGACGGTAAATGGGTCGCTACCAAGCAGGAGGAGGATGTCGGGGTGCTGCGCGCGGTCGGCATGGTCTCCTGGGTGGCTGTCAGCCGGGCCAAGCCGGATAGGTATGAGACAGGGGTCTGTTTTTCCGGCAGGGTTACGGCCTGAAGGTTTTTTTACTCCGTAAAATATTTAAGAAAATTGGCTGGTTGCCGATGGGGATGGAGTACGCCTCATATGGCGCAGGCAGGGAAGCAGGCAAAGGAACGGCAGCAGGAGGCTGAGCATGTCCACAGCGGGGAAATCGGAAGTCAATCTTGAGATAAGTGCTGGATTTTTCAGGATATCCACGGATACGGTGGTGTACAACATCACGGTCCTTGGCGGTCAGGAGAGCGGGTCCACCCAGGTGGTGCGGCACATCCTGGCCGAGGAAAAACCGTCGGTTCCTTCCCTTGCCGCGCCCACGCCGGAAGCGGGGGATCTTGATCTTGTCCGGCTGGCCGGTGAGGCCCTGGAAGATGATTACTACAAAAAGGTCTCCACCGATATATTCAATGATATCGGTAAATTGGCAAAGAGCCTCAGCTCGACCATGGGAGAGATCCCCATGGAAGACCGGCGCATGAAACGGGTGGAGCTCGACGAGGCCGGGGAAAAGATCGAGGATGCCAAGAACCAGCTGCACGACATTGTCTCCATGACCGAAAGGGCCACCATGGAGATCATGGATCAGGTGGAAAAGGTCCAGAACCAGACCGATGGCGTAAAAGAGCTGCTTTTATCCCTCAAAACCCACAGCGCCTTTCAGGCCGCTGCCGTTGAGGCCGGAGAGGCGGGGGTACAGTCTGCCACCGTTACCCTGGCCAATCTTCAGGAGAAGATCGTTCAGGCCAATATGCTGATTGCCGCCTTGCAGGAAGGTGGCACCGTGGCGGCCGGGGAAGTCGCATCCGGAGAGGTGCTCGATCTGGCCGAGGCGGCGCCGTAAATAGTCAAGCGGACCCGGTATCTTTTTGCGCTGGATACCATTTTTCAGACCATGTACGAGCTGTGCACCAACGAAACGGTGAAAACGCACATCACCGCGGCCCGCAAAAAATCCGGGGAGATTTTTGATTCCAATGCCTTTGTCGATGGCATGGGAGAGAAGATCAAAAATCTCGCCCCGGACAGTGATAATTTTTTCACCGTTCCCCTGAGCGATGTCCTGGACGCCTTGCTGTCCGCCTGTTCCGATCAGAAAACCAAGAATCTTCTGAAAAAAATGGATATCAATCAGGGCGAGATCTTCCTGGATCAGAGCCTGCCGCTGGAAGTGCCGCCCACCGAGGAGATTGAGGAAGCCGTCCCTGCTGCCGCCCCGCCAGTTCAACCCGAAGCGGCTGTCTCCGCTCCGCTTGCTGCGCAAGGGCCCGATCCACGGGTTGCCGAACTCGGGGCCATGCTGGCGGAAAGCCTTGCCCTGGCAGGGGAGCTGACCGAGAGCCTTGAGCAGATAGGTTCAGGGCAGGCCCCCGGCATGAGCCTGATGACCATCAAGGACCAGAACGATATCTTCCAGAAGATTGAAGACGCCTTCCAGGTGGCTTCCTCCATCACCGACGACATCTCCCGGATTACCGAAGCCTTGAGTTTCCAGGACCTCTCCGGTCAGCAGATTTTGAAGATCATCAAACTGCTCACCGATTTCCAGGTGCAGCTCTTGGCCATCGTGGTTTCCTTCGGCTCCCAGTTGAAAATGAAGGAGCAGAATGCCGGGATCACCGTGGAGGAGAGCAAGCGCATCGCCCAGGAGGATGTGGACAAGTATCTGAACTCCATGACCACCGGAGAGGTTGGCGGGGAGGGGGCTCTTGATCAGGATGCGGTGAACGATCTCTTGAAGGGGTTGGGTTTTTAACCGCGGCTGAACGACGATCAAGGAAAAACGAGAAGGAGAAAAGGCTGGCCCTGCGGGGCTGGCCTTTTTTATTTTAGGGTAATGACAGGCCCGCGATGAAGTCGCCAACCGCTTGGGCCACCTCCTCTTCCCGGCCCAGGAAGAAATGATTTGTATCCTGGAGCATAAGGCGCTGAACGGTGGAGGGGAAAATAATGTCGGCCCGGTCCTGAAGCAGGATATCCTCTGCCGCGCTGACCAGCAGGCTGGGGAGGGAAAGGGTGGAGAGCTGGGTAAAGTCGCGTTCCGCAAGGGGCGGGGCGATGGCCGCATAGCTGATCGCTCCTTGTGCTCCGTTGGCGAGCAGGTTGAGGGCGATGAAGGCCCCGAAGGAATAGCCGATAAGGTGGACCCGCTGGAAATACCTGCGGCAGAAAGCCAGGACCGCCCGGCTGTCGCTGATCACCGGGGCAAAGGCGCCTTCCTGGTCGAGGCGGTTCCAGTATTCAAAAAGAGGCAGGTCCGGTTCCGGTTTGAAGCTCTTGCCCACTGCCCGGTAGTTGAAGAGCAGGACGGGCAAGCCAAGTTCCGCGCAGCGGCCGGCCACGGCCTGGACCACGTTGTTCTCCATGTTGCCGGCCAGCAACGGGTGGGGCGGGCAGAGCAGCACGCCAACCTGGCGTGGGTTTTCATCGGTGTACCAGAGTTCGCCCTCAAGCACCCCTTCCGGGCCCGGGATGGAGACCGCCAACCGATGATGCTCCGGAGCCATTAGTAGACCCCCTCGCTCTTGGTGGAGACCAGCGGGCGGATCGGCTCCACGGCCGTGACGGCGCAATAGTCTCCCTTGTTTTCCGGCAAGGCGTAGCAGGCCGTATCCCGTTCCACCATGTTCAGCAGAAGAAAGGATGGGTCCAACCGATGGGCCACCACCCGTCCGCGCTGGCCTGGTCCTAGAGTGGCGGCAAGATCGGCGGCAGTGGGTTGGCGGTCTTCCTGGAAAGCAATGAGCTGGAGCCACAGGGCCGGATCATCGACTATGTAGGTCGAAGACTCGTCGGGCGCTGGCGGCTCATGTTCGAACAGCACCCCCAGCAGGGAATTGCCGTACCCAGGCAGCACCACGGCCCGGGGAAAGAGCTGGTGTCGGATGGTTTCTGAGTCGGCAGCGGTCAGGGCCATGCCGCCCAGGTGGATGCCGTGGATGCGTTCCCGTTGTGCATCGCTCATCCTCTCGGCCAGGGCCAGGAGCAGCGGCGGGGTGATGAACAGCACTTCGATGTTCTGGGTGCGGATCACGTTCAGGGCCTGGTCGAGCACATGGTCGAGGTAGAGGGTGAATCCCAGCGATCCCGCAACCTGCCGCTTGATCCAGCGTACGTCGCAGTCCACGGAAAAGGGCTCCAGGCTGCCCAGGCTCCGGGCCATGGCCCTGGCGCTCTGCCCGATGACATGGGGGCCGGATGGCCCGACAAAGAGCCAGTTGCCGCCACGCGGAAAACCACGGAGATCCGCGGCCCGTTTCCAGGAATCGACAAAGGCGGCAGTGAATTCTCCGGGGAGGTACACCCTGCGGATCGGCGCGCCGGTGGTGCCGCCGGTCTCGGCCAGGACCATGCGCGGCAATTCGTCATGGAACCGTCCGGGGATGAAATCCAGCAGAGGCCGGGTGCGCAGGGCCTGGGTGTCCATGGGGCCGAAGAGATGGAAGGATTCGCAACAGGTGATCTCCTTTCTGGCCGCAAGGCCGAGTTTTTTCTCCTGCTCAAGCCAATACGCCGAGCCTGCGCGCGGGTCGAAATGGATGGCGATGATCTCCTCGATGAGTCCGGCGGCGATGGTCATGGTTTTTCCTCTGTGGCGGTCCGGAAGGAGAGGAGCAGGATCGGCAGCAGCACCAGATCGCAGAGAATCGCGAACAGCAGAGCCAGGCTGATCAAAAGACCGAAATCCCTGAGCGGGATAAAAGGTGAGATTATAAAGCCCAGGAATCCCGCGCCCGCCACCACCGAGGTGGTGATCATGGCCGGGCCCACCTGGGCCAGGACCGCGCTCAGGCGGGAGAGGGAATCGGCGATTTTTTTCTTGGCCTGCCAGGCGTGCAGGAAATGGATAGTGTCGTCCACCACGATGCCGTACACCACGCTGGCCACGGTGACCGTGGCCACGCTGAGCGGGATGGAGCCGAGACCCATGGCCCCGAGGATGAAGAATACCGGCACCAGATTGGGGATGACGGCAAACACCGCCAACCGCACGGAACGCAGGGCCAGGGCCATGATCAGGGAGATGGAGACAAAGGCGGAGGAGAAGCTGGCCAAGAGGGTGGTGAACAGGGCGCGCTGCCCCCGGGTGTAGAGGGGCACCGTGCCGGTGACATAGGGTGTTTGCCTCGGGCCGAGCAGGGTTTGCAGCTCCGCTTCGATCTCCTCCACCAGGGCCATGGTCTTTTCCGAGGCCAGGGTACGGGTCAGGATGGTGATCCGGGTCGGGGATTTAAGCCCCATGCCGGGCAGGAGCGGGGCGTCGAGGGGGGCGCCGCTCTCGGTGGCCATGGGCAGGACAAGGGTGCCGGTGTCGTCGAGGGAGAAGAGGAAATGGGTGATTTCCGGGTGGCGCTCGGCCAGGTGGCGCATACCCTGCTGGATGGCCCGGTTGTCAACGCGGGAGGTGTCCAGGTCGATCTCCAGCGGGGTGAGGCCGATGCCCGCCTGTTCGATGGCCCGGTAGTCAACGCTGATGGGCGATTGCGGTTTGAAAAAAGCCAGGATGAACGAGCCGCGTTCCAGGCGGTTGATGCCCAGGGCCGAGAGCAGGAGCAGGGAGCCAAGTCCCGCTAGGACAAGGGCTTTATGGCTGGCCAGCATTCTGGCCCAGCGGCTCCAGAACAGGCGGGGCCCAGAGGTTGGCGCCGGTTGCGGGGGGACTGCCGCAGTCCCCGCAAAGGCCGGGACCAGCAGCAGGGGGACGACCACGGCAAGCAAGGCGCCGCAGCCGCCCCAGAGCCCCAGCTTTTGTACCGGTTCGTAGCTGCTGACCATGAGGGAGAGAAAGCCCATCATGTCGGTGAAGGCGGAGAGCAGGCAGGGGACTGCCACCTCCGCGTACAGGGCAATGGGATCCTGCCCGGGTTCTTTCTTTAAAAAGTGGATGGCGTGGGCAATGCCCATGATCATGGTGAAGGGCGGCAGGGAGAGGAGCACCATGTTGAGCGGTTCGTGGACCAGGGCGAGCAGGCCGGTGAGAAACAGGGCCGGAAGCAGGCCGCAGACCAGGGTCAGCACGGTGTGGCGCGAACTGCGAAGCGATAGGTAGACGCCGCAGGCGAGGATGGCGATGACCAGCGGGAAAAGACTTTGGGTGGTGGTGGCGGAAAGGGAGTCCAGGGCGTCGGTCAGGTACCAGACCCCGCCCAGGTGCAGGGGCTGGCCGGGAAGCTCGCTTGCGGCAAGCTGTTTTGTCTCGCGGATGATGAAGGAAAGTTGCGTCGGGTTTGTCCCCGGACGGGGGCTGAGAAGCAGAAGCTGTCCCTGCTCTCCGCCCAGGGCATAGAGGCTCGCCCGGTCCAGCCCGGCCATTTCCCTGGCCTTGATCAGCATCCGCCGGGCCGCTTCCGGTGAGGTCTGGGGGAGATAGGCAATGAGCGGATTTTCCAGGCGGTGCTTGGCGGCGAACTCCTGAAAATGGAGCCAATGCGGGTCGTTTTGGGTCTGCCAGACCCCGATGGAGTTGTCCACCGTGGAGCGGGCCGCAGCGAGGGTGAGCAGCAGGGTGACTCCGGCCATGAGCAGGAGAACGCCGAGGCGGTTATTCCGCAGGATCTGGCCGATGCTGAAAAACAGGCGCTCCATCCTTTCTCCCTAACGTCCGCCGGTGAGCTTGGCCACCCAGGGGGCCACGAACTTGATCCCGGCAAAGCTCATGGCGTGCTCTACCCGTTTTTTTACCAATTCTTTTGGCCCATCCTTGAGCACTGCTTCCAGGGAGGTGACAAAATAATCAAGGTCCGCCTCGTCGATGACCAGGGGCGGGTACACCCGCAGCACGGCCCGGTTGTTGAGCATCAGGGTGCCCAGGATGCCGTGCTTGTGCAGCAGAGCCGAGGCCACCATGCCGGGCAGGTGTTCGCGCAGCACGTTCTTGAGGCCGGGGATCGCCAGGGGCAGATAGCTCACCTCGTCGATGATGGCCTCCTGAAACTCGATGCCCAGCATCAGCCCTCGTCCCCGTACCTCGGCGATCCACTGGGGGTATTTCTCTTTGAGAGCCACAAGCTGGGTTTTGAAGCGTTCGCCCAACCGGGCGGCGCGCTGGGCCAAGCCCTCTTCTTGGTACACTTCGAGCGCGGCCAGGGCGGCAGCGCAGGCCAGGGTGCGGCCGCCGAAGGTGGTGGTCTGCACCAGGCAATCGTGGGGGTTGTCGTAGGCCTTGTGATGCACCGGGGTGCGGGAGATGGTGGCGCCGATGGAGGCGAGCCCCCCTCCCAGGGATTTGGCCAGGCACAGGATGTCCGGCACCACCCCTTCCACCTCGCAGGCGAAAAAGGTGCCGGTGCGGCAGAGACCGGTCTGGATCTCATCGAGGATCAGCAAAACCCCGTATTGTTCGGTGATTTCGCGGACCCGGCGCAGGTAGCCCGCAGGTGGCACGATCACCCCGGCCTCGCCCTGGATCGGTTCGAGGATCACCGCGGCGATGGCGCCCTCGCCTTCCTGGGGCGCGGTTTTTAGCAGGGTTTCAATGGCTTCGGCATCGCCGTAGGGTACGGCATGGTTGGGCAGCAGCGGAAAATAACGGCGCAACCGCTCGTTGCCGGTGACCGACAGCGCCCCCAGGGTCTTGCCGTGCAGGGCTTCCTTGGCGTGGATAAAGCGTTGCCGTTTGCCCTTAAAATAGCGGCTGGCCAGCTTGAGCGCCGCTTCCACCGCCTCGGTGCCGGAGTTGCAGAGGTAGACCTGATCGAGATCGCCGGGGCAGAGCAGGCTCAGGTTATGGGCCAGCACCGCCACATGGCGGGAGAGGAGTTCCTTGGAAAGGTCCACCTTCTTGCCGGTCAGCACCTCGATCATGGCCTGTCTGACCTTGGGATGATTGTGCCCCAGGTTCAGGGCGCCGTAGGAGGAGACAAAGTCGATAATTTTTTTCCCGTGGGCGTCGATGATCACCGCGCCTTCGGCCTCCTGGGGGTCGATGGCCGTGTATTCCCCCATCTCCAGCAGGGTGACTAACCCCGGGTTCACATGTTTGCGGAAGAGGGCGACTGCCTCGGCGTACGGGCGTTTGCCAACTTTATCCAGGGGTATCCAGTCCGGGTGCATGGTCAACCCTCCATTGTTGTTTCAGAATACGGGTAGCGCTGGAAAAATTCCTCCAGGGCCGTGGCGGTGCGCAGGGCCTCATAAAAGTTGCCCGAGATTTTGGTCTTGCCGGTGAAAAAGCTTTTCTGGGGCGAAAGCGTGTTTCCGGCCACGGCGAGAAAGGTTTCGCTGTCGGTGCGAAAGCCGAATCCGCCGGCCTGGGGACCTTCCGTTACCTTGGTAAGGATACCATTTTCAATGGTCAGCGACCAGCAACCCTGGTTGGCGATCTCGATCCAGAATCCGGCGGACAGGCTCATGAGATTCTTGATCAGGGGCTG
>JBAZSA010000076.1:0-11699 GCA_041662645.1 Desulfurivibrionaceae bacterium
AACGCAAAACCAAGGAAACCGACATCTCCCTCTCTTTTGCCCTTGACGGCACAGGCCAGGTCCAGTGCGCCTCGGGGGTACCCTTCATGGATCACATGCTCACCCTCTTTGCCGTGCATGGCTTTTTCGATCTTGCCATCCGCGCCTCCGGTGACACGGAGGTTGACGCGCATCACACGGTTGAGGATTTGGGCATCTGCCTGGGACAGGCCCTAAAAAAAGCCTTGCGGGATTTCAGCGGCATCAGGCGCTATGGCTTCAGTTCCCTACCCATGGATGAAACCCTGGTCCGGGTCACGCTGGATTGCTCCAACCGGCCGCACCTCCATTATGGCGTTCCCTTTCTTGAACAAAAGGTCGGCGACTTTGACACCCAGCTGGCCAAGGAGTTTCTCCGCGCCTTTGCCCTGCACGGCGGCTTGACCCTCCATGTGGAAATGGCCCACGGCGAGAACACCCACCATATCCTTGAAGCAATCTTCAAGGCTCTGGGGCGGGCTCTTGACGAGGCAACCGCCATGGATTCCCGCGCCCAAGGCCCAGTCTCCTCCAAAGGCTCCTTATAACTTCTCACACTGGAGAAATCATCGTGACACTCTGCAAACCGTATACCGTTTTCCTCACAAGCCTGATTGCGCTCGCCCTGCTTTCCGGCTGTGCACGGACAACCGCCCAGATTCGGCCCGAGGATCTGCCCCCTGTAAAAACCATCGTTGTGCTCCCGGTGGAACTCGACACGGACGGCCAGAGCAAGCTTCCCCCCAAGGAGAAACAACAACTTGAGAAAGGACAGGCACTCCTTGACATCATGCTGGCGGAATATTTTTCCGGCAGGGAGGATATCGCCCTCCTCACCCAAGGACAACGCGATGCCCTTGAAAAGGACATGATCCGCTGCCGGACGAACGCGGTCGTCACCATCTGCCGGACCAAGGTTGCGGACGCAGTCCTCCTCTGCACCCTGCATCGCTTTACAGAACGGGAAGGGACCGAGTATTCCATTGCCACCCCGGCTTCGGTTGCCTTTGACTACAAACTCATCCATGCGGAAACCGGGCAGACCATATGTTCCGGGATGTTCAGCGAAACGCAGCAACCCCTGCTCGCCGACATGTTCCAATTCTTTAAAAAAGCGAAGCGGGGTGTGAAGTGGCTCAGCGCCGAAGAACTTGCCCGCGACGGCTTCCAGCAAAAATTTTCCACCTGCCCCTACCTGAAAAAACCGGAATCCGTTACGAAGTAATCGCTAATTCTTAAACGGTATACGATTCATCCTGCCCGTGCTTGCCATCCCAAAACAGCTCAATCACTTAGTCGGCCGGGCCATGCATCTTTACCAGATGCTGGCCGACGGCGACCGGGTGATGATCGCGGTGTCCGGAGGCATCGATAGCCTGGTGCTTTCCTGGCTGCTTAAGGAATGGCAGCGCAAGGCGCCAATCCGCTATGAACTGCTGACTGTGCATCTCGACATGGGTTTCGGCGGCGCGGAGTACGATCTGGTGAGAGAACAGCTCTGCCGCATCGACCTGCCCATGCTGCTTGAACGCACCGGCTTTGGCCACAAGGCGCTCGCCGCGGAAAATGGCAAGAGCGGCTGCTACCATTGCGCCCGCCAACGCCGCAACCGGCTTTTCTCCCTGGCCCAAGAACATCGCTGCAACAAACTCGCCTTTGGCCACCACCAGGAAGATATCATCGAGACATTTTTCCTCAATCTGTTCTATGGCGGAAATCTCAGCGCCATGGCGCCAAAACAGGAGTTGTTCGGCGGCAAACTCGCCCTTATCCGCCCCCTGGCCATGGTGGGGAAAAAACACATCGTCGAGCTGGGGCAAAGCCTGGGCATCACCCCCGTGGCCAACCCCTGCCCCCTTGCCGTCGACTCCCGCAGGGAAAAAATCCGGGCTTGGCTCACCCCCATGTACGAACAGGACCCCGCCCTCAAGGCCACCATCTTCGCAAGCCTTGGCAATGTGCGGCCAGATTACCTGCTCACTCCCTTGCCGCCAGGTAAACATCCGCACGTTCCCTGATCTTCTCCACGCCTCGGCAATCAACAACAGCAGCTTCCCATGCTCCGCCCTGCCCTGATTTTCTCCCACGAACTTTGCGCTTGACATGCGCCTAACGATTAAATACCTTTTACTGCAGCATGTAATAGTCAGGCTGCAATTTTCTGCCTCACCATTACAGAACAGCCATGCGGGGTGCATGGCATGCTACCCATTATTCTTCCGGAGGAATCACATGATAAAAATTATTCTTTCAACGCTGTGCGGGTGTCTGTGCTGGGCTGCCGTTGCCTTTGCCGCCGTGGATATCAACAAGGCCACGGCAAAGGAACTCAACGGTCTGCAAGGGATTGGTCCGGCCAAGGCGCAGGCCATTGTCGAGTACAGGCAAAAGAATGGCCAGTTCAAATCAACAAAAGATCTGAGCAAGGTAAAAGGAATCGGCCCCAAGATCGTGGAAAAGCTGGGCAACAGCATTACGGTTACAAAATAGGCGGTCAAGAACAGACCGCCAGACACTTCTTCAAAGTAAGGGGGGAGAGGGCAATGCCATTCCCCCCCTGCATCTATCCGTTAAGCAACCGGGCCATCTCCTTGGCAAAATAAGTGATGATGATATCAGCGCCTGCCCGCCGGATGGAAAGCAGACTCTCATGCATGACCTTTTCCCCGTCAATCCAGCCATTGGCCGCGGCGGCCTTGATCATGGCGTACTCCCCGCTCACATGGTAGGCGGCAATGGGCAGGTCGAACTCATCCCGCAGCCGGCTGATCACGTCCAGATAGGCCATGGCCGGCTTGACCATCAAGATGTCCGCGCCCTCTTCCACATCCAGGGTCGCCTCCCGCAACGCCTCGCGGATGTTTGCCGGGTCCATCTGATACGCCTTGCGGTCGCCATGCTGGGGCGCGCATTCGGCCGCATCCCGGAAAGGGCCGTAAAAGGCAGAGGCGTATTTCACGGCATAGGACATGATGGGCAGCATATGGAAGTTGTTCTCGTCCAGAATCCCCCGAATCTCGGCAACCCGGCCGTCCATCATGTCCGAGGGCGCCACCATGTCGGCCCCGGCCTGGGCATGGGAAAGCGCTATCCGGGCAAGCACCTCCAGGGTGGCGTCGTTGTCCACCACCTCGTCGATAATAATGCCGCAGTGGCCATGGTTGGTGTATTCACACAGGCAGACATCGGTGCATACCGTCATCTTCGGCGCCGTGTTCTTCAGCTCCTTGATGGCCCGCTGGATGATGCCGTCCTTGGCATGCGCCCCCGAGCCTTTTGAATCCTTCTTGTCGGGCAACCCGAAAAGGATGACCGAGTTCACCCCCAGCCCCATACAATCCTTGGCTTCCTTGCCCAATTGATCCACGGACATCCGGAACACCCCGGGCATGGATGGCACCTCTTCCCGAATGCCCTTGCCGGGCATGACAAAAAGCGGGTAGACCAGATTGGCAGGAGAAATGCTGGTCTCCCGGATAAGCGCCCGGAAGGTTTCATTCTGTCTGAGCCTGCGGGCCCGGTATTCAGGAAAAATCATGGTCTCTGCTCTCCTTTTCTCTGCTGGCGAAAATCTTCCACCAGTTTTTTTTCAACTTTGCACCCCAAAGAGGAAAAACAAGCGTTCCCCAAAAAACTGTAACTATTCAGCAGTGCCGCAGATGCGCGGAATCGGCCAGCGAGCTATAGCCCCTATCGAGCAGGCCGATGACAAAGCAGATGCGGTGCTGCTGGATATTTACTCGACCTTAAAGGTTTCTCCCACCAGAGAATTGATATACCGCTCCGGCATATCAACACCCTCCGCGGGAACAATCACCTGCGCAATCCCTTTTTTCTGCCCCATGAGCCGCAAGCCGTACTCCATCGCCTGAAGAATCTGGGCGCACGAGGTTTGAATGGCCTCAAGGGTACGTGGCTCCCGGGCCAAGAGGCGGTCAACCGCTTCTTCGCTGAAACTGACCTTGATCCCGCATTTTTCGCTGATCTCCGTCTCAGAGCCGTGGATGGCCTGGATCAGGTGGATGAAGGAATCGCACACCTCGCGTGGGTCCACATCCTGATCCTGGCTCTCCTTGGCCATGAGCTGCAATCGCTTGGGGGTGGTGAGCACCTGATGATCTTCCAGATAATCCCCCATCCGCCTGAGAATAAAGGAGGTCAACCGCTCAAACTCCGCCGCCTGCAACGCCTCAAAACGGGCCCGATGATCCGCCTGCACAGCTGCCTCCGCCAAAAGCCTTTCCAGCACGGCAGCAGGCGAGCGCACCATCTCCACGTCCACCACAAGATGACGGATGCTGGTGGAGGGCAGTTTTTTCTCGTAGTGGAGCAGAATCTTTTCCATGACACTGACGAGCCCGCGGGCTCCGGTCCGTTCCCGCTTGGCCAGCTTGGCGACTTCGCGCAGCGCCTCGTCTTCAAACTGCAGGCTCACGCCGTACACCCGGAAATCCTGCTTCTTGGCAACCACGATGGAGCTATTAGGGTTGGCCAGGATCTCGTAAAAATCATCCTCGCTCAGTTCATCGAGCACGGCGATGACCGGCAGACGCCCGACAAACTCGCTTTCAAAACCGAACTCAACAAGATCCTCGGCCTTAACCTGCTTGAGGAAACGCCCAGCTGTTTTCACCGAGGTAACCGAGCTTTCAAAGCCCATGGATTGCTGCTGCACCCGCTTTTTGATGATATCTTCAAGCCCGGCAAAGGCGCCGCTCATGATAAAAAGGATATTCCTGGTATTGACCACCCGCCGCTCCCGCTTGCCCGTGGCCCGGTACTGCTCAATGGCCTCGATCTGCGAGACCGGATCGTGGGGCACCTTGAGTTCGACCTCGGTTTCCTCCATGGGCTTGAGCAGGGCGCGCTGTACCCCGGTTCGGGAAACATCGGCCCCGAGCCGGAACGGGCTGGCCGCGATCTTGTCGATCTCATCCAGATAGATAATGCCGTACTGGGCCCGCTCGATATCCCCGTCCGCCTCCCGGACCAGATCGCGAACCAGATCCTCCACGTCCCCGCCCACATAGCCTGTTTCGCTGAATTTGGTGGCGTCGCCCTTGATGAAAGGCACCCCGAGATGACGGGCAATGAGTTTTATAAGAAAGGTCTTGCCGACGCCGGTCGGACCCATGAGCAAAACGTTGCTCTTGATCTGCCCCATGTTGCGTTTTGCCTTGTGGGGATTGGCCACAGAGTAGCTGATCCGGTTGAAATGGGTGCAGATCTTGGTGGCGAGGATGGCCTTGGCCTCATCCTGCTTCACCACATACTCGTCGAGATAGGCAATAAGCTCTTCCGGGGTGGTATCGAAATGAAAATTCGCCGGTGCGCTCGCACCCGGCTGCCCGCCTTCGCCTTCCTCGCTCTGGGGCATGGGCAGCAGGCCGCTGGAGATGATCTTCACCTTTTGCCCATATTTTTTGGTGAGATACTCTCCTATTTCCTTTTCCAGTTCCTTCTGGTCCGGAAGACTGGTGTCGTATTCGCTCATGGCATCCTCTCAGGTTTCGGGAAAATCCGCAGCTATTCTTCGTCCAGTGATAGAGATTTCATCTTTCTATGCAGATGACTGCGCTCCAACCCTATTTGTTCCGCGGTCTGGGAAATATTCCCCTCATTGCCTGCGAGACGGGCCTTTAGAAAATCCCGTTCGAAAATCTTTTTCGCCTCTTTATAGCTCAAGGTATGGAACAGCGCGTCCAGACCTCCGGCCGCTGGTACGCCTTGCTGCGGGGCAATGCCGAGCAGCCGCGCGACTTCCGCCTCATCAACCGTTTCCGCCGCACACATGATCATGGCCCGCTCCACGAAGTTGCGCAGTTCGCGGACATTGCCGGGCCAGCCGTGGCGCATCATGGCCTGCAAAGCTTCCGGGCTGAACTTCTTTTCCCCCAGCCCTTTTTTTGCGTTGTCCGCCACAAAATCAGCGACCAGCAGAGGAATATCCTCACACCGCTCCCGCAGGGGCGGCACCTGAATGGGCACCACATTGAGCCGGTAAAAGAGATCCGCCCGAAAGGTGCCGTTTTCGATCTCCTGTTCAAGGTCTTTGTTGGTGGCGGCCAGGACCCGAACCTCGACCTGAATGGTTTTCGAGCCGCCCACCCGCTCAAACTTCTGTTCCTGAAGGATGCGCAGCACCTTGGCCTGGGTCTTGAGGCTCATATCGCCGATTTCGTCCAGAAAAAGCGTACCGCCGTCGGCCAGATCGAACTTACCCCTCCGGCTGGCGGTGGCTCCGGTGAACGAACCCTTCTCGTGGCCGAACAGCTCGGACTCGATCAGCTCTTCCGGGATGGCGGCGCAGTTCAGCTCGATCATGGGTTTGGCCGCGTTTTTGGACAACCGGTGGATACTCTGGGCCACCAGCTCCTTGCCGGTGCCATGCTCCCCCCGGATCAAAACCCAGGCCTCGGTGGGCGCCACCCTTTCCACCAACTGCCTCAGCCCCACCATGGCCGGCGAGTTGCCGGTAAGCTGGGTGGCGCGCTGGCTCTGCTGACGCAGAATCAGGTTCTCTTTTTTGAGCCGGGCGAGATCCAGAGCGTTATTGATGGAAAGAATGATCTTGTCGTAGGACGGCGGCTTTTCAATAAAATCATAGGCCCCCATCTTGGTGGCCTGCACCGCGGTTTCGATGGTGCCGTGCCCGGAGATCATAATCACCGGCAATTCGGCCTGGGATTCCTTGATTCTTTTCAGCACCTCCAGACCGTCCAGCCCCGGCATCCAGATATCGAGCAGCACCAGATCAACCGGCTCATCCTCCAGTAGGGAAAGCCCCTGCTGCCCATCCTCGGCGGATAGCGTCTGAAACCCCTCGTCCGCCAAAATACCGGAAAGGGATTCGCGAATACTCGCTTCGTCATCAATTATGAGGATTGTTTTTGCCATCGCCGTTTCACTGCCGCCGTTTCACTATTTTTTCTATCAGTATCCAATATACCATGCCCTGCCGGGCGGAGGACACGGTTTTCTAGCCATTATCCAAGGGAAGCTCGATAATGAAACGGGTTCCCCGGGGCTCGTTGTCCTTGACCCGGATATAGCCGTGGTGGTCCGCCACCACCGTGCTGGCGATGGCCAACCCCAAGCCGGTGCCACTCTTTTTCCTCGAAAAATAGGGCTCAAAGAGACGGAGCTTGTCCTCGTCGCTGACCCCGGAGCCATTGTCGCGCACCTCGATGGTGACCACGTTGCGCTCTGCCTCGCAGGCAAGAACAATCTCGATCACCCCGGCCTCGGCGGTGGCGGCCACGGCATTGTTGAGCAGATTGATGAGCACCCGTTCCATCTGCTTGACGTCAAAAGAAAACTTCGGAACCGGCCCTTCCACCCGGAGCCGGAACTGCCTGTCCTTGTGGGCCTCCTGATACAGGACGAAAACCTCGTTGGCCATTTCGGCAAGGCTGCCCACGGTTTTATGCACCGCGGGCATCCGGGCGAAGCTGGAAAATTCGCTCACCAGTTTTTTCAACTCGTCAACCTGGTTGACAATGGTCTTGGTGCAGACGTCAAACACCTCCTGATCCCCGGCCAGCCGGTCGAGGTATCTCTTGCGGAGCCGCTGGGCGGAAAGCTGGATCGGGGTGAGGGGATTTTTCACCTCATGGGCGATCCGCCGCGCCACCTCGCGCCAGGCCGCCATCCGCTGGGCCTTTTCCAGTTCGGTAAGGTTGTCAAACACCAGAACCACGCCAAGGGGCTGATTATTCTCATCTTCCAGCCGGGTTACATTCACCCGCAGCGAAAAGGTGTCATCACCCACCGTCAGGCGCAGCGGCCTTTCAAGAGAAGGCTTGCCGCTGCGCGACAGCTCGACAAGAAAACCCTCCAGAATAGCCCGGTGTTCCGGCCTGAGAACCGCATGATACTCCTTGCCCTCAAATTCCCGGCGATCGATGCGAAGCAATTCCTCGGCAAACCGGTTGATCGTGGTGATCCTCCCCTGCTCATCCAGGGAGATAACCCCGGCCGCCACGTTTTGCAGAACAATCTCCATGTAGCGCCGCCTGGTCTCGGCATCAAGATTGCCCTGACGCAAAGCACTGTTTGCCTCTTCGAGCTGCCTCTTGCTGGCGGAAAGATCGCTGGTCATCCGGTTGAAGGAATCGACCAGGGTTCCCATCTCGTCGCCCGAGGTCTTTTCCAGAACAAAATCCAGCTCCCCTTCGGCCACCCGCCGCGTCGCCTCGGCCAGCCTGCCGATGGGACCGGTGAGACCGCCCGCCACATAAAAAGCGAACCAGATCGCGCAAAAAACGATCAACAGGGTGACGATCAGCAGCATGACCAACAGAGTGGTTTTGATCGGGGCTTTGAGAATCATCAGCTGCTTGTAGCCCTCATATCCGGCGGAGATGGTCTGCATCCGCTGCACCCGCTCTTGCGGGATAAGCAGGGAAACGACCAGCGCGGCCTGAGAAGCTTCGGCTCCGCCAATCCTGACCGCGCTCACCCCGCGCACCAGCTCCCCCGCCGCCACCGGCTGGATGGTTACCTGCTCTTTATTGTCGGCCAGGGCATTGCGGATCATGTTGAACGAAATCTCCGGAACACCCCCGGCTGCGATCTCCGGGCGGTAGGCTCGCCCCAGCATCTCCCTTTGCCCGGAGATCACCTCGATTCCGGCAAGGCCATGGGTTTTGATGATCTCTTGCAGCACAGGGGTCATATCTCCCGCGGCAAGATCCCCGTAACGTTTCGACTCCAGACGATCCGCGATCAGGCGGGCCTGGCGGTCAGCCTGATCTTGCGCCTCCTGGTAAACATTCTTGGCAATGGAGATCGATTCTTCCAGGGACTGGGCGACGTTGATATTGAACCAGTAATCCATGCTGGTGGAGACAAACTGCAGCGCGATGAAGAAAAGCAGGCCGGTGGGAAAAAAAGACATGGAAACAAAGGCGATCACCAGCTTGGAGCGAAGCTTTGTCCCAAGAAAACGGCGGCGGCGCTCAAAAACAAGCTGCGCCAGATTGCGGAGCACCAGAAAAACCATCAACAGCAACAGAAGAACGTTGACGTTGATAAGCACGAAGATCAGAACATTGCCGCTGACCGGAAAGGGGATGGCCCCAAGCTGCACGACCCTGGTTTCAAAATAGGTCAGCAGGGGGATAAGAACGAGACAGGCAAGGATAATCAGACGGATGCGTTTTTTGCGGCGCAACCGGTCTTTCCTGAGAATCTCCTCCTGGGTTGCCTCCATGCTAATACCTGAACTCCACGGTGTACCACTCGGTTTCAAAATCCCAGAGGCTCCAGAAGGGAATCACATGGTGGAAATAGAGGGGCAGGGTTTTTTCCGCAAGCTTGGCCTTCACCCGGAGCAGATATCCCGCCTCCGGCAGCAAGGCCTTCAGCGGCGAGATCGGAGGACCATTGAGCTGGGCCATGGCCTTTTTTGCCTCGGCCAGCGATTTGGTGCGAAACGGCTGCCCGGCCATCTCGGAACGGACAATGGAGTACTCCTCCTTCAGGGTGTCATAGCTCAGGGTATGATCAAACTGCAGGGAAGCAATATTCTGATTCAGCCAGGTGCGTTTCTTTTCCAGCTTCACATAAAAATTAAAGGTCACCGGAATGCCGTTCTTGATCCCCTCTTCCATCTGCTTGGTAAAGGCGTTATTGACCGTCAAGAACAAAAGCAGATCCGTACTGGAATTGGTGACAATCAACTCCTCGATCGTCGCATTCTGGGCAAGCGCGGGCTGTGAGCCGTCACAAAAAATGGCCAGCCCGAGCAGAAAAGAAAAAAACCCGCGAAATCGTCGGCTATGGAAGAGTATGCGCATAATCAGCTAGATAGTTGAAGAGTCAGGAGTATCGGGGGATGCTTCCTGACTTTCAGGTTGGGCATGCTCCCCTCGTTTCTGCCATTTTTTCAGAACCAGACTCCTGGCCCTGTCCAGAAAAGGCCCAAAGGTTGCGGCATCACGGGCGCTTAAGGCTACCGCCTCGTGCAGCCGCAGCTGCTCGGCAACAAACTCCGGCGCCACCAGGTCAATCTTATTAAAAACCTTGAGACAGGGAAGAGAATCCAGCTCAAGCTCCCGGAGCAAATCCTCCACCACCTGGATATGATCCCCGTGGCGCGGATTGCTGATGTCGATGACATGCACCAACACGTCCGCTTCATGCAGCTCCTCCAACGTCGCCTTGAAGGCCTTGAGCAATTCCTCCGGAAGATGGCGGATAAAGCCCACCGTATCGGTAATAATAACCTCCACATCCTCGGGGAAACGGAGCCGCCTGCTGGTAGGATCCAGGGTGGCGAACAGCTTGTCCTCCGCGACAATGGCGCTCTTGGTCAGGGTATTGAGCAGGGTTGACTTGCCGGCATTGGTATAGCCCACCAGCGAGAGAACCGGCAACTCCTTTTTGCGGCGGCGGCTCCTCCGCTGTTCCCGCTCCCGGCTGACCTCTTTGAGTTTCTTGGCCAGCTTGCTCAGCCGGTCGTTGATGCGGCGGCGGTCCACCTCAAGCCGGGTCTCGCCGGGGCCACGGCCGCCGATGCCGCCGGTGAGCCGGGAGAGGGCGTCATCCCTGGTGGTCAGCCTGGGCAGCATGTATTTGAGCTGGTCCATCTCGATCTGCAGCCTGCCTTCCCGGCTCAGAGCCCGCCGGGCAAAGATGTCGAGGATCAATTGGGTACGGTCGATGACCCGCAGCTCGGTGTGATCGGTTATGGACCGCACCTGGGACGGGTTCAGCTCCTGATCGAAAATCAGCAGGTTGGCATTGAGACTCAGCGCGGTCAGCATGATCTCGCCGAGCTTGCCCTTGCCCAGGATCAAGCGGGGATTGATCTTGTCCCGCCGCTGCACCACGGTGTCGAGGACGATCACCTCGGCGGAGCGCGCCAACTCGACCAGCTCGTCCATGGATTCCTGGGCCTTACCCTTGGAGAGCGGGGTCACGCTGACCAGAATCGCCCGGTCCCTGCCCGCATCGATCTCCCGCACCGGACGGGCCTTGGCAAACTCATCCTCGAGCCCGGCAATGAATTCCCGGAAGTGACCCTGCCGACCGGGAATCTCCGGTGGCAGCACGATCCAATTCCTGCCCTGCACCGGTTGTGGCACCAGATGGGCGGAAGAGAGCCACGTTGCCCCGCCTTGGTCCATCTTCACCACGGTCATCATATCGAGCCGCAGAAAGAGCAGATCCATCAGGTCGTCTTCGCTGAGATCCTCGCCTGCAAGATGGGTGTGCACACAACGCAACCCCTTGAGCCGCCCGCCCGAGGCCTTGAACTGCCTCAAAGCCGGAATCATGATGGATTTATGATCCCCGACCATGACCGCCTCGACCTGCCCGCCGCGGCTGAGCAAGACGCCAACCTGCCGGCCAAGCTCAAAGGCAACCGCGCACAACTCCTTGGCCAGCTCCGGGCTGACGACCAGATCCGGGGAAACCCGTCGGCTGGCAATGCGCTCAAGCCCCTTCAACTGGGCGGTCTTCAGGCCGCTGGTGTTGCCGGTTATCATGCCGCTGGCTGCCGCTCCCGCAGCAAACGCTTATCGCCAACCCGGATGGTCACCTTGATTTTATCAAAATACTCCAACAGGGGGATAGAAAATTTCCTGGTCAACCCGGTAAGATTTTTAAAGCGGGGCGCATCGATCTCCCCTTCCTTGCGGATGAAGGCCACGACTTGTTCCTGCAAGGCCACC
>JBAZSA010000077.1:0-11663 GCA_041662645.1 Desulfurivibrionaceae bacterium
CCAGCTGAGCTACGCTCACCATATGGGGGATATCCTCCCCGGAACCAACGCACCCTATATAATCAATCGTTTTCTCTTTCGCAAGGGCAAAGTCGGTGGGCGTGGGCTTATAGATCTTTACCGCAGTGCTTGCAGATCTTGGCCTGGGACTTGATGATCTCCATGCAGTATGGGCATTCCTTCCGGTGATTGTTTTCCAGAAGCTGTTTTATGGACATGTTGGCCTGCATCTCGATATCGCCATGAACGAACTTGTGATTGCGGATCGGATCGATGCAGTCGAGGTCGTTCAGGTCAACCAGGAGCTCGCAGGCTCGTTTCCTCGCCGTAAGATCCGCGCAGTTGTCAAGGACGAGACAGAGAGCCGAGGCGAGATTTTTTTCAGCCACGCAGGTTTCCAGGTTTTCGGTGTGGGCTTTTTCGTTGGTGTGGCGTTGGTTTTGCTTCTGGATGGCCTCAATATCAATGATCGAGCCGGTGAAGGCATCCGCGCCGCCCACCATAATGGTCATGCCTGTATCTTCGTTCGGGAGCAGCATGTAGCGGCAGGAAGCCTTATGTCCATAGCGTTCCTCGAATTGCTCCCAGCTTTTTGCGAAGATGGAGCAGTTGTTGTTGAGGCAGATAAACAGGATATCCGATCCCCATCCCAGGCCGTCGCCGATGTGAAATGGTGGGGCCTCGCAGCAAGAGAGCCGCTCCTTGCAATAGGGGCAGTAGTGTTCTTCGCTGGCAAGCTTAATACATCGTTCAATGTCCATGGTGATATCCTCCGCAGGCGCATGGCCTCTGGTGTCGGTGAGGGGTGTTTATCGAGTTACTGGCGCTCCGGCCCGGGGCGCTCTTGCTTTGCCAGCTCAGGAAGCTGGGGACGTGGTTTTAAAGTTGAAAACGAAAAAGCCCACGCTGAGGAGCAGCAGGAACACAATAAGGGGAAGTTGGTATTTCATTAAAAACTTCATCAGCCAAGAATAATGCACAATGCGAAGGAGGTCAACCAAGCAAGTGATTTTTCCAGACAATCTGGGCTGGCTGGGCACTTCCAGGCAATTCGCGCGCTGGGGATGAAATGCGCTTGAGTTTATCCGGTTGAACAGGGTACACTTTCAAACAAGGAAATGGCGGCGATGGAGTTTGGCCTTGAATCCGTTCCTTGGTGTAAGTCCTGGGTTCCCAAGGTGTTGCCGGAAACTGGTTGACTTTTATGGGGCTGGCAATTAAAGATGGTCTCGTAAAAAAATGAAGGGGTCAGAGTCAGTGGGCCACAGGCCAAGGGATTTTTGGCTAGATTACGAACGTACAGCACGGATTTTTCGTCCGTTGTTTCTTTTTTTTATAAGATTGAGAATTTGGGGTTATTGAAGACGATTATGGCCAAGAAAGAGATTTCTCGTTACGCGGAAGCTGGGGTTGATATCGACAAGGGCAATGCCTTTGTCGATGCCATCAAGCCGATTGTCGCCTCCACCTTCCGGCCCGGAGTGCTTACCGGCATCGGCGGGTTTGGCGGTCTATTCGCCTTGGGCGGCGGCAAGTTCCAGGACCCGGTGCTGGTGTCGTCAACCGATGGGGTCGGCACCAAGCTGAAGATCGCCGAGATGTGCAACAAGCATGACACCATCGGCATCGATCTGGTGGCCATGTGCGTGAACGACATCATCGTCTGTGGCGCGCATCCCCTTTTCTTTCTTGATTATTTCGCCACCGGCGGACTTGATCTCGGGGTTGCCACCGATGTGGTCAAGGGTATCGCCAAGGGGTGCGAGATTTCCAAATGCTCTTTGATCGGCGGGGAAACGGCGGAGATGCCCGGTCTGTATCAGGCTGGGGATTACGATATTGCCGGGTTCGTGGTCGGAATCTGCGAGCGCGACAGGTTGATTGACGGCTCTGAAATCAGCGTCGGCGACAAGTTGATCGGCCTTGCTTCAAGCGGGGTGCACAGCAACGGTTTTTCCCTGGTGCGTAAGGTCTGTTTCGAGGAAATGGGGCTCAGTGTCAATGATCGGATTGATGAGTTCGGCTGCACCCTCGGCGAGGAGTTGTTGCGGCCGACCAGGATCTACAGCGAAACTCTGCTGAATCTGGTGAAAAATTTCAAGGTAAAAGGGCTTGTTCATATAACCGGCGGCGGCATTATTGATAATATCCCCCGGGTTCTGCCCAATGGCTGCAAAGCGGTGATTAACAAGAAGGGCTGGGATGTTCTCCCGGTTTTTGATTTTCTGCAGAAAAACGGAAAAATTTCAGGGTATGAAATGTGCCGCACCTTCAACTGCGGAATCGGCATGGTTGTGGTTGTCGATGCAAAACAGGTGGATGACTGCATGCAGCAACTGATTGCTCTGGGTGAGTCCCCGTATGTGATCGGGGAGATTGACGCCATGAAGAAAAAAGATACCATGGCCGTTGAGGTTGATTGCGGCTGATTTGTTCCGTGTCTTGTTTTTTATGTAAGGCCCTCGGATTTTCCGGGGGCCTTTTTTTTGTTGCCGGCTCAGCTTCCGCAGTCCTTGGTGCCGCCCTGGATCTTGTAGATGGCATGGTGTAAAGCAGGGAGCACGGCTTCCAGATTTTCCTTGGCTGCTTTTTTGCTGCCCGGAAGGTTGATGATCAGGCTCTGTTTCCTGATGCCGGCGATTCCCCGGGAAAGGATAGCGTTGGGGGTTTTTTGCAGGCTGGCCAGGCGCATGGCCTCGCCGATGCCCGGAATCTCCCGGTCAAGAATCGCCCGGGTTGCCTCGGGGGTCTGGTCGCTGGGGGAAACGCCGGTGCCGCCGGTGCTCAGGATCAGGTCAATTTTCTTTTCATCCGCCCAGGTACGGAGGGTTTCTTGTATTTGGGCGATTTCGTCCGGGACGATTGTGTAGGCCACCACGGAAAATCCCTGCTCGGTGAGCATTGCTTGCAATTGAGGGCCGCTGGTGTCTTCCCGCTCTCCGCGCGAACCCTTGTCGCTGATGGTCAGGATGCCGCCGGTGTATGATGTCATGCGCTGTCTCCTTGGGGCAGGTTGATATCTGTCCGCATAGTAGTAAGAAAAATCCAATGAAGTCAAGCAGCTAATCGGAATGTCTGTTGTCTTCTTCCCTGCAACCTGCTATTTTGGTCGGTGAAAATAAAGCCGCATCTGCACTATCGGTTGTCGATAAGACGGGTTTGGCTGGCTGAATCTCCTCAACTTCCCGGTAGCTCTTTATGAAAAAACCCGCACAGGATACAGGGAAAATAGCCAGATCCGCCGGTACGGTCGGCGTGGCTGTGATGTGCAGCCGGATTCTGGGGCTGGTCCGGGAGCAGGTTTTTGCCGCGTTTTTCGGGGCGGGCTTTGCCTTCGACGCATTTGTGGTGGCTTTCCGTATCCCCAATCTCCTGCGTGATCTTTTTGGCGAAGGCGCCTTGAGCGCCGCCTTTGTCGCGGTGTTTTCCGACTATGAAACCAATAAGGGAGAAAAGGCGACCTGGGTTCTGGCGGGCAATGTCCTGGTCTTTATCGGGGTTCTCCTCAGTTGCCTTACCCTTTTAGGCGTATTCTTCGCAGAGCAGATCGTCGGTTTCATGGTCGAGGCCGAATTTGAGGCGATTCCGGGAAAAGTCGCGCTCACCACGCTTCTTTCAACGATCATGTTCCCTTTTCTTATTTTTATCTCCCTTTCCTCCGTGGTGATGGGGATTCTCAACACCAGGGGCCGTTTTTTCATCCCGGCCCTGGCCTCGGGCTTTTTCAATCTCGGTTCCATCGTTGGCGGCGTTGGCTTTGCCCTGCTCATGCCCCGGTTCGGTCAGCCGCCCATTGTGGGCATGGCCATCGGCACCCTGATCGGGGGGCTGCTCCAGCTTGGCTGTCAAGTCCCGGCCCTGTTTAAGGCCGGGTTCGTTTTTGTGCCGCACCTTGATCTTGGCCATCCCGGCCTGCGTCGCATCCTGAAGCTCATGGCTCCGGCGGTGATCGGTCTTGCTCCCTTGCAGATCAATGTGTTGATCAACACCTATTTTGCCTCGTCCCTGGCCCAGGGGAGTCTTTCCTGGCTCAGTTACGCCTTTCGTCTGTTCTGGCTGCCTGTGGGTCTTTTCGGGGTGGCGCTTTCCACCGCGACCCTGCCGGTGATTGCCCGGTATGCCGCGCTTAAAGATATGGATAACCTGCGGGAAACCTATGCCTCCTCGCTTACCCTGGCCTTTTCCCTGACCATTCCAGCCTCGGTGGGTCTGATGCTGCTGGGCGAGCCCATCACCCGGGTCATCTTCCAGCACGGCAGTTTTGACAGCCTGGCCACCGTGAGAACCGCCGAGGCGCTGTCCTGTTATGCCGTGGGCCTTTTCGCCTACTCCTCGGTCAAGATCATGGTGCCGGTATTTTACGCCCTGGATGAGACCCGCTATCCGGTGTTGGGCAGCTTTTTGACCATGGCGGTCAATGTGCTCCTGGTCTGGCTCACCATCGGTTTTTTGCAGCACAAGGCCCTTGCCCTGTCCATCTCCTGCGCCATGATCCTGAATTTTCTTTTCCTGAGCATGGTCTTGTACCGGAAGCTCGGCGGATATTCCTTGCGCTATCTTTTTGCCGGGCTGGGCAAGGTTTTGGGCGCCTCCCTGGGCATGGCTCTTTGGTTGACCGGGTTGCATTATCTCCTCGCCCCCTTTGCCCTGGCTAGTTTCCCTGGAAGTGTTGCCGCGCTCGTGGTGTCTGTTGCCACAGGGGGCGCGATCTACGGAGTGACGCTCTACGCTTTGGGGTTCAAGGAGTTGACCATGCTGGTGGAGCGGGCTCGCCAGCGTTTTGGCTGGGGAGGATGATTTCTGGCGCTAGACAAGTTGACGGAGCAGGCTGAGCTGGGCCAGCAGGGCAGGGACTGCGGTGTCGACCCGGAGGATGCGGGCGCCCAGGCTGAAGGGCATAAAGCCTTGTTCCTTGAAGCGTTGCACCTCAAAATCAACCCAGCCCCCCTCCGGACCGATGGCCAGGATCGCCCTTTGGCCCGGCTGGCCCCACAACCCTTTGCCTGCCTGGGCAATGGTTTGGTTGCCTTCCGGATGGGCGAGGAGCCGGATAGGGCAATCGCTGAGCAGCTCGGGGAGCAAGTCTTCCACGAAAGGCCGGAAGCGGGGGTGGACGGAGATTTCCGGCAGCCTGGTGTCCATGGCCTGCTCAAGGCCAAGGCACAGCGGTTCCGTAAAGTCGCTGCTCTGGATGAGGGTGGAGCTGAAAAAACTTTTCTCAACCCGGTTGGCATTGATCAGAAAGATCCGGCTCACCCCCATGGAAACCGCCTGGGCCAAGACCCGTTTCAGCATGATGGGGCGGGGCACGGCCAGGATCAGGCCGGTGGGCGGAAAGGGCGGCGGTTCGGTGGTGAGGTGTACCTTAAGGACAACGGTGTTGCCGGTCATTTCCTGGATGCAGCCGGTGCCGAGCAACCCGCCCAGCACCCCGACCCGGAGATTGTCCCCGATTGTGGCGCGGAGAATCTTGCGGATGTGTTCGGCGCGGCGCCCGGTCAGGGTGACGTGCTGATCGGTCAGTTCCTGCGGATGGAGTAGGATCAGGTTCATAATGGATATGGTGTCGGCTTTTTTTTACAATCTGTTCTTGACGGTGGGGGTGATTGTATTCGCTCCGCTTCTTTTCGTCAAAGTTATACTGACGCCCAAGTACCGCAGCCGGACTGCCAAGCGGCTCGGCTTTGCTCTCGGGGCTGGCCCCTACGGTTCCGCTCCAGGCCGCCAGCCTCGCATTTGGGTGCATGCCCTGTCCGTGGGCGAGGTGGCTTCCGCCCGGAATCTGGTGCAGGAGCTGCGGCGGAGCTATCCCCAGGGGATTCTTGTTTTTTCCGCGGCCACCCGGGCCGGGGAGTCCTTTGCCCGGTCCACCCTCGCGGAACAGGTCGATTGCTTTGCCCCCTTTCCCTTTGATTTGCTTGTAAGCGTAAAACGCCTTATTTCCTGGGTAAAGCCTGATATCTTTGTCCTGGTGGAGACCGATTTCTGGCCGAATTTCCTGCGGGAACTGAACCGCCGGAATATTCCCGCTCTTTTGGTCAATGGCCGGGCCTCGGAAGGCTCGCTGGCCAGATACCGCAAGTTCCGTTGGCTTTTTGCCCCGCTTTTTAACTCCTTCCAGACCCTTGCTATGCAAACGGAACAGGATGCCAGCAGCATGCAGCAGCTGGGGGTTGACCCTGCGCGCCTGGTTGTTCTTGGCAACCTGAAATACGATGCGGCCCTGCCTGGAAGCTCTGTCAAGGCAGGGCTTGACCGGGAGGCGTTGCATATCCCGGCGCAGGCTCTGGTCTGGGTGGCTGGCAGCACCCACAAGGGAGAGGAGGAGATTATTTTCAATGCCTTCCAGAGGGCGGCCCGCTCCTGTGCCAATCTTTTTCTGGTCGTGGCGCCGCGCAATGTGGAGCGGGGCGCCGAGCTTGCGGCCATGGCTGCCAAGCTCGGCCTTTCCGCCTTCCGCCGGTCCCTTGGTGGAGCAGGGGGGACGGTGTTGATCCTTGATACCCTGGGGGAGCTGTCCTCGGTGTACGCTCTCTGCGATGTGGCCTTTGTCGGCGGCAGTCTGGTGCCCCAGCGGGGTCATAACCCGTTGGAGCCTGCGGTTCATAGGAAGCCGGTCTTGTTCGGGCCGTTCATGGAGGATTTTGCCGAAATCAGCCGCGATCTCCTCGCGGTGGGCGGGGCAAGGCAGGTGCATGATGAAGCAGAGCTCCACGCCGGGCTTTCCCTTCTGCTGGGTGATCCTGCGGAGCGGGAGCGGGCAGGGCAACGGGCGCAGGGGCTGGTTGCTTCCAGGCGCGGCGTTACCGGGGCGCATATCGGGCTGATCCGTGACCTGTTGGCGCGGGAGGGGAAAAAATGAGGCCGCTGCTTGCCGTGCTTTTCCTGGCCGGGCGTGTTTTCTCGCCAGTGTACCGGTTGGCCATGGTGGTGCGCGCCTTTCTGTACCGGAACAATATCTTCTTGAAATCCCAGAGGTTGCCGGTGCCGGTGGTCAGCATCGGCAACCTCACTTTGGGCGGCACCGGAAAAACGCCCATGGTGCGCTATGTGACCCGCTTGCTTCTGGACAAGGGGCTGCATCCGGCCATTGTCAGCCGGGGTTATGGCGGAAAGGCCTCCTGTCCGGTGAATATCGTTTCCGATGGCGTAAGAACCTTACTCCCGCCCGATATGGCCGGGGATGAGCCTTTCATGCTGGCCGAGGCGCTGCCAGGGGTTCCGGTCTTGACCGGCCCAGAAAGAGCGCTGGTTGCAAAGCAAGCCATTGAGGCGTTCGGAGTGAACTTCATTGTTATGGACGATGGCTTTCAGCATCTTGCCGTAGCGCGTGATCTTGATCTGGTTCTTTTTAGCGCCAGAACCCTCCTTGGCAATGGCTGGGTTTTTCCCGGCGGTGAATTGCGGGAGCCGCTCTCCGCCCTGGGGCGGGCCCATGGCTTTGTCATTACCGGGGTTGACAATGGCAACCGCGCCCGCGTTGAGGATTTTCAGCGTCGGCTGCAGGGATCCTTTCCGGAAAAGCCTGTCTTTGCCGGGGAGTATCACCCTTGCGGCATCTGGCACAGCAGTCAGGGCACGGCCTGCACTCTTGATGAGGTCCGGAGCATGCCGGTGTTCGCCTTTGCCGGAATCGCAAATCCGGACTCCTTCCGCCAAACCTTGCGGCAGGAGGGGTTTTCTCTGGCAGGATTCAAGGAATTTAAGGACCATCACGGCTATACGGCCCAGGATGTTGCCGCTCTTGTCGCCGCAGCCAAGGCGCACGGAGCCAGGGCGCTTATCACCACGGAGAAGGATTTTGTCAAACTCCGGCCCTTTTTTGGGGAATTTCCCATTCTGGCCCTGACCATCGAGCTTCGCATGGACCAGAAATTCGATCTGTTCCTAGCGGATCATCTCTCCCGCCACGCTCTGTAGCAGCAAACTGCTCCCAAGGAAAGCTGGCGGTTCCGGGTGTGTTTTTTTTGCAACAGTCAGATAAGTCATTGGTATGCATGGTTTCTGAGCTTTCTTTTTAACCCATTGAAAATAAAACATTTATTTATTTGTTTATCAGCCTGACTCGCGCTGGTCTGTATTTTGCATTAGTAAAATTCGGTTTATTGAGCGTTGCAAAATACACACAGACTATAAGAGAGTATTTATTATATGGATTCTTTACAGCACACCATCAAAAGGCCGGTAAGCTTCGCGGGCATTGGCCTCCATTCCGGCAAGGTTGCCACCCTCTCCATCTTGCCCGGCGAGGTAAACAGCGGGATTCGCTTTGTCCGCAGTGATATGCCGCAGGCCGCGCCAACCCCGGCCTTCATGGACCGGATCATCGACACCCGGCTTGCCACCACCATCGCCACCGAGGACGAGGCGATGATCTCCACCACCGAGCATCTGCTGGCCGCGCTTTTCGGCATGGGCATCGACAACGCGGTGGTCGAGCTGGATGGCCCCGAAGTGCCCATCATGGATGGCAGCGCTGGTCCTTTTGTCCATGTGCTGAAACGGGTGGGCCGTCAGCGGCAGAATGCCTGCAAGTGGATGCTCAAGGTAAAGAAGGAAATCTCTTTTTCCGAAGGCGATTCCTTTGTGAAGATCCTGCCCTATAACGGGTTTAAGGTTACCTGCGAGATCGAGTTCAACCACCACCTGATCAGGAAGCAGATTTTTTCCAGTGAGTTGACCCCCCAAAAATTCTCCCAAGAGGTTGCCGGGGCCAGAACCTTTGGCTTTCTGGATCAGGTTGAGAAGCTGAGGCAGAGCGGGCTTGCCTTGGGCGGTTCCCTGGAAAACGCCGTGGTTATCGACGATGACGGCATAGTCAATGCCGAGGGGTTGCGTTTTGCCGACGAATTCGCCAGGCACAAGGCCCTTGATGTGATCGGCGATCTGGCCCTGTTGGGCTTCCCCCTGCTTGGCCATGTCGTGACCAGAAAATCCGGGCATGGCCATCATTTCTCCCTGATGAAGCAGCTTGCTGCCCAGCCCGAGCGCTGGGATCTGATTGCCTATAAGAAGGAAGGGGACAACCGGGTGCTTGAAAAGGTGGTTGTGAGCACCAAGGAGGCTGGCGATAAGCTGCTCTCCTATCTGTTGCCCCCCAGCATCGCTCTTGCCGGGCAAACCTGCTTTGCCTGAACGATGCAGCCTCCCCTGAGAGGAACGACCCGCGGATGTTGCAAAATTCCGCGGGTTTTTTTACGCCCGGCGATTGAGGGAGACTTGTGCCCTGGTGGGGGTGTTTCGTGTGAATCCTCCTTGCAATGGCGGTGGAAATTGGTACGATGCGGCAATATCATTATTGTTGATCCGTTATGGCCGGTTTTTTTTTAGCCCGGCCTGGCTAACCATGAGGAGTAGCATATGAGCTTTTCAGGAAAACTTGGCTTTGTCGGCGGAGGTCTGATGGCCGAAGCTCTGATCAAGGGCATAACCGGCGCCGGGCTTGTCGAAGCCGGACAGATTCTGGTTGCCGATCCCAGCAGTGAACGGCAGGCGTTGTTGCAGAAGGAATATAAGGTTACCGCGGTTTCAGAAGCCACTGCGGTGTGGGCCGAGTGCAAGGTCGTTATTCTGGCGGTCAAGCCGCAGGTGATCGGCGCGGTTCTCAGCGGTTCCCGCGAGAAGATTCAGGCCCAGCACCTGATTATCTCCATTGCCGCTGGCATTCCGTTGGCTGTGCTGGAAGGCGCGGTTTCCGGCCGCGGCTGCCGGGTGATCCGGGTGATGCCCAACACCCCGGCCATCGTGCTCAAGGGCGCGTCCGCCCTGAGCCCCGGCCAGGGCGTGACCCCCGAGGATCTGGTCGTGGCCACCAGCATCTTTGATGCGGTTGGCGTCAGCTTTGTGCTGGACGAGGGGTATCTTGACGCGGTTACCGGATTGAGCGGCAGCGGCCCGGCCTATGTCTTCACCTTTATCGAAGCCCTGATCGACGCCGGGGTCAAGGTGGGCTTGGCCCGGCCCGTGGCCCAGAGTCTTGCCCTGCAAACCGTGCTTGGCTCGGTCCTGCTGGCGCTGGATGGCGCCAGGCATCCCGCCGAGTTGCGGGCCATGGTGACCTCGCCCGGCGGCACAACCATCGCGGGTCTGCATGAACTTGAAAAGGGGGCCTTCCGCGCTCTGGTCACCAACGCGGTGGAGGCCGCCACCAACCGTTCCAGCGAGCTTGGGCGGCTTGTGGTTTCCAGTGTTGGCAAGTAGGTTGGGATTGTGATGAAAATTCGCAAGGTAGGGATCATCTGCAAAAAGGATTCGCCCGCCGCCCTGGAGATGAGCAGGGAACTGCTCCCCTGGCTGGCTGAGCGGGGTATTGGCGCCGCAGTCGATACCATTGCCGATGACATGGACCTGCTCATTATTTTGGGCGGGGACGGCACCCTGCTCCATGTGGCGGATCAGGCCAGCCAGCTGCGGGTGCCGGTGGTGGGGGTGAATCTCGGGGATCTCGGTTTTCTGACCGAAGTGGCGGTCAGCGAGCGCCATGAGGTTCTGGAAAGGATCCTCGCCGGCCAGGTAGTGGTTGAGGAAAGGCTGATGCTCAAGGCCAGGATGCATCATGGCGGCAAGGCGTCTGACTGGCGCTATGCCCTGAACGATGTCGTGGTCAGCAAGGGCAGTGCTGACCGGCTTGCCCAGTTGAGCACCTGGGCTGATCAGGAGTACATCACAACCTACCGGGCGGATGGCTTGATCTTTTCCACGCCCACCGGCTCCACGGCCTACAACCTTTCCGCTGGCGGCCCCATTGTCAATCCGGCCTTGCAATCCATCCTGGTGACGCCGATCTGTCCGTTCATGCTGGAAAGCCGTCCGGTGCTTCTCCCGGCCTCGGTTTGCCTTACCACCAGGCTGGCCGAGCAGGCTAACGGGGTGAAGGTCATTGTCGATGGTCAGCCTGCCTGGGAGATGTCGGCCAGCGACCACCTGGAGGTGATGGCCTCGGAAAGGCCGCTGCGGCTCATCTGTTCGCCCCAGAAGGATTATTTCGAGATTCTGCGCAACAAGCTGAACTGGGGTGGAAGGGTAGGAGAGGTACGGAAAAACAAGCGGTGATCCGTGTGGTTTGAGATACAAAAAAAGCGGCGGTCTCAAAACAATGAGATCGCCGCTTTTTTATTGTAAGTTCCCCCTCCCCTTGCGGGAGGGGGGCTAGGGGGCTGGGGAACTTGCCAGTGCGGACTCAAATGGCAACGTCACCCTCCCCCCAATCCCCTCCCGTCGAGGGAGGGGAAGCAAAAAACAGGATTGTGGCTAATCTTTGTCTTCCAACTTATGAGCCAGGGCTTCCCGCTCTTCCTGCATGGCGATCTTCCCGGCCTCGATGGCCTCGCTGAGGGTTCTTTTTTTCTCGTCGAGAAATTCTTTTCCCTGCGCGGCAAGGTCCGTGCCTCTGCTGATGAGGTCTTTGCCCTTGGCAATCATCTCCTTGCTCCGCTCAATGGCGGTTTCCTTGTATTCCTTAAAATCATCGGGCAGGGTTTTGGCCCGCTCTTTCAGCTCTGCCCCATAGTCGGCCAGCATTTCCCTGGTTTCCTGGCCGGTTTTCGGGGCGGTCAACAGGGCGATGGCTGCGCCGACGACTGTGCCGGCCAGGAAGGCCAATACCGCGGCCCTGGAATTGTCGCAACTGTCTCTGCTCATATCAGTCTCCTTTTTTGGGTAAT
>JBAZSA010000078.1:0-11589 GCA_041662645.1 Desulfurivibrionaceae bacterium
GGCCGCCTCAATGGCGGCGTTCAAGGCCAGCAGATTGGTCTGCCGGGCGATCTCCTCGATCAACTCGATCTTTTCGGCGATATGCTGCATGGCGGCAACGGTTTCGCCAACCGCCTTGCCGCCGGCGACTGCATCAGCAGCGGCCTTGTTGGCAATGGAAGCGGTCTGCCGGGCATGGTCGGCGGTCTGGGCCACGGTGCTGGCCAGCTCCTCCATGGAGGAAGAGATCTCCTCCACCGAGGCCGCTTGTTCACTGGCCCCCTGGGAAACCTGTTCCGAACTACTGCTCAGCTCCTGACTGCCCGAGGCCACCTGATCCGCCGCTGCCCGCACCTCGCCGATCACCTGACGCAGCTTGGTAATCATGGCGGACAGCGACTTGCCGAGACTGTCCTTGCCGGAAAGCAGTGCGACATCCCCACGCAGGTCGCCATCGGCGATCTGTTCCGCCTTGGCCGCTGTCCGCTTAAGGTTTTCCACCATCTGGGCAAGCGAACTGCCCAATACATCCTTATCGGAAAGCACCCGCACAGTCACATCCAAATCGCCCAAGGCAATCTGCTCCGCCACCCTGGCAGTACTTTTAAAGTTCTCCACCACCCCCTGCATGGCATGGAGCATCTTGCCGATCTCATCCTTACGGTTGACCTCAATGTTTATCTCCACATCACCAAGGGCAAGGTGTTCATTCACCTCCACGGCCTTGCCAAGGGGAAGGGTTATATTTCGACTAACCACCAGGGCGAGAACGATTGCGATGAGGGCGCCGCCGCCTATCACCGCAACCAAAGCAATCACCGCGCTCTTATAGGTGGTGGCGGCTTCCGCCCGCGCCTTGGCAATATGAGTTTCATTCAGGTCCTGCAGCTTATCGATGAAGTCCCGCATCTCCTCAAATTTCGCATTTGCCGGGCCCAACGTCAGGTCAAGGGAAAGGCTGCGTCCCTCCCGGGTATCTTCCACCCTGCCATTGACCACCTGCCGCGACAGCCCTTGCCACTCGGCAAAGGCCTTGTCGTATTTGGCCAGCAGCTCTTTTTCCTGAGGTGTTTCGGCAAGCGCCTTGTACTTGCCCATCCGTTGCACTACCTGGCCCAAGTTTTCTTCGTAATCCTTAACCATCTGCTTGAAAACATCCGTTTCGGTGCTGGCAAAGATCATAGATCGCTCAGCAACCAGAAGCTGCTGCAGATCCCGATCGGCAGAGAGCAGATAGTTGATGGCAGGCATCTTTTTTTCAGAAATATCAAGAAGGTTATTGTCGAGGTAGCTCAAACCGACATAGCCGCTTCCCCCGATAACAATCATGAACAAAATCATGGCAGCAAAGCAAAGGGTAAGCTTGGAAGCGACCTTCATATCCGACAAGCGTATCATTAACAGAACCTCGCGAAATAGTGATTAGCTGCTGGGCAGCACCTCCCCCCCGATCAGTTACTTCATTTTATCCACGTCGATGCCGATGGTCATCGAGCCAATCACGGCCGCGCCATCCTTGACAGGCACGGAGACTTGAACCGTGTAACTTTGCGAGCTGTCATCGAACTTGACATCGCTGATATGAACAGCGCCCTTCCCGCCCTTGTAGGATTCGGTGAACTTGGGCTCGTCACCCTGCCAGTAATCAGAAGTTTTATCGCTCATGCAGACATTGGCGCCCAAATTGTCCATCACGAAAATCTCGGCGTAATAGGGGGCGGATTTCCGAATCTCCTTGAGACGCTTGCCGCAAGGGTTATCCATCAGGGCCTTCATGTAATCGACAACCCCAGGGGTAGCCTGCCATTTCTTGTCTTTCTCCTTGATCTGGTCCAGAGTCTTGCCCTTACCGTTTTCCGCTTTCACTGCCTGGACGATAGCCGGGTCCGTGCCCAGCTTCACCAGTTGGGTATTGGCAAGATCAACAACCTTCTGCGGCGCTTTTTCCGCGGCAAGAACACTGCCAGCAGCCAACAACACCGCAATCCCGAACGCACCTGCAACGATTCTTTTTTTCATCGCACATTCCTTTTTTTCAAGGGTTAGAGAGAAAAAACATTTCACCAACGGCAACAAGCATTCCTGCGGCCAAACGACCCAACAGCCAAGGCACAGAAAATAACGCCCTATCGTCTTGTTTTCTTTATCTAAAAAAAAGGGAGCTAGAGATTACGGAATTGCCTATGGATAATTATAGGCGCGCAAAAAAAAGAAAGTCAAAAAAAAAAGAGAGACAGCACAATAAGAGTGCGCCTCTCTTTACGATAACCGCGCTTTTTGAAGAATGAAGGTTCTTAATATCGCTCGAAATCACCATCACCGGTGCCTGGCGGCAACGCCAACTTGACCCCTTTGCTTTTGCCGCCCGGCGCCTTTTTCCCTGTCGGATGGGCCGAAGCAGGCAACGGCAGAGGCCGGCCTTGGGGCCGGGATCGGGCTTCCGTCTCCACTTTAAAAAAGGCGATGGTTTCCTGGAGATGGGCGGACTGGGCGGTCAGCTCCTCGCTGGTGGACGCCATCTCCTCGGCCGCAGCACTGTTGGCCTGAATAACCTGGTCAAACTGCTGAATGGCGCGGGCATTCTCGTCAATGCCCCTGGCCTGTTCGTTGCTGGCCGCGTCGATCTCATGGACCAGCTCTGCGGTTTTCTGGATCTGCGGCACAATCTCGTTGATGAGCTTGCCCGCATTGGATGCGGTTTCCACGCTGGCGCCGGCCACCCCTTTGATCTCCTGGGCCGACACCTGACTGCGCTCGGCAAGCTTACGCACCTCGGAGGCCACCACGGCAAAGCCCTTACCGTGTTCCCCGGCCCTGGCCGCCTCGATGGCGGCGTTTAGGGCCAACAGGTTGGTCTGCCGGGCAATCTCCTCGATGAGTTCAATCTTGGTGGCAATGAGCTGCATGGCCGCCACGGTTTCCCCAACCGCCTTGCCCCCATTCACCGCATCGGCGGCAGCCTTGGTGGAAATAGCCGCGGTCTGCCGGGCGTGGTCGGCGGTCTGGGCCACGGTGCTGGCCAGCTCCTCCATGGAAGAAGAAATCTCCTCCACCGAGGCGGCCTGCTCACTGGCCCCTTGAGAAACCTGCTGGGAACTGCTGCTCAGTTCCTGGCTGCCGCTGGCGACCTGATCGGCCGCGCCACGCACGTCGGTGATGATTTCCTTAAGCTTCTCGACCATGTCCTGCAAGGCTTGAATCAGTTCATCCTGCTCGCTGCGCTTCTCCATCTTTACCTGCAAATTGCCCCCGGCAATCTCGCGGGCCATGCCGGTAATCTCGTTCAAGGCCTTAATCAGGGTGCCCAGCGCCGAACCGATGCCGTCAAAGATCTGTTTCACCGAATCGGTATCGGCATCGGCGGGTTCGGTTTCGATAACAAGAGAGATATCGCCCTCGGCCATCTTCTGGAGGCATTCCACCAGTTTCTGCGTTTCCACGGCCTGATAACCCGCGACTTTTTCCGCCACCCGCCCCGCCGCCTTAATCGCGGTCTGATCGCTCACCACCTCAAAAGCGCCGATAATCTTGCCGGCTTCATCGCGGAGCGGCGTGGCGTTGTATGTGATATCCAAATCCAACCCCGCCGGATGGGCATCGGTTTCACTGCCTGCGTTTTGCCCGCTTCGCATGGCCTGCCCGCAGGCGCAGCGCTCGGTCCTGCAGTCCGAAGTTTTGAAATGATCATAGCATCTGGTGCCGATGAGCTGGGCAGGGGTCTTGCCGCCGACCTTGGCGCCCAATTCATTCATGTACTGCACGTTGAAATCATTGTCGATGATCATGGCCGGGGTGGGCATACTGTCCAGGAGCCCCACCAGCCTTGCTATGATATTGTTGATGCCCTCGACGATTTTCCTAAAATCTCCCTGATGTTTCGTTGCGTCGGCACGGGTATTCAACTTGCCCTCCATTGCCGCTTGAGAGACCAGGAAAATCTCCTTGGACACGGAGTTGATCGCCTCCACCATTTTAGCCATGGCGGACTGAAGCACACCGAACTCGTCAGTGGCGCTGGTGTCGATCTGAACCCCGGTATTGCCTGCGGCTATCTGCTGGGCAACGTCAATCATTTTCCTCAATGCCAAACTGATCCTCCCGGAAAAGATCCAAGCCAGAATCAGGGTAAAGAGAATCACGGCAACGGAAAGGACGCCGCCGATGACATTATTCCTCGATATTGCCTCCATGGCGTTCTGTATAGCGGCGATGGATTCATTTGTCATCGCCGTCTCAAGCTCGGTAAGACGCTTGTGGATATCATCCGCGTAGGCATCCACCTCGGCCATGGACTTGTTTCCGAGTTCCGGTCCGCCCTTGATGTACTGCCCGGCCATCCAAACACTTTTCTCATAATATTTGCTAAAAGACTGATCTACCTCTTCCAGCCGTTTTTTTTCGGCAGGATACACCTCTATCAATTCCTGAACATGCCTATGGAAGAGATTGGCCGAATGTTCCGCTTTTTTAAAGCCATCAGACAATCCGTCAAGCCCACGGGTCGCGGAGATATCCGCAATCCACCCCGCTACCTCCGAGAGGTCATATTTGAGGTCCATGGCCAACTCATTGCCGGCATACCCGACATCACGGGCATAGGTCACGGAATGGGCCACCCTGGCCTGCAGATAGAGATTCAAGGCAAACTGGAACAGCAGGAACACACAGACCCCGCCAAAAGCAAACAGCATCTTATTTCTGATGTTTTTTTTCATTTTTCTTCCATCTCATTCGCGCAATCTTTATTTGAGACAGCCCCTCATTAATCCATCCACTTCGCTGCCCTTATTTATCCGTACCGGTCAGGTAATTTTTTTCACATGCAAGGTGTAGGCGTCTAACCCCAAATAGGTGTCCCTCCATAAGCCCATGCTATGAAAATTCAGCCGCCAATGTCAAACACAAAAAAACAGAGCAATACTGAAGATGCCGCTGCCCACTAGGCGTATTGGGCGGCAAGGGAAAGAGCGCGCCGGCCTTCTTCGAGACGGCCATGCTTGAGACAGCCGTTCCCATAGAGCACGGCCTTGCGGACCAGTTCCTCGCGGACAAGGCGGGACTGACCGGGGGTGAGGGAGGTACGGGCAAGAAGCTTTTCCATGGCCCGGATGCGAAAACGGTCCATGCCGGTCTTGAATTGAACGGAAACCTGATCCTCCCTACCGCCATGCTTGACGGTCAGGGGTGCGTCCACCAAAAGAAAGGAATGCGCCGCACTGGCCCGGAGCCAGAGTTCGTAATCCTCACAGCAGGGAAAGGATTCATCGAACAGGCCGACCCGGTCGAACAGCTCCCGCCGGGCCATAACCGTGGACATGCCCACCACGCAGAGATCCAGACTGCGGGCAAAAATGTCGCCGCCCTCCTTGCTGTGCCGTTTCTTCTGGTTGAGATGCTGACCGTTGCGAAACCAGGTTTCCTGGGTGTGGGAGATGAGCATCTCCGGCTGCGCCTCCATGGCGGCAACCTGGAGAGTGAGCTTGTTTTTGGTGAACTGATCGTCGGAATCGAGAAAAGCAAGCAGGGGATGGCAAGCCGCGCTGATCCCGGCATTCCGGGCCGCGGCCGGGCCACGGTTTTCCTGGCGCAGGCTGGTAAGCGCCGTACCGTAAGAGGCGAGCAACTCCTGGGTTTCGTCGGTGGAGCCGTCGTCCACCACGATGAGTTCGAAGTTGGCGTAGGTTTGGGAAAGGATCGAATCAATGGCCTGGGCCAGAAAACCGGCCCGGTTATGGGTGGGGATGATGACCGAAACGGGGGTGGCGGGAGAAGGCATGGCTGAAAGACTCCGCCACAACACCCACGAAATCCACAAAAAAACGGTCAGGCAAGCCAAGTTTCAAGCTGTATTTTTTCGTGGTTTTCGTGTTTTTCGTGGCAAAAAACATCAATCAATATACAGCAACTCCCCGGAATGCTCGACAATCTCGGCCCCGCTCTCCAGATGCCGGAGGACGATGCCGCCGTCCGGGGCAAGGCCCAGCACCTGCGCCCTGTACTGGGGCTCTTGCTGGACATCAAAGCCGAACCAGACCCGGCGCCCCACGGTGTCGCTCAGCTCCCGCCAGGCACCAAGCAGCAGGCTCTCCGGCAGGTCCGCGCCGGAGCCGTCATCCGCGGCCAGCCGTTGCGCCTCGTCGTAGCAGAGCAGGCCGAAACTCCAGGAAAATTTAGCCAGAAGCCGGGCACCAAAAGTAGCCAAGTCGATGTCGTGTCCGAGGATCTCCTTCATGGACACCGCCGTCGCCCCTAACTCGGCGGGAAAGGCCAGATTGTTGATGTTGAGCCCCGCCCCGATCAGCACATATTCTTCAGCATGAGTGGCGCTGGTAAAGGATTCGCAGAGCACCCCGCAGATCTTTCGCCCTGCCACATGCACGTCATTGACCCATTTAAGGCGCGCATCGATGCCATAACTCCGCACCGCCTCGCAACAGGCCATGCCCGCCGCCAAAGGATAGAGGCGCATGCTCTCGGGCAACAGGGTATTGGCCATGACCAGGGTCAACCAGAGACCGCCCACCGGAGCGTGCCAGGAACGTTGGAATCGGCCACGGCCATCGGTGAGTTCATCGGCCAAGAAAACCATGCCGCTGGGGCAGGACTGGCCGCTGGCCTCAAACTCGTTAATCCGCTGCCTGGCAAGGGGCATCAGCCGCTCGGCCTGGGGCAGATGTTGGATGACGCTGCCCACCGGAGCGCCATACCGGTACACGGCATGGACAACCTCAGACGGATAGCGGGCCAGACGGGAAGGAATCTCCTCGTTGGAGATGAGTTGCCGGACGGATTGAAAAGAAAGAGGCTCAACCATTATCGGTTTCGCGGGCAAGCGACTATTCCCATTCCGCCTTGACCCTAGTGATAATCTTCTGGATCATGGGCAGCTTCTCCTGGGAACAAATGCCCAGCAGAGGCTCGCCTTGGGACACGCTGACCCCGGGCTGGAAATACACGGAATGAATGATCCCCGGCTCCCCGGCATAATAAACCGGCGTGTCGCGCTTCATCAGGGACATGGTGAGAATCTCGTCGCCGGGCTTGATGGAAACCCCCCGCTGGCCGTGTTTGTCGATCTTGGCCTGCAGGTCGAGGGAAAAGAAATACTTGGCCCGCTCGGGCGCATTGAAGGGCTCCAACACCTGCCGGAGAATATTTTCAATGATTTCGCGTTTTTTCAGCGGATGCCGGATGGTGAGAATCTTCTCCCCTGCCTCGACAAACTGGCCTTCCAGATCGCCGCGGATAAAAGAGACCACCCCGTTGCCCGAGGAAAAAATCTTCTTCTGGTTCCCCTCCCGGAGCAGTTCATAGAGCAGGGTTCCCCGGACATGGTGCCACTCGCCGGAAGGCCCTTCCACCTCGGCATTTTCCTTCACCCGGAACCTGACCTGGCCGGTGTGGATGGTCCGCACGTCCAGATAGTCAAAAGGATCGGAACGATACTTGCCAATTATTGCGTCGAAATCTATTTCGTCAGTCATCGCAAACCGTTGTGGATTAGCAGTTAGCTATTAGCTGTCAGCTGTCAGCTGTCAGCTCACCTGTAATACAGATTGCCGCCGCCCATGGTCAGCAGGGACTTGTGGAGATTGCGCCTAAACTCGCGGCGATCCCAAATGCCCTGGATGTGCCCGCGTTGCAGGGCGTTGCGGGCGTTGTGGTAATCGGGCGGAATATCCTCTCCTGTGGTGTCGCGGATAACCCGCGGCCCGGCAAAACCCACCCGGCTTGAACGGATGGCGAACTGATACGGCGAACAACCCAGGAAACTCGCCACCGGTCCGGCATAGGAATTGTTGTCGTAGACCACGATGTACAGGCCGCCGGAGTCGATGTATTCCCGCACCGCCATGGTGCACTTGGGCATCTGCACCACGCCCAGGGTTCCCTCGTGGATGCGGATGCCGCCGGTGGTATGCACATAGGACAGCAGCGGACGCCGTTTCAGCTTAGCCGATTCACAGGCCCGCACAAATTTCTCGCCCTCGGCGGAACCAACCGTGCCGTTTCTAAAATCGCTGTACAGCATGGCCACCACCAGATCAACGCCCATGACCCTGGCGTCGAAGGTGATGATGCCGCTTTTCCGCCCTGTTTTGGCGATGGCGGCTTGCAATTTCTTTTCAAAGCCCGGATAGGTGAGGGGATTGCCCGCGCAGACCCCGGCATTGAACTCCCGTATGGAATCCGGATCAAAGAGATGCTTGAGATACCATTGATACTCAAGGGGAAAATGATGGCCGCAATTTTCGCACACCCCGCCGAATTCGCCGTAGAGATCAGGCACCCAAAGATCCTTGCACCCCTGCTTCTCGGCATTGGGGCAGGTTACGGTACGGTCCTCGTTGGCCAGCGGGCTGGTATAGACATCCCCAAACTCAATGGGGTCTTCCCCAGTGCCGCTTGAGGATACCGGAGGCTTGCCCGGACGCACGCCGGGTTTTTTCGAAATAAAATCGTAGGCTGCGGTGATCGGGGAGGAAACCTGCTTGAGCAGCACCGAACCCTCGCCGGACACATCCTGAAAAACCTTTTTCACCTGTTTCTGCTGACTCTTCAGTAGATCGTAGCGGAAGCTGTAGTACAGTTTGGCAATACTCTTTCTGGCCTTCTGGCAGAAAGCGGAACAGGCCGTGCCCTCTTCGGAGTATGCCTTGCAAGACATGGCCCGGTATTTCTTCGAGCGGTAGCTGAGCAGCCGCTTGACTTCATCCTCGTTGAGATCCCAGGAAATCTCGATATGCGGCTCTTCAATGACTTGCCCCTCGGCCTTTTTCATCGTCAATTCATAGGCGCGAAAGGCCCTGAGGCTCTTAGTTTTTAGCACCACCTCGTCTGTGGCCCGGATGATCTCGCTCTTGAGCTGCCGGAAAAAACCGAAATCCTCCCGCTTGGCGCCCAGGGGCGGTTCGTAGACAATGCGATCGATGGTTCCGAGCTTGAGGTTTTCTTCCGCCGTGATGTGCAGATTCTCGGCGCAGGCCTCCACCAGCTCCTTGGGCATTTTCTCGCCCTCGCGGATCTTGCCCTCGATGGCTGCGGCGCCTTCCGGGGAAATAACCGAGTAGTAGCCGTGGGAAAACATCAGCCGGACATCGGCCATGCCCACGGCCTCGGCCCCGCCGGAGCCGCCTTCCGAGGTGACGGAGATCATCGGCACCCGCAGCTTGGCCATGGCGTAGAGGTTCCGCGCGATCTGCTGGCCCGCGCCGGGATAATCCTCCACCGGAAAAGAACCAGGGGTAAAGATATAAAAATGGATGGGAATGCCTTCGGTTTCGGCAACCTTCATGTAGCGCAGGGCCTTTTCATTGCCCCAGGGCTTGCTGCAGCCGCCGTTACGGTATTCCTCGCCATGCCCCTTCTCGTGGCCGATGACCATGACCTGCTGCATGACGGATTTGTTTTTCACCCGCCGCATGATGCTCGCCCTGGCCGCGACCAGGGAGGGATCGATGCTGACCTCCTCGGCGCCGCCAAGCTCGGTATAATCCTCGTAGACGTTCTCCAGGATATCCTTTAAGGAAAACCGGTGGGGATTGCGGACAATGCGCACACGGTCCATGGAGGTCATGGTCTCTTCGCAGCGGGCCTCCAGAAAGGAGAGGGACTCCTCCAAGGCCTTGATCTCCTCGGAGAGCTGGTCTTCCGTGTACTCATAGAACTTGTCCCGCAGGGAGACAAATTTTTCGCGCAGACCGGAGAGATTGCCCCACTCAACGCCATCCTTGATCTGGCTCAGATAGCTGGTGCGTTCTTCTACCTTGAGCAGCCGCTTTCGTAAATCTTCCATAGAGTAATTACCTGTGCCGTTGACAGCAGCGCAAACAGTGCTGCCGGCTCATCAAAAAGTGAGCAGTCGGGCTATGTTTTCCTGAAGATAGGGGAGGTTGGTCATGATCTGGCCACCCGCGGCGTTGCTGCCTTCGATGGCCACCTCCGACAGAAATTTCCGCCCCCGTTCCTTGGCTTCCTCCATGGTGTCGCCCCAGACCAGGGCCAGAGCCAGGTTGGGGTCATACTCGCTGGGGATCGCGTAGGTTCGGTCGGTGGGCACATGGCTGTAAACCGCGGACCAGTCGTACTGCGGATAGGAAAACCGGGAGATCGTCCCGATCCAGGGAGCAAACCCCCGGGCGGTGTCTTCCGCGACAATCCTGAACTCGATGCTCGCGCCCCGGGAGGCGATATCTTTCTGGCTGTATCCCATCTTGTCGCCCAGCGCCAATCTGATCTGCTCGCGGATGAGGTTGGGATGTTTGTTGTTTATGTAACTGACCCGGGCGGAGACATCGTTTTCCACCTGGATGCGGGTGTTGACCTCAAGGAGATAGGGCTGGCCGTCCCGGGTGACAATCCACTCCCAGGTGCCGACATTATCGTAGCGGACATGGGCGGCAAGCTTGAGAGAGTATTCAACGACCTTGTCCAAAACCTCTTGGCCGTTAAAATCGTAGCTGAAACAGGAATTGTCGAATCCGGGCGCAGCCTCCAGCCGTTTCTGACGGCCGGTGCTCTGGATGGTGCAGTTCCGGGTGCCGAAATGGACCCGCTCGCCGTGCCGGCTGCAGACCAACTGCACCTCCAGATGATTGAAGTCGCGGATTCGCTGCTCGATGAGCACCCCGCCGTCGCCGAACTGCCGCTTGGCATAGTTCTGAACCTGACGATAGATGCGCCGGAACTGCTCGATCTGGTAGACCTCTTCGATACCCATGCCGCCGCCGCCAGCCGCGGCCTTGACCAGGATGGACGGGTTCTTGACCTTCTCGCCGTCCTGGGTTTCGAGGAGATGGAGGGCGATATCCTCGGCCTCCATCTCGTTATAGATAGGGCCGTCGGTGCCCGGAATGGTGGGAATACCCAACCGGTTGGCAACCCGCTTGGTATTGATCTTATCGCCAAGATCCTTGACCACCTCCCATTTCGGGCCGATGAAGGTCAGAGGCCGGTTGCGGATCGTGACCCGCCGGGCAAAACGGAAGTCCTCGGAGAAAAAGCCGTAGCCGGGATGGATGGCGGTGCAATTGGTGTGATCCGCCACGGAAAGAATATCGTTGGGATCGGTATAGGCCGATACGCGCCAGGCCCGGCGGACATTGCTCTGGCTGTCCAGGGTGCGGCGCACATGCTCGGATTCCTCATCCGCCGCGGTGTAGATCACGGTATAATCAAGGCCCAGGTCTTTACAGGCCTCCATGATCCGCAGGGCAATTTCGCCCCGATTTGCAATCAAAACCTTGTCTTTCAAGCGAACCCTCGATAGCGGTTGCGGGGCAGGCTGCACCGTTCACCATCTCCCCATAAAACAAAAAGGAAAAAAGAGAACGATCACTTCGCCGTTTCCGTCGTTTCCATTTTTTAGTTTTTACTAATTTTCAGGGCAAATGAAAAGGATGAATTCCGATGATCTCATAACATGGGGAAAGCACCGGCAAGGCACTGGACCTTGTTGCGACTGCCTCAATTCTCCCCCGGAGAAAAAGCCCTCCATCTCGTGAAGCGCAATCTGTTGAAACAGCATGGTGTTCTATGGTATAGTGAACCTGTTTTTGAATTACTCGCCTGGAAAGCATGCATTCCATGGCTTAAAGTGTGGCTCTTATA
>JBAZSA010000079.1:0-11574 GCA_041662645.1 Desulfurivibrionaceae bacterium
CGCGCGACGTGGCGGAAACCAAGGTGATTTTGGTGCACGACCTGGCCCGCAAGAACGAATACCCTTTGAAATGTTCTGTTGAAAAAGCGTAACGGGTTTCCCGTGAGGAGCGCGAGATGATAAATGCAAAGTTGGAAATAGCCCTGGTGCGTGCCATCCGGGAGGCAAAGATTCGCAGGCACGAACATGTCACGGTGGAGCATATCCTCTATGGCCTGCTGGATGACGAGCTGGCCGCCAGGGCCATTGTGGTGTGCGGCGGCGATCCCGAGGGCATGAAGAAACGGCTGGAGGATTTTTTCGCCACCAACCTGCCCATGGTCAAGGAAGGCATTCCCCACGATCCCATCCAGACCCTTGGGTTCAACCGGGTCTTGCAGCGGGCCATTGCCCATGTGCAGAGCTGTGGCAAAAAAGAGGTGGATGCCGGGGACGTGCTGGCCGCCATCTTTGCCGAGGCCGAGTCTTTTGCCGTGTATTTCCTCCATTCCGAAGGGATCAGCAAGCTTGACGTGACCGAATGTCTCTCCCATGGCCTGGAGCGGGAGGAAGCCCCCCAGGAGGAAAAGAAGCCCGAGGAGAAGAGCGCTGAAAAAACCAAGGAAAACGAGGCGCTGGAAAAATACACCATCAACTTCAGCGAGCGCGCCGCCCAGGGGTTGATCGATCCGCTGATCGGGAGGACCAGCGAACTGAAGCGGGTGATGCAGACCCTGTGCCGCAGGCGCAAGAACAACCCGCTGCTGGTGGGCGAGCCAGGCGTAGGCAAAACCGCCATTGCCGAAGGGCTGGCCCTGCAGGTGCATGAAGGCCGGGTGCCTGATTTGTTGCAGGGGGTGGAGATCCGGCTTCTGGACATGGGCGGGCTGCTTTCCGGCACCAAGTACCGGGGCGACTTCGAGCAGCGGCTCAAGGCGGTTATTTCCGCGGTGGAAAGGGAGCCGCACATCATCCTCTTCATCGACGAGATCCATACCATTGTCGGGGCCGGGGCCACCAGCGGCGGCAGCATGGACGCCTCCAATCTGCTCAAGCCCGCCCTCCAGGCCGGGTCGTTGCGCTGCATCGGCTCGACCACCTACGAGGAATACAAGAACTACATCGAAAAGGATAGGGCCCTGTCCCGGCGTTTTCAGAAGATCGACATCGAGGAGCCCAGCGTGGCCGAGACCTGCGCCATCCTGCAAGGGCTGCTGCCCCGCTACGAGGAGCATCACAACATCACCTACTCGGCTCCGGCGGTGAAGGCCACGGCGGAACTGGCCGGCCGCTACATCACCGACCGGTTTCTGCCGGACAAGGCCATTGACGTGCTGGACGAGATCGGCGCCGCCTTCCGCTTGGCCGGAGGGGCGGAGGGCAAGCGGCGGACCGTGACGGTGCGCGATGTGGAAAAGGTGGTCTCCCGTCTGGCTCGGATTCCGGCCCGCAGCGTCAGCGGCTCCGATCTGAGCCATCTCCGCGAGCTGGACACGGTGCTGAAAAAGAACATCTTCGGTCAGGATCACGCGATCAGCGCCCTGGTTACGGCGGTGAAGCGGTCCCGGGCGGGCCTCAAGCAAACGGAAGGCCCCACCGGTTCCTTCCTTTTTGCCGGACCCACCGGGGTTGGCAAGACCGAGGTCGCCAAGCAGCTGGCCGCTGCCCTGTCCGTGCATTTCGAGCGGTTCGACATGAGCGAGTACATGGAAAAACATGCGGTTTCCAGGCTGATCGGCGCGCCTCCGGGCTATGTGGGCTTTGACCAGGGCGGCCTCTTGACCGACGCCATCCGCAAGCATCCCTACTGCGTGCTTCTGCTCGACGAGATCGAAAAGGCCCACCCGGACCTGTTCAGCATCCTGCTCCAGGTCATGGACCACTCGACCCTCACGGACAACGCCGGACGCAAGGCGGATTTCCGCAATGTGATCCTGATCATGACCACCAATGCCGGGGCGCGCGAGCTGAGCGAACGGGCCATCGGCTTTACCGGGGACAGCAAGGGGAGAAACGATCGGGCCGTGAAGAATCTTTTTTCGCCGGAGTTCCGAAACCGTCTGGACGCGACCATCACCTTCAATCCGCTGGATGCTGTGCTCATGGAGCGGATCGTGGACAAGATGATCGCGGAGCTGCAGATGCAGCTGGCCGAACGCAAGGTGACCATCAGCCTCAGCAGCAGTGCCCGGACCTGGCTAGCAGCCAGGGGCTATGAGCCGGAATTCGGGGCGCGGCCGCTCAGACGCCTTATCCTGCAAGAGGTGGGGGACGCCCTGACCGAAGAACTGCTTTTTGGCAAGCTGGCCAAGGGGGGTTCCGTGCGGATCGGGGTCAAGGCAAACAAACTGACCTACCAGTACGAGGGCAGAGGCAGGGAAGCGAACCAGGAAAATCCCCGAAAGGCTGCTGCCAAGCGAAAATTAGGAGCCGTTACGAAATAATCAATGCTTTTTTATCCTTTGGTTACGGCTTGTTATGCCGTTCTGGTCATCCAAATGGCGACATTATTTTATTATTATAACGGCTAATGTGAACTTTTTTTCCGGCAAGCTGTCTTGAGAAAAGAGCGTTGGCGCACGGCGGAAATGCTTTGGTGCGCTGTTTTCATATCCAGAAAGAACGAACCGAGGGAGGAGCGTTGAGCGTATGGGCGATGCAATGAAGTGGCGGAATTTTCTGGTGAGCGGGTTGTGTCTGGTGGCGCTTGTTGCCTGTAATAAGCAAAAGCCGGAGACCAAGGCTGCGGCAGGGGTGGAAGGCGGAATCCAGCAGGCGGCCAACCCCACCGGCCCCATCAAGGGCAAGGCCAAGGAGGTTCTCTCTGGCGGCGGTTTCACCTATGTTTTGATTGGTGCGGAAAAGGGAGATACCTGGGTGGCGGTGCCGCAGACCAAGGTGGCGGTGGGCGAGGTCTGCACCGTTGCCGAAGGGCAGGTCATGCAGAATTTCCCCAGCAAAACCCTGAACCGCACCTTTCAAGAGATTGTTTTTTCCCCAGGGATTGAAGGTAAACAGCCGGAAATAGGCGAGGCCCATGGCGGAGACGCTGCCGCCGCTCCTGCGGCTAAGGCTGAAACAGCTGGAGCCGCCGCGCCTGCTGGCGATTTCGGCGCGGCCATGCAGAAGGAAGGCGGCGCTGCCCCTGCAGTCACTGGCGAAACGGCTCCGGGCAGCGGCAAGGCTGTGGTGCCTTTTGTGGAGTTGAAGGTTGCCAAGGCTGCTGGCGCAAACGGCTACACCGTTGCGGATATTTTTAGCAAAGGTGCAAGCCTCAATGGCAAAAAGGTGAAAATCAAGGCGCAGGTGGTCAAGTTCTCCCCGCAGATCATGGGGAAAAACTGGCTGCATCTGCAGGACGGCACCGGCGATCCCTTGAAGAATACCCATGACTTGGTGGTGACCTCGATGGACAAGGCGGAAAAGGGTGATATCGTCACGGTGGAAGGCGTGCTTGCCGCAGACAAGGATTTTGGCGCCGGGTACAAGTATGCGGTCATTGTTGAAGACGTGACCATCACCCGTTAACCGCAACCCATGCGGGACACTTCCTCCGAGAGGGTCGCCATCGTCGGCCCGGGCGCCCTGGGCTGCCTGTTGGCGACTTCCCTCTGCCGGATACGTCAAGAAATCTGGGTGCTGGACCATGACAGCCAACGGGCTGGACTGCTCCAGCACTCTGGCCTTACCCTTGAGCGAGCCGGGGGGGTCGAACATTTCCCCATTCAGGCCACTGCCGATGCCCAACGGATCGGGCCGGTGGACCTGGTCCTGCTCTGCGTTAAATCCCCGGCCCTTACCCGAACCCTCCCTTCCATTCGCCCTCTGCTCACGGAACAGACCCTGCTGCTTGCCTGGCAAAATGGCATCGGCCATCTGCCTATTCTCGCTGAGGCAAAGCTTCCCTGCCCTGTGGCCCTGGCGGTCACTTCCCTGGGCGCGCATCTTGTTGGGCCAGGGAAGGTCCGCTTCGGGGGGGAAGGCGCAACCAGCCTCGGGTTTTTGGGCGAAGCTCCGCCGCAAGCAAAGCTGGCCCTGGAAAAGGCTGCGGAACTCTTCCGGCTGGCAGGCTTGGAGGCACGGGTTGAGGGTGACATCCTGGCCCAGGTCTGGAACAAGCTCCTGGTTAATGTGGGGATCAACGCCCTCACCGCCATCCACAACTGCGAAAACGGCGCATTGCTGGAGAATGGCGAGGCCCTCGCTTTGATGCGGGCTGCCGTGCTGGAAGCGGCCAGCGTCGCCCAGGCCAAGGGGATTGGTATTGCCCCAGAGCCGGTGGCCAGGACCATCGCGGTTTGCCAAGCCACCGCAGCCAATATCTCCTCCATGCTTCAGGATGTGCGGGGCAAAAGGCAAACCGAAATCGAGGCCATCAACGGGGCTGTGCTGGCAGAGGCGGCGCGGCTGGGCATTCCGGCCCCTGTCAACGCGCAACTTTTTTTCGCGGTAAAGGCCCTGGAAAAAGGCTATCTGCCGGGATAAAGTGAACCTTTGGCGGTGTTTTCATCGTGATTGTCCTTGACAACTTCCTGTATTTTAATAAAAATGCTAAGTTTCGTGGCTGCCGCGCAGTCTGTTTTTTTATCGAAAAATCATGAGGAGTTGGAATGTCAAATTATCTCTTTACCTCGGAGTCTGTTTCCGAAGGCCATCCGGACAAGGTCGCCGACCAGATCTCGGATGCGATCCTCGACGCCATCCTTGCCCAGGACAAGTACGCCCGGGTCGGTTGCGAAACCCTGGTCACCACCGGCATGGCCATAATAGCCGGCGAGATCACCACCTCGGCTTGGGTGGATATGCCTGCCGTGGTGCGAGAAACCGTGCGGGAGATAGGCTACAACTCTTCGGAGATGGGGTTTGACTGGCAATCCTGCGCCGTGCTCACCAGTATCGACAAGCAGTCCGCCGATATCGCCATGGGCGTTAACGAGGGCACCGGCATTGACCTGGACCAGGGCGCTGGCGATCAGGGGCTGATGTTCGGCTTTGCCTGCGATCAAACTAAGGTCTTGATGCCCATGCCCATCACCTATGCCCACCGGCTCACCAAGCGGCAGGCCGAGGTGCGCAAGGCCGGGATTCTGCCTTGGCTGCGGCCGGACGCCAAGAGCCAGGTAACGATCGAATACGAAAATAAAAGGCCCAAGCGGGTCGAGGCCATTGTCCTCTCCACCCAGCACTCCCCGGATGTTGACTACGAGGATCTCAAGGCCGGAGTCATGGAGGAGATCATCAAGCCCATAATCCCTGCCGGGATGGTGGACAAGAACACCAAGTACTTCATCAACCCAACCGGGCGCTTTGTTATCGGCGGGCCGGTGGGCGACTGCGGCGTGACTGGGCGCAAGATCATCGTTGATACCTATGGCGGCATGGGTTCCCACGGCGGCGGCGCGTTTTCCGGCAAGGACCCTTCCAAGGTCGACCGCTCTTCCTCCTACATGGGCCGTTATGTGGCCAAGAATCTGGTGGCTGCCGGAATCGCCACGGAGATCGAGGTGCAGATCGCTTATGCCATCGGCATCTCCAAGCCGGTTTCCATCAATGTCAACTCCTTTGGCACCGGCAAGATCAGCGATGAGCGGATCAAGGCGCTCATTGACGCGCATTTTGATCTGCGGCCCAAGGCAATCATTCAGCACCTTGACCTTTTGCGGCCGATCTACAAAAAGACCGCCGCCTACGGTCATTTTGGCCGGGAGCGGGAAGAGTTCACCTGGGAGCGCACCGACAAGGCCGACGCCTTGCGGGATGCCGCCGGAATTAAATGTAAATAATCACGACCCATCCCGCGCCAGGGTGCGGTCAGGAGAAAACAACGATGAAGGCACCAGCAAAAAAAGCACCGGCCAAGAAAGCTCCGGTAAAAAAACAGACCGATTTCAAGGTTGCGGATATGAGTCTGGCCGATTGGGGCCGCAAGGAAATCCGCATCGCCGAAACCGAGATGCCCGGCCTCATGGCCCTGCGCGAGGAGTTCGGCAAGAAGAAGCCCCTCAAGGGCGCACGGATCTCCGGCTCCCTGCACATGACCATCCAGACCGCAGTGCTGATCGAGACCCTGGTTGCCTTGGGCGCCCAGGTGCGTTGGGCCTCCTGCAACATCTTCTCCACCCAGGATCACGCCGCCGCCGCCATTGCCGCAACCGGCGTTCCGGTCTATGCCTGGAAAGGGGAAACCATCGAGGAATACTGGTGGTGCACGGAAAAGGCCCTGACCTGGCCGGACGGCAACCCGCCCAACATGATTTTGGACGACGGCGGCGACGCCACCCTGCTGGTGCATAAGGGCGCGGAGTTCGAGAAGGCCGGCAAGGTGCCTGCTGCCAAGAAGACCGACAACGAGGAGTGGCAGGCCGTGCTCGCTGTGCTCAAGCAGGATTTTGCCGCGGACAAGAAGAAATGGACCGCCGCTGCCAAGGCCATCCGCGGGGTGACCGAGGAAACCACCACCGGGGTACATCGCCTCTACCAGATGGAGAAGGCTGGCGGCTTGCTCTTCCCGGCCATGAATGTCAATGACTCCGTTACCAAGTCCAAGTTCGACAACCTCTACGGCTGCCGCGAATCGTTGATGGACGGCATCAAGCGCGCCACCGACGTGATGGTGGCAGGTAAGATCGCCGTGGTTCTCGGCTACGGCGACGTGGGCAAGGGCTGCGCCCAGGCCTTCCGGGGCTTAGGGGCCACGGTGTGGGTCACGGAAATCGACCCGATCTGCGCGCTCCAGGCGGCCATGGAAGGCTACCGGGTAATGACCATGGAAGAGGCCGCGCCCCTGGGCGATATCTTTGTCACCTGCACCGGCAACGAGAAGGTCATCAACCACGCCCATATGCGGGCCATGAAGAACGAGTCCATTGTCTGCAATATCGGCCATTTTGATTCCGAGATCGATGTCGCCTCCCTGCGCAAGTACACCTGGGAGAACATCAAGCCCCAGGTGGACCACATCGTGTTCCCCGGCGGCAAGAAGATCACCCTGCTGGCCGAAGGCCGTCTGGTGAATCTGGGCTGCGCCACCGGCCATCCGAGCTTCGTGATGTCCGCCTCTTTCACCAATCAGGTTCTGGCCCAGATCGAGCTGTTCGCCAACGCCAAGAAGTACCAGAAAAAGGTTTATGTGCTGCCCAAGGTGCTGGACGAGAAGGTGGCGCGGCTGCATCTCAAGAAGCTGGGCGTGCATCTCACCGAGCTGTCCAAGGCACAGGCCGCGTACATCGATGTGCCGGTGGGTGGGCCGTACAAGGCGGACCATTACCGGTATTAATTTCCAGAAAACAGCGTGTGTGACAGGGGTGCCGGGTTTCCGGCGCCCCTTTTTTTGTTTTTGGGAAGAAAGTTTTTTGCGGTTCTCTTTTTCTTCTTTTGCTTGCCCAAAAGAAGAAACAAGAAAAAGGCACCCGTGTCCCTCCCCATGCTGTCCTGGATTTGGCCTATGGTCGTGATGCCTGAAGCCACTGTTCAAACGTCCGGCCGTTGACCTCTTTGGCGAGCAATCCTTGGAGGAGCGGCTCGACAAGATCGCGTTCGTCCGGGGCGATGAGGAAGCCGGGAATGGGTGCGGTGGGGGCCCCGTACTCCTTAGCCTGTCCGGTGTTCAGCCCTGCCAGCAGTTCCACCATAGTGGACCAGCGCCCGCCGTTATCCAGATGCTCGATGTATTGCAGCAGGGCAGTCGCCCCGGCGAGATAGCCCGGCGGCATCTCCGCCACGCCGCTTGCGGCGCAAGGGTCTTGTGAGGCAAAGAGCCGGCAGCCAAAGGGCCGCACCGGGTAAATGGAACAGCTGTCCTCCTTGAGAAACGGGCAGGGCCGCAGATCCCAACTTTCCGCCTCTTCCACAGCCTCGCCCCTGAGATGGGCGGCGACAAAGGCGTTGGTGGTGCACTGCACTGTCCGGCTTTGCGTGGGCTGAAATGCAGGCGCATCCAGTTCGGATCGGCGGCCTGCCTCGGCCAGAAAAGCCATGATCCCATCGCCCTCAAGGCTGGTCATGGTGACACTCCGGGTGCAGCAGGTGGCGCATCCCTTGCGGCAGGCAAAGGCGAAGGTGTCTGCCCACTGGGCAAAAGCGTCATAGAGCGTGGCCAGCAGCAGGTGTTGGATCGGGCGGGGAATCATGGCAAAAAGGGTTTCCTGTTGGGTTATGTTTCTTCCTGCGCCAGGGAGATATCCCCGGAGAGAACAGAATGGGTTTGGCCCAGGGCATCACGGATATGGAGAAAGCCCTCTTCGTCCGGTCCAAGGGAGATGCCGGTGATGATCCGTCCTTGGGTGTTCAGCCAGGAGACCTGCAGGCCAGCGTGGATATCCCTTTGCCGCCATTCGGCCAGAATGGAGGGGAAATCCCCCTGCTCCAGCCGGGCCACCACCAGGTCCAGTTCGGCAAGAATGGCCGCAAGCAGGGGGCCGCGTTCGTGTGGGACGCCGGTTTCAGCGAGCAGTGAGGTGGCCTTGGCGCGCAGCTCGTCCGCAAATGCTTCCGCCGGGGTATTCACATTGAGGCCGATGCCGATCACCACCGCAGTCTGTCCGGCTCCTGCCACGGCCTGGGTTTCCGTAAGGATGCCGCCGCATTTCTTGTTGTGCAGGAAAAGATCGTTGGGCCATTTGAGCCCAGGCTGGCACGGGGTATGGCTTTCCAGCGCCTTGCACAGGGCAAGGCCAGCGGCCAGGGTGAGCTTGGGGAAGTCCTGCGGGGCGAGATGCGGGCGCAGGATCAGCGAGAAATAGAGCCCGGTTCCGGGCGGTGAATGCCAAGCCCTGCCAGCAAGGCGGCCCCGCCCGGCGTTCTGGCTGTCGGCCACGACCAGGGTGGAGTCCGGGGCGTCGGTGTTGCTCAGGGCCAGGGCGAGATCGTTGGTTGAGCCGGTGTTGGTGAAAAAGTGGACCGGGTACCGGCCCAGCTCGCCGGTGAGGATCATGGTTTGCCAGAGATCGTCGGACATGGTGTTTTGAGGGGCTCTCTTTCAGTTGATGGCCAAATAATCTCGGCAATTCAAGTAATAGGCTTCTTTTTTCTGTTCATTTCTTTGCTTGCCCAAAGAAACGAACCAAAGAAAAGGCACCCCGCCACTTGTCCCGCCGAAGGCGGGATGCCCGGCGCTCCTCGATGCTGCCGGGGCTTTGCAAACTCGGCTGCGCCTCAAACAGTGCAAAGCCCTTTTTCGGCAGCCTCTCCGGTGCTCGGCTGCGTGACAATGGGGTTTTAACTGCATAGGAAAACACAGAACCAATAGAGCTTCTTACAAAATGATCAAAACACAAGCAGATCGTCATTCCGGCGGAAGCCGGAATCCAGTGTTTTCGGACAGTTGCGACAAGGCTGGCCCCCGGCTTTTGCCGGGGTGACGAATTTTGCAAAATGCTCAATAATTAGCAGATTTCAGCTTGTGTTGGCTCAAGCCGCCAGCTTTTTGGCGATCTTGGCAACGTGTTCGCCCTGGAATCGCGCCCCTGCAAGCTCATTCTCGCTGGGAACCCGGCTGCCGTCACCTCCGGCGATGGTGGAGGCGCCGTAAGGGGAACAGCCGGTGATTTCCGTCGAGGTCATCTGGCCCTGAAAGGTGTAGGGCAGGCCGACGATGACCATGCCTTGATGGAGCAGGGTGTTGTGGAAGCTTAAAATCGTGGATTCCTGTCCGCCATGTTGGGTATTGGAGCTGGCGAACACGCTGCCCGGTTTGCCCACCAGAGCGCCCTTTACCCACAGACCTCCGGTGGCATCAAGGAACTGCCGCATCTGCCCGCACATGTTGCCAAAGCGGGTGGGGGTGCCGAAGATGACCGCATCGGCCGCGCCCAGTTCGTCCACCGTGCAGACGGGCACCTGGGCTTGCTGTTTCTGCGCCGCTACCGCGCCCATCTTCTCCAACACCGGATCAGGCAGTGTTTCCGGGACACGCCGCAGCACGGCCTCGGCGCCTTCGACCAAGCGAACCCCTTCCGCGATGGCCTGCGCCATTTTGTAGATGTGGCCGTACATGGAGTAATAGACGATGAGTACCTTCATGGGGACACCTCCTTGGGGTGCGGTTTATGCATGCAGTGGTAGGTCGGGTAGAGCAAAGCGAAACCCGACACAGGCTAGACGGCGGATTCGGCGATGGTTACGCCCTGACGGGCTAACCAGACCTACGGGCTGACCACTTGTCCTCTTTTTGTAGCTTGAGCGACTGGTTGGGCCTCCCGCCTTTTCTTGCTGTAAACTATATAACTGAAGGGCGCCCCTACCTCCGTTTCTCGCACGCTGTCTGCATTCCCTTGAACCATTCGTTAAAGTTGCGCACAGAGAACCCCTCGACTTTGGTTTTTTCGGCGTTGATGGCAGTCATTCTCACGAAGACAGGCTCCCCACCCAACATGATTTCTCGCCCCGGGTGTGATTCGTATATTCGATCAATTTCGACAATCCGCAGGTAGAAAGGATAATCTAGGTCGTTATTCTGAGTCATAAACAAGTTTACACAGTTAGCTGTTTCCGCAAGTGTTCCCCGAGCGATGAAGGATAAATCAGGCGCGCTCTTCCGACCGGTGATTGCTGTAGCGCAGCTGCACAGGGTTATCACAAGGACCAAAACACATACAATTTGACTATTACGCATAAAGCACTCCTCCAGACTGTGATGTGCGATGCTGCCCAACAAGTTATTGCGCGAATCTGGCTATCATGTCAAAAATCATGATAGCCAGAAATATACGAAAAATGGTCCGGCATCCCTACTCTTCCAAGATTCTATGCCGAATCAAGGTAGGTAAGCAATCAAAAACCGGTCAGACTGCCTGGTCTTTACGCAAAATCCAAGCTCACCGGGCAATGATCCGAACCCAACACCTCCGGCAGAATCCCCGCTCCCTTCACCCTCCCAGCATTCTTTGCATCCACACAGAAATAATCAATCCGCCACCCGATGTTTCTGGCCCTGGCGTTGAAGCGGTAGCTCCACCAGGTGTATTGGCCCGGCTCCTGGTTGAACATCCGGAAGGTGTCCACGAATCCTGCTGCAATAAACTGATCCATCCAGGCCCGTTCCTGCGGGGAAAATCCCGGATTTTTCTCGTTCTGCTTGGGGTTGGTCAGGTCGATCTCCTTGTGCGCCACGTTGAAATCCCCGCAGATCACCACCGACTTTTTTGCGGCTAGGTTTTTGGCAAAGGCGAGCAGGTCGTTGTTGAACTGGAGTTTGTAGTCCATGCGCACCAGACCGGGCTGGGAGTTGGGGAAGTAGGCGTTTATGAAGAAGAAATCGTTAAACTCCAGGGTCAGCACTCGCCCTTCATAATCATGGTCCTTGTGGTCGATGCCGTAGATTACTGAAATCGGTTCCTCCTTGCTGTAGGTCGCCACCCCGGCATAGCCCTTTTTTTGGGCGGAAAACCAGTAGGCGGTGTAGCCGGGGATGTTCTTGATCGATTCCGGCAGTTGCTCGGGCAACGCCTTGATCTCCTGAAGCGCCACCACGTCGGCGTTCAAACTGGCGATGATCTCGACAAAGCCTTTTTTCTCCACGGCCCGCAGGCCGTTGACGTTCCACGACACGAATCTCCGCATACCATCCTTGCCTGTTTTTTTATTTTTGGCCACCAC
>JBAZSA010000080.1:0-11385 GCA_041662645.1 Desulfurivibrionaceae bacterium
TTCTGGCAACCCGCAGTTGCCCGAGTTGTTCGGCGAGCGTCTTTTTCCAAAAAGCCTCCGCCCCCGGAACCGGCTTTCCCGGCGCCACATAGCGGATGGAGAAACGGCAACACACACTTCCGCCTGAGCTCGCGCCGTCCAAACCATTCTTGGCCCGCAGTACGCTGGGAATCCACAGCACATTCCTCTCCGCCATTTTTCGGAGATTGTCCTCGCCCATACCGTATCCCTGCTCGATGGCATCGCACCCCGCCGCAAGTGCCTCCGCCACCTGTTGTCGGCCATTGGCCACCACCACCGCCTTTCTGCCGCCTCGGTGCTGAAGAATACGGCAGAGATCTTCCTGGCTCATCCGAGGATCCGGCCCCTCCTCGTCTTCGATATTCCCGGAATAAGCAATCTTTAGAAAATCACCGGCTGCCCAGTTGTCACCGCTCCGGGAAAGAGGGCCAGAGGAATAAATCTCGATGATGCCCCCCTCTGTCATCCTTTCATGCGACCGTTCCCCCAAGTCACTGCCACCGCTGTCGGCCACGCCCAACACCCCGTGAGCATGGCAATCGCGGATATGTCGCGCCACCATGGCCGCCTTTTCCGACAAGTCCCCCTCTGCCGAGGAGAACCGCACGCGGCTATCCACGGAGGGCGATCGTGACAGGGAGAGGCTGCAGTCAACCAACGGCGGCAAAATGGTACAGTGCGAGAAGTCATCGATTGTAGCCCCGTCATGGCCAGAGAGATCTGTAGCAGAACCGATGGCGGAAATTATAGTGTCCGTAACCTTCAGAAAGACATTCCGGCGGACGGGGGCACCGCTGCCGTCGATAAAGCTTCCCGCCACGATGAATCGTGTGCCGTCCATGCCCTGTGTTTCCTTTCTTATAGATTTCACTTTCAGTTTTCCACCCCTACGCGCTACAATATTGCAATGGCTCGGCCTCACTGGCCAATTTACCGACAGCAGACAAGTAACGTTCGCAAGCAGGGATATTCAGGGAAGTTCCCCCTAACCTTAAACAAGGAGAATACCATGACTGAGAGTGTTTACAAAATCATCGAACTGGTCGGATCAAGCCCGGTTTCATGGGAAGAGGCTACCCAAAATGCCGTCAAGACCGCCGGGCTGAGTCTGCGCGACCTGAGGATTGCAGAAGTTGTTACTCTGGATATGAAGATTGACGAGAAAGGCAAAGGCGCTATCTTCCGGGCACGCGTGAAGGGCTCTTTCAAAATCGTTTCCGACTAACCCGCATTTCCCGCAAAAGTTGTCCCGAAAAGCCGCGAAATGCAAGGGGGCATGCCTGGAGCCGGAACTGACTTATGGGCGGTCAAGATAAGCACTCCGGCTTCAGCCCCTATCACACATCTTTTGCCCCTGCGATCATCCATCCGGCCCCTTTTCCGCAGCAATGTCTTCGCCCTTGAGGCTCCCGAAGGACAACGCATACTGCCGGGTGAACTCCGCGCCCAGAAAAAAAATCTGCGCCGAGTAATAGACCCACAGCAGCAGGGCGATCAACGATCCGGCCGCGCCGAAGCTGGAGGCTATGCCGGTCTTGCTCAGATACAACCCAACCGCGTACTTGCCAAGGCCAAACAAAACCGCCGTGACCACCGCGCCGACCCAGACATCGCGCCAAGAAGGGGGCGCCTCCGGCAGCATCTTATAGATCACCGCGAACAGCGTGGCGGTGATGCCGAAGGAAAAGAGCGAGGCCAAGAGATAAAAAACCGGGGCGGACCTGCTCCAAATCCCTCCCACGAAATTGGCAAGCACGGCAAGCGCCGCACCACCGACAAGGGAGGCAAGCAGCAGAAAGGTAAGAACTATCACCAAGCCGAAGGCAAGTAATCTGGTGCGCAGGAGAACGAGAAAAACCGGATGCTGCGCCGGCGGCGTACCCCATATTTCATCCAGGCTCTCTTTGAGTTCGGCAAAGACGCTGGTGGCGGCGACCAGCAGAATAACACTGGCCGCAATGGTTGCAAGCCGCCCGGAAACAGGATCACGGGCCGCGGCCAGCAACGCCTGAATCGCCCGGGTGCCATTGGGTCCGACCGTTTTCGGAAGCTGGGCGATGATTTCGCCCTGAGCCGCATCGGCGCCGAAGAAATACCCGGCCACCGCGATGGCCAGCATCAGGATGGGGGCCATGGAGAACAGGGCGTAAAAGGCCAGGGCCGCGCCCTTGCTGGCGCCGCGGTGATCGATCCAGGCCTTGAACGATGCGAGCAGAAGCTTTTTCATGCGCCTCCCAATGGGGACCATTTTAAAATAGCCGCTGGAAAATGCATAGGTTCTCCCGTGTTGTTGCAGACTTTCTTAATCCAGGCACAGGAGTTAACTGATATTGCGTGATGAACAGAAATAAAAATGCCCGGCTTGCTATCTTGAGGTATGATACCCCCTTGAATTTCGGCCTTGCAGCACATATCTTTTCTCCGCCAAACCCTTTCCCATACCATCAACGGACACGACAAAATGACCGACAGCAACATCATCGAACTCACCCCGTTCCGCGCCGATCTGTCCCGCGCCCTGACCCGGCGCGGCGAACGGCTTCTCGCGGCAACCGATCTGGCCGAAGAAGTCGCGGCCCTGGAGCCCCTGGAGGCATACTATATTATCCGGGAGCTGGGAATGGATCAAGCCCTGCCCATCCTCCGGGAGCTGGACCCTGAACAGATGCAGGCCTGCCTGGATCTGGATTGCTGGAACCGCTACGATTTCTCCGTCGAGAGTCTTGAGGAATGGCTGGCGCCCTTTGCCTCCATCGACCCGGAAACCCTGGCCCAGAGCTTCCTCTCCTTGGAGTATGTGCTCCAGCTCCTTTTCCTGAGCAAAAGCGTCACGGTGTACGATCCGGATGCGGACCAGATTCCGCCGGAGGACGAGGAGCGCGAGACCACGGCCAGGGCCATGACCCCGGATGGCTTTTACCTGCTTGAGCTGAAGAATCCCGGCCAGGCATACAAGGTCCATCCCTTTGCCCTGCTGGATGCCATGTACCAATACGACCCCACCGCAACCCACCGCTTGATGAGCGAGGTTCGCGTGGATCTGCCCACCCAGATCGAGGAAGAAGCCTTGCGCTTCCGCACCAGCCGCATGGAGGATCTTGGCTTTGCCACCCCGGCCGAGGCAATTGCGCTCTTCTCCCGGCCGCCAACCCGTCAGCCATTGCCCCGGCCCCAGGAGCCGCTGGACAGCGCGGTCACCCGCTTGCCCTCGGTGTATGCCGCGCCCTTGCTCGAAACCACCCTGTTGCAGCAGGCCCTCTCCCTGGTTACTGATCAGAATACCCTCTCCCACCTACAGCAGGAGCTGGTCTGGGCCATCAACAGCGCGGTCATGGCCTACGGGGAAAAGCCGCAGGATATCGAACACATCACCGCCATTGTCACCCGGGTGCGGGATACCATCTCCCTTGGCCTGGAGTCCCTATTGGCCAAGCAGGAACCACCCTGCAAGCCCGGCGAGACGCAAGCAGCGGCAAAGGCAGCCGGGCTGCTGGAGATCTGGCCCATGACCGATCTGTTCCGGCACGGCTATGCCGCGACCATGGTCTTGCAAGAAGCGGTGCGGCAGGCCCTGGCCGAGCCCGGCTTCGCGGCCTGGTACAATCTGGCGGACACCGAACAGTCGGATGAACCGGCGGACCGGCTGGAACGCGCCTTTGTCGGCGCTCTCATGGGCCGCCAGCCCCTGCGCGGCGGCTTTGATCCGGGCAACGCCGAAACAGTGCGCGCCTTTGCCAGCCTTGCCGAAATCGCGGCGGCCCAGGCCCGGCTAAAACGGCTTGCGGGTAATTTCAGCGAGAGAAAATGATACCCGCACAGTTGATTGTCTCGTAGCAACTCGGAATTTGGGTGCTTCGACAGGCTCAGCACGAACGGAATATCCATACATTACGACAACACCCATTCGCCCTGAGCCTGTCAAAGGGCTGCGGTTACAAATTCCCCACAACCGGCGTCAATGCCTGGGCGATCTCCCGGCACAAACTCCCCAGCGCCTGATTCAGGGCGGCAACCTGCCCTTCCCTATCCCGGCTTGCTGCGGGAACCAAGTGGCTGCTCCGCCTTTCCGGCAACACGATTGCGCCGTCCTTTCCCTTGACCGACCAGAGGGCCACCAGCCGGGCTGCCCCGTCGCTCTCGTTTTCAAAATGGAGCACCTCGACCAGGAGCTGGTAATCCGTACCCCTGGCGGCGGGCCATGGGTGGAGCAGGATACGGTCGGTGCCCAGCAGGGCCGAGAAGTTTTCGCCCATCACCCGTGAAATATTTTCAGCAAGCGGTTCGGCCCAGCGGTGGCTGTCGGCCAGTTGCAGCCGGTTGGGGCTCAACCGGGAAACCAACTGGGGCCGGTCCAGGTATTCCGGCAGCCGCACCGGGCCGATGCCGAGCACCATCTTTCCCGCCCCGGCACTGGCCGGGGCCGTGCGAGCAGTTTCCAGAGGTGAGAGCTGATAATAGCTGACCGGCGTGGTGCGGGCGCAGCCTGCCAGCAGCAAGGCGCAGACCAACACAACCAGCCAACTCCCCTTCCACGTGCCAGGTATATTTTTCATTTTCCTTCCCCTTCGATCCGTTTTCCCTGCAAAACAGCCTCGGGTTGCTGTTCCAGGGTTTCCGCCAAAAGCCGCAGGGCGCGCGCCGCGCGGCTGATTTCCTGGAGCGCCGTGTTGAGCTGCTGTACGGTGGGCGACTCTTCCCTGGCCAGCCCCTGCAACGCCTGCGCCGCCTTGGCCAACTCCTCGCTGGCCTTGCCCAGGCTGGCAACCGCGGGCGACCCGGCCTCGGCCACTCCGCCGACTTTGACCATCGCCGCCCGTACCGCCTCAAGCGCCGTGCGCATCTCGGCAAGCATGGGGGCGCCATCGCGGTCGAGCTTGGCGCTTAAGGATTGCAGGTGCGCCAGGGTCGCCTCCAGCCGTACCGGGATATTTTTCGCTGCCTCCGAGGAAAGGATGGTGTTGAGCGATCGGCTTATCGCGGCAAAATCGGCAAGAAAGGCATCCATGGGAAACCTCTCCAGCTTGGTGGCAAGCTCTTCCACTGCCGTCGGAATGGTGGGGATTTCGCTCACCGCTGGATCGTGGGCGACAAAGCGCGCCGGTTTGCCGGGATAAAAATCCAGATCAACATACAGCTGGCCGGTGAGCAGACTCTGCATCTTGAGCCGGCCACGCAAACCCCGCTCCACCAACTGCCGGAGGGTGTCACGATCCTGGAGGTCAATCTGCTCACCCCGGGATGACTGGACCATGTTGGCTTCGACCTCGATGGTGACCGGCACCATGAAACGGCGCTGTTCGGCATCAAGCCCAAGCTGGATACGCTTGACCGTGCCCACCTTGACCCCGAGAAACACTACCGGGGCTCCCACTTGCAACCCCTGAGCCGCGCCTTCAAAATAAAGGACATGCTGGCGGCGTTCCTGAAACCACTGGCCCCCGGCCAAAAGCAGGATAGTTATCATCCCGAGGATGACGGCGCCAAGCACAAAGGCCCCGATAAGCGTAGGATTTGCTTGCTTGCTCATGCCGCCCCCCTGATACCTGCCCGGCAGCACCGCATCTGCTTTGTCTTCGGTCGGCTCAGGTGCGATAGCACACTTCGCCTGCCTCTTCCGCGCATCTGCGGCACTGCCGAACAGGTATCTTCCATGTTTCTTCTCAAGCTGCTCATGCCGCCCCCCTGGTCAGAAAATGGCGCACTTTGGCATCTCCGGAGGCAACCGCCTCCTTGGGTTTACCGGTGTTGATCATGGTGTGGGTCTCAGCGTCCAGAAAAATCGAATTGCTGCCGATGGCGAGGATGCTGGCCAGATCGTGGGATATAACCACAATGGTGGTCTCCAGGCTGTCCCGCAGCTCCAGGATCAAATCGTCGAGGCGTCTGGCGGTGGGCGGGTCAAGACCGGAAGAGGGTTCGTCGATCACCAGGATATCCGGATCAAGGGCCATGGCCCTTGCCAGCCCCGCCCGTTTTTTCATGCCGCCGCTCAATTCGGAAGGGTAAAAATCCTCAAAACCGGCCAAACCCACCAAGGCCAGCTTGAAGGAAACGATCTCGTCAAGCTGGCGCGGCGAAAGCGCGGTGTACTCCTTGAGCGGCAGGGCGATGTTTTCCCCCAGGGTCATCGAACTCCACAGGGCGCCGCCCTGAAACATAATGCCGAGCCGCCGCTTGAGCCGCTCCTGCTCTTCAAGCGCAACATTCCAGAAATCCTCGCCGCCATAAAAAACAGCTCCCTTGGCCGGGCGCTGGAGGCCGATCAAGGCCCGCATCACGGTCGTCTTGCCGCAACCGCTTCCCCCCATGATGACAAAGATATCCCCCTTGTTGACCACAAAATTGAGGTCCCGCTGGATGACAAAATCGCCATAGGCCATGGTAAGATCGCGGACCTCGATGTGGGGCGCATCGCTCATGGCTTTTATATCCCCAGCCGGTAGAAGATGATGGTCATGAGCGAGGCCACGATGGTGATCAGCAGGATGCCGGTCACCACCGCCGAGGTTGCCGCTTCGCCCACGGATTCGGCGCTTCTGCCGCACTGCATCCCGCGCAGGCATCCGGCATAGGCGACCATGGCCCCGTAAACGCTGCCCTTGGAGAGCCCCACCAGAAAATGCTTCAACTCCAGGGCCCGCACTGTTTCCGTGTAATACTCGAACATGCCGATATCAAAGATAGTGGCTGAAACCAGCAACCCGGCCAGCATGCCGACAAAGCCTGCGTACAGGGTCAAAAGCGGCACCATCAGCATCAGGGCCAGCATCCGGGGCAGAACCAGAAAATCCACCGGCGAGATACCCAGGGTCTTGAAGGCATCGATCTCCTCGTTGACCTGCATGGTGCCAAGCTGGGCCGCAAACGCCGCGCCGGTGCGCCCGGCGATGATGATCCCGGTCATCAGCGCCCCCACCTCGCGCACCATGCCGATGGCCACCAGATCGGCAATGAATATCTGGGCGCCGACCATCCGGAGCTGATCCGCGCCCAGATAGGCGAGGATGAGGCCGACGAGAAAACTGATCACCGAGACGATGCCCAGGGCCCGAGGCCCGACCTCTTCGATCTCCCACCAGAGATCGCTCAAGCGGAACTGGGCCTGCCCGCGGATCAGCCGGCCAAAGGAGAGGGTGATCTCGCCGAGAAAATGGAGCATCTCCGGAGCGCTACGAAACAAGGCAACCGTTGCCGTGCCCACCTGAAAGGCGAGGCTCTGCCCGGCGCTGCTCCGCTTGACCACCTTCTGCTCGGGAACAGCCGCGGCCATGGCCAGGAGATGGCGAACCCCCTTGGGCAACCCCTCCTGATCGATGCTGACCCCGCGTTCTTCGCAGAGCATAAACAAGGTGCGGAGAAAAGCGAGAAACCCGGTGTCCCAGGCGGAGAGTTGCGCGGTGTTGAAGGAGAGGCGGAGACCATCTCCCAGCTCGGGCACGATTATCGCGGTTGCAGGCAGATCCTGGTCCAGACACCAGCGGCCACCGCACGACACCTCCAGCAGATCGTTCCCAATACGGCGCGTATCGAGCTGCCATTGTTTTTCGTTGCTGTTGTGGGTTCGGGCAATGACCACATTCGCACCATTGACAGTCATAGTGTTGCGAGCACTCGCTGAGAATTCCGCCGCGCAACAGAGTATCCTACCATCATCATGGAGAATCGCCTCTTCGCTGTCAACGGGAAAACAAGGAGAAACCTGCTGCCGGTTGCCGAACGCATCTGGTATAATGCCTGCACGAACATTTTCTTGCCATCAACCGAATGGTCCCTTGCCATGCTTGAAAGAAACCTATCCCCGGCTGTTCTGTCCCTTTTCGCCTTATTTTGCCTTACGGCCTGCTCACCCTTCGCCCATCTTACCGAGGTCAACAATACCAGCAGCGAGCCACATGGCCCCAAGGCCGCGGAGTGCGGCCAGTGCCATATCGAACAGTTTGGCGAATGGCAGCACTCGGCCCATGCCCAGGCCTTTGTGAACCCCAGGTTCCAGGCTGTTTTCACCGATGGGGGGGATGACTCCTGCCTCGGCTGCCATGTGCCGGATACGGTCCGCAGCAATGGCGCCCCCCCAGCACCTCGCCGCTATAACCGGCAAGACGGGGTTTCCTGCGCTGCCTGCCATCTGAGCCAGGGGGCGATGACCGGGCCGGAACCGGAATCAGGTCTGTTCGCCCCCCACCCTGTCGTGGTCCAACCTGAATTCTTCCGCAACAGCTCCCTCTGCGGCACCTGCCATACGGAAACCTTCAGCGACTGGCAGGCAAGCCGCGCTACCCAGCCAGCCACGCCAACCTGCCAGGAATGCCACATGCCCCAAGTAGTCCGCACGGCCACCAAGGGCAGCAACCTCTTTTCCAAGGGGCTGGTCTCCTTTGAAAAGAGCCGGTCCACCCGGAGGCACACCTTTGGCCTTGCCCATCTTGCCGGGATGGACGGCGCGGTGCGCATGGAGGTGACTAGCTGGCAGCCCGCTCCGCTTAATTTTCTGCAACTCGCCATCACCAACACCCTGCCCCATGCCCTGCCCACCGGCGCCTTCCGTTCCCGCCGGGTCCATCTGGTTGTGCGCCTCTCCAACCCGGACCGCACCCTGCTGGCCGAAAATCCCGTGCCCCTGGCCGGGGAGAACCTGAAGCCGCTCAAAACCGGAGAACAGCGCCAGATACGCATCCGTTTTTCCCCGGCGCAAGAGATCCCGGCCGGCAGCCTGCTCACCGTGGAACTCCGGCTTGCCCCCCTTGGAAACGAGACGGAAATGATCCTTGCTTCCCGCGAACTCCCTCTGCCCAAGGCGTTGTAAATCCATCTTGACATTCCCCCCCCAAATCCCTACTATGCGCCTTCCGCGCTGCCGTTGCGCGGACACCAAAGCTCCCTGACAACCTCGCCCAAGGCCTGCCCGATCATGCTGAATCTCACCGTACCCACCACCTTTACCCCCTCCTGCGCCGAAAACCTGGCCCAACTCAACCTCGAATACGCCGCAAGCGAACACCGGGTGCATGAGGTCTACGGCTCCCTGCAAAGCGCCCCTTTCAATTCGGCCCGGCCGGCAAAATATCTGCCCTCCCCGACCCATGCCCAGTTCCGCCGCCATATCCAGGCGCTTAACGACAGCGACATCGGGTTCAACTATCTGCTCAACGCGCCGAACTACGCCAATTACGAATACACCAGCCAAGGCCGCGCCGAGCTGGAGGAACTCCTTGCCCTGCTGGTCGATTGCGGGGTGCGTTCGGTGACCGTGGCCGTGCCCTATCTGGCCCGGATCATTGCCACCCGCTATCCCTCCCTTGAGGTGGTGACCTCCACCATCGGCTATGTGGGGGCCATGCGCGGCATCGACCAATGGCTCGAGGCCGGAGCCAAGCGTATCGTCCTGGATGTGGAGGCCAACCGCGATTTCCGCTTCCTGAAACGCGCCTCCCTGGAAAGCCCGGTGCCCCTTGAGGTGATCGCCAATCCGGTCTGCGTTTCCCAGTGCCATTACAAGTACAACCATTACTGCGTCGCGGCCCACGGCTCGCCGAAGTTGTCCGGCAGCGGCGTGCCGGGCGTTCCCTACAACGGTTTTTATCTCAACTGGTGCTTTTTAAAAAAACTCGCCAATCCCGGCGAATTTTTGAAAAGCCCGTGGATCCGCCCCGAGGATCTTCCGCTCTGGGAAAAGGCGGGCATCCGCTTTTTCAAGGTTGCCGGAAGAGGCATGCCGGAGGAAAAGATCCTGGCCCTGACCCGCGCCTATCTTTCCGGCCATTTCGAAGGCGACCTGCTAGATCTGCTGGGCTGGCCGCACTGGCAGAATTTCCGCAAGAATATTGACGGCAGCCTGTTGCCGCCGCTGGAAATCCACCTGCCCAACGAAATGCTTGCCGGGTTTCTTGATTTCTTCTACGAAAAACTGCCGGAATGCCGTCTGGGCTGCAAGGGGTGCGAGCACTGCAGCGCCTGGGGCAAACGGGTGCTAACGGTGAATTCCCAGGAGCTGCTCGACCGCTACATCGACAATATGCGCCGCAATCTCGACGAACTGACCAACCATCTGCCCACCCAAGAGGAAGACGCGGCCCTGCGCGAGCAGTGGCAGGAACAGGCAGACAGCCAGACCCTGGACCAATGAAAGAGCACATTGTCATCACCGGAGCCAGCGGCCTGGTCGGCCGGGCGCTGCTGCGCAACTACCTGAGCCAGGGATGCCCGGTCATCGCCCTGTCGCGCAAGCCGCCGGTGCTCTCCAACCTTGACCCTGCCTGCCTGCCGCTGCTTTCCTGGCATTGGGGTGATGTCAGCCTGCCTGGCCTTGGCCTTGATCCCGCGACATACGCCAAGGTTTGCGCCAAGGCGCGGATGGTCTTTCACCTGGCCGCCCGCACCGATTTCAAGGATGGGACCGCCGCCACCTACCTGCCGGTGAACCTGGAGGGGGTGAAACATGTGTTGGCCCTGGCCCAGGAGGCCAAGGCCCCCCTGCATCAGGTGAGCACCGCCTTTGTCTGCGGCGACTGGCCGGGCGAGTTCCACGAGACCGATCTCGATCTTGGCCAGCATTTCCGCAACGGCTATGAGGAAAGCAAATTCCTGGGCGAATCGTTTCTGCATGGAGTGATGGCCGCTTCCGCCTCTGTGCCGATCACCATCCACCGGCCAGGGATCGTGGTGGAGCGCAACCCCTCGGCCGGTTCGGGCAAGACCTTTGGCCCCTTCCTTTTTCTCGACGCCGTGGCCCGGTTGCGGGATTCTGCCCAGGCGAAGGGCAGTGGCCCCTTGCCGACCCTGCGGGTGCTGGGCAACCGGACGGCGCATCTGCCCCTGGTCTTTGACGATGCAGTGGCCGAGGCCCTGGTGCGCCTGGCCGCAAACCCGGAGAGCGCGGGCCAGGTATTCCAGCTCGTGGCCCCGCAAGAGGTGGAGAATCTGCTTCTCGAAGACGCCTTTAACGAGGCCTTTGGCCAGCCCGCAGCCCGCTTTGCCGGGGACGAGGAGTTCAAGGGGCCTGCCAATCCCCTGGACGCCCTGCTGGCCCGAAAAACCACGCCCTATGCCGCCTACCTGGATCTTTCCGTCCGCTTCACGCGGAACAACCTCGACGCCATCGCAGGGGCCGAAACGCTGCCCACCCCGAACCGGACGGAACTGGCCCTGGCCTTCAAAGCCTTTCTTGCCGCCCGCAGCCAACGGAGCCAGCAGGGCCGGGCATGAAGAACGAAGCCTCCATCCAGCACTATTTCAACCACTACCTGCCGGGCTTCATGGGCCAGCCCCTGATCAAGAATCTCATGAGCCTGTCCGCCGGATTCTGGATCGAGATCGCCAACCAGGGTTGCTGGTCGCTGACCATTGAAAATGGTATCCTTACCAAGG
>JBAZSA010000081.1:0-11359 GCA_041662645.1 Desulfurivibrionaceae bacterium
GCTCTTCCGATCTCCCGGCTGTCGCCATGGGCCTGAACCTGATACCCTAAAGCCTCGAGCACCTGCTTTCCCAATGCAACCAGGGCAGATTCATCATCCACGAACAGAATGCGTTCCGTGCCACGGGACATAGGCAGATCGCCACGGGCGCCGCCGCCGATCTCCGCCTCCTCCGTAATCCGGGGGAAGTAGAGATCAAACACTGTCCCCTGGCCGGGGATACTGCTCACCTCAATGGCGCCCTGATGAGTTTTCACGATGCCATGCACCACGGCAAGCCCCATCCCGGTCCCTTCCCCGGTTTGTTTTGTGGTGAAAAAAGGCTCGAAGATTCGCGCCACCACATCCTGCTCCATTCCCTGTCCGGTATCGCGCACCCCGAGATGGACATAGGGGCCGGGTCTCAGGTCCGGGCTCAAAACGGCGCGGGACGCATCAATTTCAACGGGCCCGATGCTGACGAAAAGGGTGCCTCCTGTGCCGCGCATGGCCTGGGAGGCGTTGATGCAGAGATTCATCAGCACCTGATGGATCTGCACCGGATCGGCCAAAACCCAGCAGGCTTGGCCGCTCACCTCCTGCTGCATCTCCATGGTGCTGGGCAGGGACGCCCTGAGCAGCTTCATGGCCTCCTTGACTATGCTCCGCAGCTCAAGGGATTCCCGCCTTGCCTCGCTGTGCCTGCTGAAGGTCAGAATCTGCGCGACCAGATCCTTGGCCCGCTTGCCTGCCTTGGTCACTTCCGCCAGCTTGGCATAGGCAGGCATGTTCTGCTGCATATCCATCATGGCAAGTTCCGTATACCCCATGACCGCGGCCAGGATATTATTGAAATCATGGGCAATGCCGCCGGCCAGGGTGCCGATGGCCTCCATTTTCTGGGCCTGCAAAAGCTGGAACTCCAGTTTTTTCTGTTCGCTGATATCCTTGGCAAAATGGGCGATGCCGCTTATTTTCCCCTGGTCGTCCATGACCGGGGTGGCGGTGAGCAAAAAGGTTTTTTGCAGCTCGGGATGAAAAATCTCCTGGCTGTGTGATTTGCCCTCGTGGGAAAGAAGGTGCGCCGTGCATCCCGCACAGAGATCGGGGGATCCCTGGAACACCTCGTAACAATGCCGGCCGATCAATTCCGCCGCTGTTTTTTTCAGGATACGACAGGCCGCCTTGTTTACCCTGGTGAGGCGCAAGGAGGTATCCTGCAAGGTGACGATGTCATCCACGGCGTCGAAGGTCCGCTCCCACTCCCGCTGAGCCTCCCCCATCCGTTCTTCGGCGATGCGGCGCTCCCGCATTTCCTTGAGAAGCTGCTCATTTTTCTGGGAGAGTTCCGCCGTACGCGCCACCACCATCTTTTCCAGATGATCGCGATACCCCTCAAGCTTCTCTTCCGCAGCCTTGCGCTCGGTGATGTCCTGGATGATCACGATGGCCGTCCGCTGGCCCGCATCGACAATGGGCAGCAGAACCAGGGCAACCCGCCGTCCCTTGAGCAGCAGGACTGCCTCCTCGCCAAGGGCAACAGGCCGCTCGCCGAGCCCGGCAAAACCCTTTGCCACTTCCTGGCGGGCGCTTTCCGCAAAAAAATCGAAAAAATCCCCGGCCAGAATTTTTTCTTCCCGTGCGCCCAGGATAGCCGCTCCGGCTGCGTTGACATACACCACCAGCCCTTCAATGGTGCACTCGACAATCCCTTCGCTGATGTTGCCAAGAACAACCTCGAAATGTTTTCTCGAGCTTAAGAGTTCCTTGGTGATTTCCCGCTGATACACGCTTTCAACCCCGGCAATCCCGGCAGAACCCAGTTCTTCCTTGTTGTTGCGGGCGGCGAGCAGATTGGAGATATGTTGTTCTATGTCGCGGAAAGGGCCCTTGGCAATACAGGCATTGGCGCCGAACGAGGCGAAGTCGAGTTTTTCTTCCGCGGCGATGGCGGAAAGGATGATGATGCAGACGTTTTTCAATTCCGGCATGGACCGCACGATCCGGCACAACTTGTCGCCGCTGATATTGGGCATGACCAGATCCACGAACATGATATCCGGGACAAAATCAGCGAGCACGGACAGGGCTGTCAGGCTGTCGGGCGCGGTTTTCACCTCATAGCCCTTCTTGCCAAGAAAATTGCTCATGAGCCGGAGCATCAGCGGCTGGTTGTCCACTACCAGAATCTTTTCATGCATGGCCGTCCCCAAAACTCTGTGCCGATCGCCCTCGCAACCCGGCTTTGGGTGCACCTTTGCTTCTCCGCTTTTTCTTAATTATAGCACATCCCGCCCCACCCCCGTGCGGTTAAAATGTGGACATCCCGCTCCACTCCTGAAAGCGGTACAGGCCGTACTGTAGCGGCGAGGTTTCGGCAAACTCGCTGAAATCAAGGGAATAGATCCCATCGTGATTCCCCCACGCCCGGTCGAAACACCCGGTTGCCTCTCCGACCACCTGCGAATCGGCCGGGGCCGTCACCTCCAGGCAGGCCTCAAGATTCAGGTCGTCAAGGTTCCGCCGGGTGAGATTCGCCGAGCCGCCGATGAGCACTGCCTCGCCGGGCAGGGAAATCATGGTCAGCTTGGGGTGAAACTGTTCGCCGTGCGTTCCATACCAGCGCACCTGAATCTTGCCCTGGGATTTCTCGACAAGCTCCTGGGCCACCGGGCGGTTGGGGATTCCGTTTTTCCTGCGGCCGAAAGCGTCCTTGTTGGGGTCAAGGAGCAGCAGCACCTCAGCTCCTCTGTCTGCCGCCCCGAGAAGCCCGGCGATGACCTCGCGATCGGAGAGATAGAACATGGCCATCCGGACCGAACAACCTTTGCCGCAACGGGCAAGGGCCGCCAGCAGCCGCGCCTTGATCTTCCCTTCGGTGAGCAGGCGCAGACGCACCGGGCCTGATTCGGGACGAACCGGAATCTCCCAACGGGGCAAGGCCTCCCCGGAGAAGCTCGCCACAGCGGCTTCCGCATCGACAACATCCTTCACCACCGCTCCCTGGGCGGCAAAGGCGATGTTGGAATGGTAGCCGCTTGCATCATGGGCATTGGCGGAAGCGATGAGCGCCTCTTTTTCACTGACCACAACCTTACGGTGGTTGGCCTTGAAATTGAGCAGGCTCAAATACCCCCGCACTGTCATGGCCGGGCCATTTTTAGCAAAGGGCGACGGCAGCCAGCCCTCCCCGTTGGTCCCGGCCCATTGGCAAAAAAAACGCCACCAGGACGAATAGATAAAGTTGGAATCACGCAGCCTGCTGGTGTCCGTGTAAATGACCCGCACCCCGTTTGCCCGCAACCTCCTGAAATGCTCGGGTTCCTCTGCTCCGTAGCTCCGGTTGATCGCATCGGTGATGAGCACGATGTCCACTTGGGGCGCATGCTGTTTTTTTTCAACGAGCCTGCGGGTCATTTCCTCGGACAGGAGGGGAAATTTTTCACCCTGGGCATGAACGCTGTTGAACAAAAAAAGATCGAGCAGAACAAAACGCTCGGCCCCATCAACGATCCGGCACATGCGCTTGAAGATGGCTTGCTCGCGCACCGGCTGACCGTTTTGCCGGTAGGTGCAGTCGGTCAAAAAATCGACCTTTTGCACGGCATGCTCCACCCCTTCATACGAGACCCCTTTGGGCAGAGGCTTATTCTTTCCATACGCCATGAGGCCCAGCCAGGCGAACACCCCGACAGCCACAATGATCTTCACGAGCCCCCCCTTTCCGGATCTTGCCTTCCCCATATACACTCCTTAAAAAAAAAATTAACTCTCTAACAATTACCGGTTTTACAGCGAGGACAACCGCGGAAGGGCTGAGACGGAGGATGAGAACCAGGCAAGGCTCACACGGTTGCCAGGAAAATATCCACCAGATTCGGGTCAAACTGGGTTCCAGCCAGGGAACGGATGTGTTGCGCAACCTTTTCCGGAGGCCAGGCCTCCCGATAGCGCCGGGCCGAAATCAGAGCGTCCCAATTGTCGGCAATGGAGAAGATCCGGGCCGCCAGGGGAATCTGTTCGCCTTTCAAGCCGCGCGGATACCCGGTGCCATCCCACCATTCATGATGACAATAGGGGATATCCAGGGCCGGGCGCAGATAATGGATGGGAGACAACAGGTCAAAGGCAAAGGCAGGATGACGCCGCATGATCTGCTGCTCCTCCTCGGTGAGCGGACCGGGCTTCATCAAAACGGCGTCCGGCACCGCCATCTTGCCGATATCATGAAGCAGGGCGCCGCGACGGACATGGTCAAGTTCATCCTCCCGGATACCCAGGGCGCAGGCAACCCTCAAGGTGATCTCCGCCACCCGCTGGGTATGGCCCTCGGTTTCGGTATCGCGCAACTCCAAGGCCTTTGCCCAACCCTCGATGGTGGTGTCGTAGGCCAGGGTCAATTCGATATTCGATTCCTGAAGCTTGCGGAAAAGCGTGGCATTATCAATGGCGATTGCCGCCTGAATGGCCAGGGCCTCAAAAAAGTCCGACCATTCCGGCTCGGCCTCAAACCGCTCCCGGGAAAAAATCTCGAAAACGCCCTTCACCTGCCCCTTGGCAATCAGGGGGACCGCATAATAGGTTATGAATCTTTCTTTGGTGAGCAACTCATTGCGGACAAACGGACTGGACGGGTCGTTAATATCTGGAATATGAACGACCCGCCGCTCATAGGCGGCAACCCCGGCGCCGCCCTCGCCAAGCCGCACCCTGGATTTGCGGATGCCCACCCCCTCAAAACCCCAATCCGCCCCATGGTCCAAGGTCTGGGTATGGGTGTTGAGCAGAAGAATCGCCCCGGCATCCATGCCGAGCTGCGACACGGTTTGTTCCAGAAAAAGTTTCATGGTCAGCCGCAGGTCGAGGCTCGCGGTAATCACCATGTCGATGGCGTGCAAAGTGGTTAGATGCTGGAGCCTTGCCCTGGCCCGTCCTTCCGCCTCAAGCCGGGCGGCAATCTCTTTTTCAAGTTCCGTGTTCTTCTGCACAAGGACGGTATTGGTCCGGATGATTTCCAGTTCCGACTCATACACCCTGGTGATGGTAAGCCTGGATAAGCCGATGACCAAAAAAACAAAAAGAGAGCCCCCCAAAAAAACCAGCCCCGTGACAATCTCCACGGGAAAAACAAGCTGCCTGACCTGGATGATGATAAAGAAAAGATATCCGGCAATAAAGAACACATTCAGGGCAGACAAGGCTCTCCACTTTCCCACGCAGGAATGGGGAACCAGCCGTTTGGTCTGCACACAGAGCCGCGCTGCGGCAAGGAGGAAAATTATCCCTGGGATCACCAGAATGGTGGACAACAATTGACTCGGCGTCATAACGTTTCCCGGCAATGCAAGGAGTTACAGAGAAATCCTTGCGATTGGTAAGCATTCACTCCGATCTGCAATCAGTGTACAGAGTGGTGGTATGAAAGTCAAAAAACCTGGCCAATGTTTACCTTGCACACATGGCTGTCACTCAGGCGAATCATTGCTTTTCAAAACAATTTCGCCTAACATGGCAGTATTCTTTGTTTTTTACAAGTGGCCTCGGCTCCACCGCCAACGTGAAAACCGACTCAGGAGAACAGCGCGCACATGCAACCGCAGCCACTGGTCATCGAATACCGCTTCCGGATGCAGGACAACAGTGAAGAGTTGTTTACCATCCACCTCGACCCCCAAACCCTTGAAACCCTGCCCGGCTCCGTTGCGGAGCCCTTGCCGCGCTGGACAACGCTCACCTTCGCCCAGTGCGCCAGTTGCCCATTGACAGAGGCATCCTCTCCACACTGCCCGGCTGCGGTCAACCTTGCCCCCATCGTCCAGCGGGCCGAGAAACTCCTCTCCTTTGATCTGGTGGACCTTCAGGTGACAACCGCCGAGAGGATAACCATCCAGAAAACCACGGCACAAAGGGCGCTCTGCGCCCTGATGGGGCTTGTCATCGCAACGAGCGGCTGCCCGCACACCGCCTTTTTCAAGCCCATGGCCCGGTTTCATCTGCCGCTGGCCAACGAGGAAGAAACCATCTTCCGCGCCACGGCAACCTACATGCTGGCCCAATATTTTGTAAAAAACGGGGGAGGCCAGGCGGACTTCAACCTGGAAAAATTGACTGATCTGTACCGCACCATTCAGGAGGTCAACCTGGCCATGGCAAAAAGAGTCCGGAGCGGGTCAAAAACAGACTCGTCCGTCAATGCCATTATCCTGCTCGATATGTACGCCAAGGCCCTGCCCTATGTGATCAAGCAGTCCCTCGAAGAACTCCGCTACCTGTTCGAGCCGTTCCTGAAAACAATCGACCCGGCGCAATCCTGATCTCCCTAACGGCTCCCCGCACCCCCAAGCGCTCTGTATCTGGCCGCCGCCGCCCTGCCCAAGCTCCCGCGGGAATCAGCCGCCGCCACCTGTCCGTATAGGGCATGGGCCCGTGCAAGCTCCCCTGTCTTCTCATAGCTTTCGGCAAGGAAAAAGGCGCTGCCCAGGGTGGGCATGAGCTTCATGCTTTTTTCCAGATGCTCCTTGGCCGAAGCGGGATTGTTCTCCTGCAGGTGCAGGTAGCCCAGGCCGAAATGGCTTTCGTAATAACCCGCGTCCAACTGCACGGCCTTACTCAAACACTTCTTGGCTTGGTCCGGGCTCTTTTTTTTCAGGTACGCCATTCCCAGCGCATTTTGCAGCAGCGCCTGCTCCGGGGCTTTATGAACTGCCTGTTCATAGAGATCGATGGCTCCGGCCAGATCCTTGGCCTGCTCTTTTTCCCTGCCCTTATCGTAATCGTTGTAGGCATCCTGGGTTTTCATCAACGGCGCCATCGCCCGTTTGAAATCTCCTGCCCCGGAGGCATATGCCTCATTGTTCATGGCCCAACTGTATTTGCTGTCGATATAGTACTGATTATCCCGCATCCGCTCCTTGGAAAAGGGATGGGTCCGGAACAAACCCTGCAACCACTGGGCCTCCCCCTCGTTACTCTTTTTGGCAAAAAATTCCTGCAACTCCACCGCCCCCTTAGGGCTGTACTGGGCCTTCACCATGTAGTCGATGCCCAGCCGGTCAGCTTCGCGCTCCTCCTCCCTGCTGTATGAACTGTCCAAAATCGAACCCGCCACCTGCCCTGCCTGCCGCGCCAAGGCGCCGTAAGAAGTTCCACTGCTCCCATAGGACAAAACCTGCAGGCCAATATTCAACAAAATTCCGCGTTGCAGGTTCTGCAACGAATGCCGGGCCGTGACATGGCCAAGCTCATGGCCCAGCACTGCGGCAAGCTGCGCCTCGTTTTCCAGGGCAACCAGCAGACCGCGGGTGATGGCGATATTGCCGCCGGGCATGGCAAAGGCATTGGGGCTGGAGTCGTTGACAACCTTAAAGGCATAGGGCAGGTTGGGCCGATGACTGACCTTGGCCAGCCGCATCCCCACCCCAGTGACATACTCCTTGAGGCGCGGGTCATCGTACTCCCCTTGCATCCGTTGAACCGCCTCGGGAAAGGCCTTTTTACCGAGGGAGACTTCGTCCTGTTCACTCATGCTGTAAAAAGCCAGCTCTGACTTGCCGGTAACAGGATTTACCGCGCAGCCAGCGAAGAGAGACGCCAGCACAACCAGCACAGAAAAGAAAAAAAGTGAACGAGTATCCATGACGAAACACCTATCAGTTTGTGTTTGCAGAAATGATACTCACGATGATTCCCATTCTATTCAAATCCTCCATCATGTGCAAGCGGCTTCGCCACACCCTAACTTGACGCACCGCGTCGAGGCGCTGGCCACAGCGGTCCGATCTGGAAACGCGAACAAAAAAAAGGGTGGCCAAACGGCCACCCTCTGATGCCAAAACAATTTTGCTTGTGCGTTAGAAGCGAACGTCGAGCAGAAAATAAAGGTTGTCAAGCTCAGATGTAATCTCACCAAAATCACCCAAATGAATACCGCTGTTGCTGTAATTGTAATCAATATGGGTGTAACCCAAACGGCCAAAGAGATTATCGTTGAACGGCTGGATATAGTAGAAATCATAGGCGTCGCCGCGGGTAGCCAGCTTGTTGTACAGTTCGGCGCTGCCCCAGGTGAAGCTGAACCAATTATCGCTCCCGTGGTTATACTCGAAGCCAACCTTGGGATTATTCCAAGGCTTGTACGGAATGTTGTAGCGCAGACCTGTATGTACCGCCCAACCAGAATGCTCATCGGTGTTGGCGCCGGTATTCATCAAGCCTGTGGGGCGGCCGTAGGCGTCGAGCACTGTATTGCCACTCGGGTCGGTCTTGTTGATTCCTGTGGAGAGAAAGATATCAAAGCCTGTATCCGCAACATTATTGGCCTGGGCATGAAGGCCATACATGGTCATGTTGCCGATATCCGCCACTCCTTCGCCACCGACATAAGAACCGTCACCCACGAGATCCGCAGCCTGGAGAGCGCTCAAAACCAAAAGGCTGTCGCGCACCCCTGGGATCTCTGTTTCAAAAAACACGGCGTAGATATTGGTGTCATCGTACATGCCACCGGCATTATCCATGTAGCTCACAGAGGTGTTGGTGTCCTGATAGGCCTTGCCCCAGGCAAAACGGACACCAGAATTCTTCCAGCCCAGATAGCGTTCGAGGCCAATGGTGGCAACCACGCCGTCCGCCTCGCCATCAAACAACAGGGAGGGATAGGTGGACTGACGCAGGCGGTTTTCCTTCAGCTCGGAAGGTGGCCCCTCGGAAGAGGGATGGCGGCCAAAGGTGAGAGCCAACGGGATGGGCATCCCTTCGGGAATCCAGTCCACATATGCGCGGTCCAGCTTCAATCCGCTGTCTCCAGGCACATGAGCCGCGTTGGAGTCGTTAGTAAAATCATTCGGCGTATTACTTGCAAAATTCTTGTAGGCCGTAATACGACCAGTGAACAGAAGATTTTTCTGGATCTCGGAATCAAGATTCAACCGGAACCGGTTGGTCCAGTGGTTATCGTTATGCTCGGTTGAACTGACACCGGGAAGCATAACATTTTCCTTCACTTTGAAAAAATCCGCCCTGGTCCGCAGCTCCGCGCCCAGGTTGATCCGGTCTTTCAAGGTCTTGGTTTCAACCTTGTCCAGGGTGTCGTAAATCGTTTCCACATCCTTGGCCAGCTTGCTCGGCATGGCGGCGGAAGCTGCCTTGCCGGAGGGGCTGTCGGTTTTCTCCATCTGGTCAACCCGCTTCTGCAAGGTGTCCAAACGTTCTAAAATCGCCTTATAGTCTTCTACCGGAATGGCTACAGTCTGGCCACCCGCACCTGCGGTGGCGCAGCTTGTCCAGGCCAGCAATGCACCTGCGGTCAATAAAATTTTTTTCACTTATTCTCCTCCTCCCAGTGAATATCTTTTTTCGCCAGTGAATTATTTGGGAATAACCGCGGCAGCCGGCTGATCACTGTCGGCTGCGTGCTTCACCAAATACTTCACCACCGCCTGCAGGTCTGCATCACTCATGCCCATATCCGCCGTGTGACGTCCACGGGCAAAATATTTCTCCCACACACTGCCGGCCTTGTCGGCAGGGTTCACGATAGCCGCCTTGCCTCCCTTTTTGTGACATGCGCCACAGCTCTGCAAAAAGAGCGCGTCCCCGCTGGCCGCCAAAGCGACAGTAGGAAGCATCAGCGACATTGCTGTCAGCATTGTTACGATTCGCTTCTGCACCAACTCACCTCCCATTTCAAAAATTGATAACAGAAATCCTGTTTCCTGAAAGTTTATAACTGGTTACTTTTGAAAAAGTCAACAACTCATCTATATTTTTCGATTTTTCTGCCTGCCGCCAAGCCCTTATTGCTCTAGAAATCGCTTCCCCTTGACCCGAATCAGCATATCCTGGGCAGCTGTTCACCAACCGGCATATCCACAATCCGTTGCGCCCCTAATGCTGTGCGCATTGTCACCAGCCCTCGGTTGTCCGCTACAACCTCGCCGATAATCGCGGCCTCACGGCCCAAGGGATGAATCCGCATGGCGGCCACCACCGTAGCGGCAAACTCCGCCGGAACAACAGCCACCAGCTTTCCCTCATTGGCGACATACATTGGGTCGATGCCCAGCACCTCGCAGGCGCCCCGCACCTCGGGCCGCACCGGAATGGCCGCCTCCTCCAGCATGATGCCGGCCCCGGAGGCGGCGGCAAACTCGTTGAGCGTAGTGGCCAGCCCCCCACGGGTGGGATCGCGCATGGCGTGAATGGCGGGAGAGGCTTGCAGCATCTGCGCCACCAGTCCATTCAGCGCAGCCGTGTCGCTCTGCACCCGCGAGGCAAAGGAAAGCCCCTCCCGGCTGGTCAAGATAGCCATGCCATGGTCCGCAATGGAACCGGAAAGAATGACCTTGTCTCCGGGCTGGAGATTGGCGGCGGAGATGTTCACCCCCTCCGGCACCCTCCCCACCCCGGTGGTGGTGATGAAGAGCTTATCACAGCAGCCCCGGTTAACCACCTTGGTGTCCCCGGTCACGATTCGCACCCCGGCGGTTTTAGCCGCCCTTTCCATGGAGAGCAGGACGCGGTGCAGGGTGGTCATGGGCAGACCCTCTTCGATGATAAAGGCGGCGGCCAGGTAGAGCGGCGTGGCCCCGCTCATGCAGACATCGTTCACGGTCCCGTTGATCGCCAGATCGCCGATATCGCCGCCCGGGAAAAAAAGGGGATCAACCACAAAGGAGTCGGTGGTCAGGGCCAAGCGGCCTTGGGGGAAATCGACCACCGCCTGATCCTCCAGCCGGTTCAGGGTTTCATTGCCAAACCGCGGCAGAAAGAACCGGCTGACCAGCTCGGCGGACAGCCGCCCGCCGCTGCCGTGCGCCAATTGGATGGTCTCATATTCCATGATGGGCAAGGGGCAGCTGAAATCTTCCGGATTCAGATTAGGCATGGGATGTCCTGTGGTATTTGTAATAGGCGGCGCAGGCACCCTCGCCCGAAACCATGGTCGCCCCCAGAGGGTGCTCCGGGGTGCATTCCCGGGCAAAGGCCGGACAGCCGTCGGGCTTGATCAGCCCCTGCAGAACGCTACCGCTTTTGCACAGTTCCGATTCCCGCACGTTGATAGTCTCCACGGCAAATTTCCGCTCGGCGTCATAGGCGGCGAGATGATCCCTGATCACCAGGCCGCTGGCGGGCAGCACTCCGATCCCCCGCCAGGCGCGATCGCCCACAGCGAACACCTCGTCCATAACCCGTTGCGCCGCCAAGTTACCTTCCCGGCTCACCGACCGTCCGTACTGGTTTTCCACTTCGTGGCGCCCCGCCTCAAGCTGACGGAGCACCATGAGCAATCCGGCAAGGATGTCCACGGTCTCGAAACCGGTGACCACGATCGGCACCTTAAATTCCTCGGCAAGCGGCTCGTACTCCTCCCAGCCCATGA
>JBAZSA010000082.1:0-11337 GCA_041662645.1 Desulfurivibrionaceae bacterium
CGGTTACGCCATGCACCCCGGTTTGCTTTGCATAGGAGCCGGAAGGGGACAGGGAGGCCAGCCATCCTCCGGCCCAGCGCTGTATTTTGGGGGCAATGCGGCTTGCTGCCTGTTCCGCCGCGGATTCCGGCCCGTGGAGGACTTCATATTTCTTGAGGATCGAGAGGAGGTATTCGTCGCCCGTCATGTGATTTCCTGTCTTTGTCCGTTATCTGCGGCCAATGTTTTTGTTGCGTTGCAAACTTTTTTATCTTGGTCACATGTCTCCTGGCCAGCGCCAGGGATCGTATTTGTAGTACAGTCGAGTGGTCAGGAAGTCAATCCTGCTTTTTGCATACTAGTTGTTTTTATTGTCATGGAGGCATTGCCCAAACAATCCGCATTGTTCTGCAAAAAAAAGGAGCGTTAGGGGTAGTGTCAATGCTGAAGGGGAGCCTGGCTGCGGAAGATGTATCCCGGAGAATCTCTTGGCCCACTGCCGCCTAACCGTTACGGCTGTCGGGCCGAGCGGTATTGGCAACCAGTCGTTGCTTGATATCCTGCAGGATCTGGAGGGGAACGCGGATCGTTTTGGCGTTGCCTCCCAGGGGGGTGATCGAGTGCTTGTCCCCATGGTAATCCGAGCCGCCGCTGAGGAGCAAACCGTGTTGTGCGGCAAGGGTGCGCAGGAAGCGGGAGGTTTTTTGGGAGTGGGTGGGGTAGATGGCCTCGAGCCCGGACAGCCCGTAATCTTTGAGCTGGGCAACAAGGGCGGGTATTTTTTCAAGGCTCGGGTCCGAGTAGATCGGATGGGCGAGCACTGCCAGGCCTTTGGCCTTGATGATTTGGCCGATCGCTTCGTCCGCCTGGGGTTTGCTGTGTTCGACAAAAGCCGGGCAGCCGCGTTTGAGGTAGCGGCTGAAGGCGTCCTGGGTATTTTTGGCCACTCTTTTTTGGACAAGCAACCTGGCGAAGTGGGGCCGGCCTATCTGATCTCCTGCAATCCGGGTCAGCTCTTCGCTGGTTATGGAGATGCCTAGGGCCTGGAGGCGTTCCAGTATCCCCTGGTTGCGGTTATGCCTGGCCAGTTGCAGCCGTTCCAGAAAGGCGAGAAAGTCCGGATACCCGTGGTCGATGCCGTAGCCAAGAATATGGAGGGAAACCCCATCGAGGGTGCTGCTTATCTCTATTCCGGTGAGAACCTCAACCCCGGTAATTGCGCCGTGGGCAATGGCCTCGGGAAGTCCGGCGACGGTGTCGTGATCGGTAAGGGCGATGGCCGCAAGCCCCCGGCGGGCGGCAAGGGCCAGCAGGGCCGCCGGAGACAGCAGCCCATCCGAACAGGTTGAGTGGGTGTGCAGATCGATGTATGGCGTCATTTCTCGGGTGTACTTTTTGTCCCTGGCCTTGATTTTTTGCGTGGAGTAATTTTATCCAAGTCTATATACTAGCACTGCTGAGGCATTAATGCTGTATGGATGAGCCCGATATTTCGGGCCGGTCTCGCTTGGAACCTTCAACCTGCCGATTACAGGAGTTTTTTGCATGGCTCAGATCGATGCTTTTTTTAAACTGATGAACGAACAGGGCGCCTCGGATCTGCATATGGTTTCCGGCCAGCAGCCGATCCTTCGTATCCGGGGCGAGATGGAGCGGGTCAAGTACAAGGTGATGGGCAACGACGAACTCAAGGCCATGCTCTATGAGATTGTTTCCGAGGAGAAGGTAAAGGTTTTCGAAGAGACCGGGGATGTGGATTTCGGCTATGAAATTCCCGGGCTTGCCCGCTACCGCGGCAACCTCTTCATGCAGAAATATGGGATCGGTGCGGTGTTTCGTGAGATTCCCAGCAATATCCTGGGGTGCGATCAGCTGGGTTTGCCCCAGGTTGTTGCGCAGCTCGCCACCCTGCCCAAGGGCATGGTCCTGGTCACCGGCCCTACGGGCAGCGGTAAATCGACCACCCTGGCCGCCATTGTCGATCAGGCGAACAAGCTGCGGAAGGATCATATCCTGACCATCGAAGACCCCATCGAGTTTGTGCACAAGAGCCAAAACTGCATCGTCAACCACCGGGAGGTGGGACTGCACACCCAATCCTTCTCCGCCGCCCTGCGCGGCGCGCTCCGTGAAGATCCTGACATCATCATGGTCGGCGAAATGCGCGACCTGGAAACCATTGCCCTGGCCATGGAAGCGGCCATGACCGGCCATCTGGTCTTCGGCACCCTGCACACCCTGAACGCCAACAAAACCGTGGACAGAATCATCGAAATCTTCCCCTCCAACCAGCAGGCCCAGGTCCGCTCCACCCTGGCGGATGCCCTGAAGGCCGTGGTTTCCCAAACCCTGTTCAAACGGGTGGATGTCAAGGGGCGTTGTGCCGCGCTGGAGATTCTGATCTGTACCCCGGCGGTGCGGAACCTGATCCGGGAAGGCAAGACCTATCAGATTCCATCCGCCATGCAGACCGGGAAGAAATTTGGCATGCAGACCCTGGATGACGCGATCATGGATCTGATCAAGAAAGGCTGGATTTCCGGGGATGACGCCTACATAAACTGCATTGACAAGAGCAAGTTCGTGCAGTTTCTTAAAAAGCCGCCCACGGATTTTACCGATGCGTGATAACCGTTAGTGGCATGTTTTTCAGGAGCCTTTCAGTGCATGGGTCACCTGGCCTTCTGCGAACCGTTGGCGGTCCGATAGGGTTGGACGGCTACGGTTTTCCCGTCGGACAGAAAAAATATGCTGCCCTGCCGGGCTGTGGAAAAGATGTTGGCCCTGGAATCCCGATATTGCGGCGGAGGAAACGGCTCCTTCTTGCCCGTTGACACCACGCAGTAACGTGGGGTAACCGCCTCCATAAACCGGGCGCTGCCCGATGACCCCAGGCCATGATGGGGCAGTAAAAGAACGTTGGCCTTGAGTCTCCCTTCCTTTATTAGAATGCGTTCTTCGTAGTCCTTTTCGATATCCCCGGGAAAAAGAAAGGTGTTGTTGCCATGGTCCAGGCGTAGGACCAGCCCGCGATTGTTCGGATTGTCCGGAATCTCTTTCCTTGCCGCTAGCGTCTTTTTGTCTCCGGCCAGGGCCAGGTTGGCCAGGCAGGTGATGGCAAAGCCATTATCCCCGCGGGTCAGCACTTCCCCTGCCCTGGCAACCCGCACCTGGCAACCAGCCTGTTCCGCCCCCAGAAGAAAAGCGGCAAAGCCCGGTTCCTGACTGCTGGTCTCGCTGAGCCAGAGAACCTTGGGCTGGAATCTTTTAATGATCCAGGGCAGCCCGTTAAAATGATCGGCATGGGCGTGGGTAAGGATGATCTGTTCCACATGCCGAATCTGCCGATGCCATAAAAATGGCGCAATCACCCGCTCTCCCACGTTGAAAAGCCCGGTGGGCGGCCCGCCGCCGTCGATGAGAATGGTGCGGTTGCCGGGGAGTTCCACGACCGAGGAGCTGCCGTTGCCCACGGCCAAAAAAGAGATCCGTGTTGCTTTATCATGCCATTCCGGCAGCGGGGTGTAGCCGGAAAGCAGCAGGGCGAAGCAGGCAAGCATGGCCAGAATAGGGAGCGGACGCCTGTGGTGGAAGATCAGGAGGAGGACAACATAGGAAAGAATCAGTAAGGGGATAGTCGGGGTAGGGAGCCAGAGCGAGGAAAACGGCACTCCGGCGAGAAAAGCTGTCAGCGTGTGGGAAATCTGGATGCCAAGAGCGCCGATTTTTAAAAGCAATATTGCGATGGTCGGGGAAAGAGGCTGGGTGATGATTGCCAGCAGCCCCAATGGTAAAGTCCAAAAGCAAAGAAAAGGCGTGACCAGTAGGGTGGTAATGGGGCCCGCCAGGGAGATTCTGTTGAAGTGGAACAGGGCGAGCGGGGCTGTGGCAAGAAAGGCGGCGCAGGAGATGAAAAGCCCTGAGATGAGGAGATGGCGCAGGGTCTGCCAAGGCGAGCGGCTGCTTTCTTGGGGGCGCCAGGCAGTAAGGTGCGGCATGGTAAGGATTATTGCCGCGGTGGCGGCAAAGGAGAGCTGAAAGGACGCGGTATGGATGCTGAGCGGATTTGATAGGAGGATGCAAAAAGCGGCAATGGCGAGATTGTTCAGGCTTGACCACTGCCGGTCCAGGAGGATCGCGGTCATAAAAACGGAGGTCATGATCAGGGCCCGCGCCACCGGGGGCTGAAAACCGGCAAAGCCGGTGTAGAGAAAGAGCACGGGAAACGAGAGGGCCAGGGCAATCTTGTTGGCGGGCAGGCGGAGCAGCAGCCAGGGGAAGCGGCTGGCCAGAAAGCGGAAGAAAACCGTGGTTAGAAAAGCCACGACCACGAGATGGCTCCCGGAAATGGCAAGGATGTGCATGATCCCGGTTGCCCGGTACATCTCTAAAACTTCCAGGGAAAGGCCGCTGCTGTCGCCAACGAGGAGGGCCTGGTACAGCGCGGCGTCCCCAGGGGCAAGGTTGGTATAAAGAAAGGCCTCGAACTGCTGCCGGAATCTTTCAAGAGAATAGGGGGTAGGCAGGGAAAAGCGGCCAGCGGCAGGGGAGGAAATGGGTTGGATGAAAATCGGGGTGGCAACCCAGCCTTTGACCATGATCTCTTCGGCGGCCAGATGCCCGGCATAATCAAAAACGCCTGGGGTTGCCGGCTTGTCCGGCAGGGAAAGCCTGGCCCTTACCAGATAGTCTTGGCCGGGAACGACTCCCCTGAACAGAGGGGCGTTGACCGTGAGAGCAACCCGGCCGGTTGCTGCAATGGGGGCTTGAGCCGAAGGGAGCAGCAAGCTGTCCGTTTCAAGGACGAGATAGGTTTTTTTGTTCTTGAATACAGGTTTTTGGGTCAACTTGCCGGTCAGGCAAACGTCCTGTTTTTCCGGGATGAGGTGCGTTAGATGGTGGGCAGGCAGTTTTGGTGACAGGAACGATTCTGTGTGCAGCAGGCCGCAGAGAAAGAACAGGAGCAGCAGCAGGGCCAGGAACCCTGACCGTGTCTGTGGCCGGCGAAGCAGGGTAAGCGCGGCCAGAACCGCGACCAGGGCGGTGACCAGCCAGAGAGAGGCGATGGCTGGCAGCCAGCCGGCTCCTGCGGTCATTGCGCCGGCGGCAAAGGCCAAGAGCGCCGGCAGGAGCGGATTGCGGTCTGTCTGGGGAGGCAGCATCTGTTTTGTCTGCGGATTTAGGAGCTGCTGCGAAATAACCCATGATTTCTTGGCCGGTTCGTAACAGCTCTTTATGCCGTCTTATCCATTAGGGCGCCGTTATATAACGGCTTCCGGCAGGAAAAGGTTCAGTAAACGTCTGCGGATTTGCTTATTCGGCGTGTTGACGCAGATGCAGCACTGTGAGCCGGGTTCTCAGTCCAGAAAATGCTTGAGCTTTTCCCGTCTGCTTGAATGCCGCAACCGATTGAGCGCCTTTTTTTCGATCTGCCGGATGCGTTCCCGCGATACGTTGAAGCGTTTGCCAATCTCTTCGAGGGTGTATTCCGCGTCCTCGCCAATGCCGAAGCGCAACCGGATAATCTTTTCTTCCCGGGTGCTCAGGGTGTTGAGGATGCTCGTAACCCGGTCGGAGAGCTGCTGGTTCTGCACCGCCTCGTAAGGCGAAACCGATTCCTGGTTTTCCAGGAAATCTCCCAGGGTGGAGTCATCGTCACCCACCGGGGTTTCCAGGGAGATGGGCTCGCGGGATGCCTCCAGGATGGCGAGAATCTTGTCCATCGGCAGCCCGGTTTTCTCGGAAATCTCAATGGGGGTCGGCTCGCGGCCCAGCTCCTTGAGGAGCGAGTAAAAAGCCTTGAAGAACTGGCTTCTGAGTTCCAGGAAATGCACTGGCAGCCGGATGGTTCTGGTTTTGTCCAGGATGGCCCGGGTGATCGCCTGTCTGATCCACCAGCTGGCATAGGTGCTGAATTTGTTGCCCTTGGTGTAGTCGAAACGGAAAACCGCCCGCATCAGGCCGAGATTGCCTTCTTGGATAAGGTCGGCCAGGGTGAGGCCCTGGTGCATGTACCGTTTGGCAATGCTGACCACCAGGCGGAGATTGGCCTTGATCATGGCATCCTTGGCAATTTCAATGGAGCGGTGGAACATCTCCAGCTTGCAATGCATTTCCTGGAGTTTTTTGTTTTTCGGATGCGCCTGGCAGGTTTTGACGATGGCGCGCATCATGAAGTTGAGATGCTGTTTTTTGGGCTTCAGGGTCGGGTCGCGTTTTTCCCACAGGTCAATGCGTTCGACAAGTTGGCGCAGTTCCTCGGTTCCATGCTGGTTCTGGCGAACCGCACGGATTATCGCGTCAAATCCCTCGCGGATGCTCTTGCTGTATTTTTCTTCTTCCTGGGGGGTGAGCAACTCGAATTTGCCCATCTCCCGGAGGTAGGTAGTTGTGGTTTCTTCCGGTTCCGGGCTATCTTCCTTGGAAACAAGGGCGGCGGCGTCCATGAGTTTGTCGTCGTCGTCATCCAGGGGAACCTCTTCGTGCTGGTCATCCCCTCCACCTTCCCAGTTTTTGCCATCGAGGGTCTTCTTTTTGCCGGATTTCTCCTGGCTGACTATTTCGATGTTGTTCTCGTTGAGAAAATCGAATATACCATCAATGGCATCAGCGTCTTTCCCTTCCGGAATCAGGTCGTTCAGGAAGGTGAGGGTTACGCATCCTTCATCTTTTCCGGCTTCGAGTAGTCTGGCTTTTATGTCGGCAGGCACGGGCAACTCTCCTGTTTTCAGGGTTTTCTTTCTGTGGCAAGCAAATACATATTTTTTGTGTGGCCGGGGCGGAAAACTTGATAATATACAAATAGTATCAGATAATGGCAAGGGAAAGAGAGTAAAAAATAATTTTTAATTTTTTTGCGGTGTTTTTAAATTTGTGAAAAATTGTATTGACACTGGGCGGATTAACCAATAGTATTCCGCATCGCATACGAAAAAATCATGCACTTATCCTTCCTTTCGCAAGGACGGTTACAGATAATCCGAGAATATACCTCAGCTCTCCTCTAACTCAAATTCTCGAAAAATAACCTGTTCAATTTCGCATATTGCTCTCTGTAAAATTTCCGCATCGTTGAAAAAACGCCAGGTGTATCCGTCCGTTTCATCGTGATGGGCTCATTAGTATGTCGTAATTCCGCGGAAACATTTCAAAATTTTTCATTTCAGATTTTTTCTGTTGTGATGGGGCCGGGCAAGTATATCCTGCTGTCCACGTTTCCCTGCTCACCTTTATAGGTCTGAAATTTTTTAATTGTCTGGGTCAGTCACGGTTCCAACTATACAAACACTGAGAGTAGCATTCTGGAGATGGAGAAAGGGATTGCATGAACTTATCTGAACTTAAATTGATGAAAATCACCGAGCTGACCAAGCTCGCCAAGGATTATCGCATTGAGGAATACAGCGCCATGCGCAAGCAGGAGCTTATTTTTGCTATCCTGCAGGCCGCTGGCGGACAGGCCGAAAAAAATGGCGAGAACTGGGGCAGCGGCGTGCTTGAGGTACTGCCGGATGGCTTTGGTTTTCTGCGGGCCCCGTATTACAATTATCTGCCAGGGCCAGACGACATCTATGTCTCGCCTTCCCAGATCCGGCGGCTCAATCTCCGGACCGGCGATACCATCGAGGGGCCGGTGCGCACACCCAAGGAAGGTGAACGCTATTTTGCCCTGCTCAAGGTTGACAGCGTCAATTTCGATCCGCCGGAAAAAGCCCGGGATAAAACCCTGTTTTCCAACCTGACTCCGTTGCACCCCCAGCAGCGCATAAATCTTGAGCGGGAGCCGGACAACTACTCCATGCGCATCATGGATATCATGGCGCCCATCGGCAAGGGCCAGCGCGGTCTGATCGTCGCCCCGCCCCGCACCGGCAAAACGGTGTTGATCAAGGATATCGCCAACAGTATCACCAAGAACCACAAAGAGATTATTCTCATCGTCCTGCTCATCGACGAGCGGCCCGAAGAGGTCACCGACATGGCGCGGGGCGTCAATGCCGAGGTGATCAGTTCCACCTTTGACGAGCCGCCCCAGCGGCACATCCAGGTGGCAGAGATGGTGCTCGACAAGGCCCGTAGGCTGGTGGAGCACAAAAAAGATGTGGTGATCCTGCTGGACAGCATTACCCGTTTGGCCAGGGCCTACAACACGGTGGTGCCGCCGAGCGGCAAGATTCTCTCCGGCGGTGTTGATTCCAACGCCCTGCATCGGCCGAAGCGTTTTTTTGGCGCGGCGCGCAACATCGAGGAAGGCGGCAGTTTGACCATCCTTGCTTCCGCCTTGATCGAGACCGGTAGCCGGATGGATGAGGTTATCTTCGAAGAGTTCAAGGGCACCGGCAATATGGAGCTGGTGCTCGACCGCAAGATCGCGGACCGGAGAATCTTTCCCGCCATCGACATGGCCAAATCCGGAACCCGCAAGGAAGAGCTGTTGCTCACGGCGGAAGAGTTGAACAAGGTCTGGATCTTGCGCAAACTCTTAGGCTCCATGAATCCCATCGACGCCATGGAGTTTTTCCTCAATAAGATGAAGGGGACCCGCTCCAATGCCGAATTTTTTGACATGATGAAGGGCGGTTGATTTTTGGCTGTACGCAATTCCTAGCTTGCAAAAAAAAGAAGATAACGATATAATCCACAGGTTTTTCTCATCTGGAAGAAAAATGAGTCCGTCTGGACTGTGTATAATCGGTTTTTTGTTAATTTATTGGAGGTTTCGTCCATGAAAGAAGGTGTGCATCCCGAATATCATAAAATTGATGCCGTCTGTGCCTGTGGCAATGCGGTTGAACTTGGTTCGGTTCTCCCTGAAATAAAAGTGGAAATCTGCTCGGCCTGCCATCCGTTTTTCACCGGAAAGCAGAAATTGATCGATTCCGCCGGCCGGATTGATAAGTTCAATAAGAAATACGGCAAGCAAACAGCCAAGTAAAAAACACGATTTTTCCTGTGTTGATAACGCCTTTGGACCATTCCTGTAAGGGGAGATGGCTCAGGGGCGTTCCTTTTTTGACGAGATGATAATGTTTGTTGCAATCGCAGATAAGCGCAGACTTCGAAAAGCCGCGATTACAACGGTTGCCTTTTGTAACCATTTGATCTTGTGCAACGGACCTGTGGCCTTTTTCCCTCTATTGCGAGTTTATCATGTTTGCCCAACTTGAAAATGTTGCAGAACGCAAGCTTGCCCTTGAGGCCCGGCTTTCAGAGCCCCAGTTGGTAAGCGATCCGGCGGAATTTCGACGGGTTGCCAAAGAGCATGCCAATCTGGCAAAGCTTGATGATCTGTACAGCAACTACAAAAAGGTAAACAGGGAAATCGCGGACAATCGCCTTCTGCTTCAGGAAGAAGACGATAATGAACTTCGGGAGCTTGTCCGGGCTGACCTGGCCGAACTGGAAATCCGTCAGGGGGAATTGATCAAGGACCTCCGGGTTGCCTTGCTCCCCAAGGACCCCAACGATGATAAAAATACCCTTCTTGAGATCCGGGCTGGCACCGGCGGGGATGAGGCCGCCCTGTTTGTCAGTGACCTGTTCCGGATGTACAGCCGATACGCCGAGCAACAGGGGTGGAAGGTTGAGGTAATGACCAGCAATCCTACCGGGATCGGGGGGTTCAAGGAAATCATCGCCCTGATTAGCGGCGATCACGTCTACAGCAGATTAAAATATGAGTCCGGGGCCCATCGCGTGCAGCGCGTTCCCGAGACCGAAACCCAGGGCCGCATTCATACCTCCGCCGTTACCGTGGCGGTAATGCCCGAGGCGGAAGAGGTTGAGCTTGATATCAGCCCCAACGACCTGCGGTTCGATGTCTACCGTTCCACCGGTTCCGGCGGGCAGAGCGTCAACACCACCGATTCGGCGGTGCGGGTTACCCATCTGCCCACCGGGCTGGTGGTGACCTGTCAGGATGAAAAATCCCAGCACAAGAACAAGGCCAAGGCCTTGCAAGTGCTCCGCGCCCGGCTCCTCGACAAGATGCAGCGCGAGCAGGACGAGAAAATGTCCGCAGACCGCAAGAGCCAGGTGGGCAGCGGCGACCGGAGCGAACGCATCCGCACCTATAATTTTCCGCAGGGCAGGGTCAGCGATCACCGGATCAATCTCACCTTGTATCAGCTCGATGAAATCCTCATGGGAAAGCTCGACGATATCATCGAACCCCTCATTGTCCATTTTCAGACCGAAGCCCTGCAACTCATGCAATAACGTGTGGCCCCTGGATGCGGTCTCCCGCTTTTCCTTAGGCCTGAAGAGCCGCCCATGATTCTCAAGCAGGTATATCGCGAAAGCGTGCAACGCCTTGCCGATGCGGGCGTTGCCGAGCCGGAGATTGAGGCGGCGCTTTTGCTGGGCCATGTCCTAAACGTTACTCGAACCCAGTTTTTTCTTGCCCTGGGGCAGGAAATCCCGCCGCAGCACCTTTCCCTTTTTAATGCTCTCCTTGCCCGGCGTCTTTCCCGGGAACCATTGGCCTACATCACCGGAGAGCAGGAATTCTGGTCGTTGCCCTTCGCGGTTTCCCGCAAGGTCCTCATCCCCCGTCCCGAGACCGAGGAACTCCTCGAAAAAATCTTTGCCACGGTGCACCAGGACGGTTTGCCGCCTGGCCCGGTGCTGGATCTGGGGGTCGGGAGCGGGGCGATTACCGTTGTCCTGGCCCGCGAACTCGGGGAGCGGCAGGTGTTTGGGGTGGATATTTCCCTTGCCGCCTTAGGGGTGGCCAGGGAAAACATCCGGCGCCATCAGGTGCAGCCGAGGGTTTTTTTGATAAACGGCGACTGGCTGACCGCTCTACAACAGGAGAGAAGGTTTGCCTTGGTTGTCTCCAACCCCCCCTACATAGCCGCCATGGCAATGGACACTCTGCAACCGGAAGTGCGGGATTTCGAGCCCCATTCCGCCCTGAACGGAGGCGCCGACGGCCTCTCCGATATCCGCGCCTTGGCATCGCAGGTTCATGGGGTCTTGCTGCCCGGCGGCCTCTTTTTCATGGAGATCGGCGCGGATCAGCAGGATGCGGTGCTGAAAATCTTTTCTTCCTTTCCGGAATATGATAGGTTGCAGGTCCATTTTGATCTGGCCGGTTTGCCGCGTATTTTTCAGGCCCGTCGCTGCTGAGCCGTAATGCCGCATTTTCCCCTGCGATTTTTTTTACAAGAGAGAACCCCATGGACAAGATAGTTATTGAAGGCGGATATCCCCTGCATGGTGAAATCGCGGTGAGCGGCGCCAAAAACGCGGCCCTGCCGCTGATGGCCGCCTGTCTGTTGAGCGGTGAGCCGATAACCTTGCGCAATATGCCAGATCTTCGGGATACCAGAACCTTCCTTACCCTGCTGGAATCTT
>JBAZSA010000083.1:0-11272 GCA_041662645.1 Desulfurivibrionaceae bacterium
CCCCGCGACGAGATCATGGGCGACGGCAAGCGGCACGCCCATTACGAGCAGGCGCTGGAGATCTCCTGCGAACTCTGTCACACCAACAATGGTGCGCCCGGGACAACCAGGAAAAACAAAAAGCTGAACAATATCGCACAAGAACCCGATGGCCGCTTCGTGCTGACCGGGAAAATCGACGAGAAAAAGCATCCCCTCAACCCGCCCAAGGAGGGTACCTGCGATTACCCCGGCCACAAGCGCATGGGCTGCCAATCCTGCCATTCCAGCTGGATTCCGCAATGCTACGGCTGCCACGCCAAGCGGGACATGCGGGAGACCCATCTCGACAAGTTGACCGGCAAGGAAACCGATGGCTGGTGGGAGGAGGGCCGCTCCTACCTCCGCTACGAAAAACCCATGCTGGCCGTGTGGAAGGACAAGATCGTCACCGTCACCCCCGGCTGCCAGGATGTCGTTACCCTCATCGACAAACAGGGCAAACCCGCGGGCTCCTTCAACTCGCTGACCATGGCGGCCCTAAGCCCCCACACCACCCAGAAGGCGGGCCGCACCTGCGTTGACTGCCACACCTCCACCAAGACCGTGGGTCTGGGCGAGGGCACGGCTTGGAAGGAAAAGGGGAAATGGCGTTTTTCCGGGGTTGACCAGGGGTTGCAAACCGAGGCAGGCCCTACCCCGCCGCTGGACGGGTACGTAAACATCGAGGGCAAGCCGCTGCAGAAAAGCGCCCGCCCTGATCTGCGCCCCTTCAACAAGAAAGAGCTGACCCGCATCCTGCGGGTGGGGCAATGTTTGCCCTGCCACAAGGATTACAACGACAAGATATACACCAATTACACGCCCGAGCGGAAATGCCCGGTGTTTGACGAGGAATCCGGGACAACGAAACGATAGCCCGGTTACGCCTCCGGGGCTTCGCAATACACCAGCCGGTTATACCATCAACAGGTTTTTGATACGGAGAATCAGGATGAGAAACCCCTTCCTATTGTGGTGCGCCACAGCATTTCTGCTGTTCGGATGCGCGGTGGAACAGCCGCCCGCGCCGCAGTCCGTTGCCCCGAATGCAACCACGCCAAGCGCCAAGGCACAGGTTGCGCCAAATCCTGTTCTTCCAGCCACCCAAGCCCAAAGTGTTGCGCCGCAGGCCGCGCCAGCGCAAAGACCCCGCGCCACCGGCACTCCGGAAGATGCCCGGCGCCACATGCTTCGCGGCATGGCCGCCATTGAAATGGCCAAATCCAATGACGATTTGACCCTGGCCGAAGAGGAGTTCCGCCTGGCCACCGAAATCGCCCCGCAACTGGCCATTGCCTGGTTCAACCTGGGCAAGGCCCAGACCCAGCTGGGACGGAATGCCGAGGCCATGGAGAGTTACCGCCAATACCTGACCCTTGCCCCCGACGCCAAAGACGCGCAGAGCGTGCGCGATGAAATCGTCAAACTCGAATTCCGCCAGGAATTGGCAGCCAAGGCCCAGGCGCGGGTGGGTCTTTGGGTGGGACAGGACGGTTCCTTTTACCGCCTGACGCTCAACGGCAACCGCCTGACTCTCAAAACAGATCAGCGGCTGGTGCCGGCGGACGAAGTACGCTCCAACTATTCCCTGGTCGGCAATGTCCCGGTCGGAGGGTACACCCCGGCGGAATACCAGCTTGTCCTGCAGGGCAACCGTCTCACCGGCACCTGGAACCGGGGCAGTGTGCGCGCGGACAAATGCACGGTCCCCCCGGACACCTCGGAAGCGACCGGCGAGTTGAACGACCGTGAGGGCAAGATCGTCCTGCGCCATGAGAGCACGAGCTTTCAGGCGTCCACACAGATGTCCCTGTTGGGAGACGACAGCTGTAGCGGCGTCGTTGCCGGCGGGAAAAAAACAGCGGAAGATACGCTCCATGGCCCCCTCGGAAAAGGCGGTCTGGACGTGTTACTTTACGGACTCACGCAATGGTGGGATGGCGGTTTTTCCATGGTCCAATACGGCTGGCAGGGGCGTTTGAGTGTGCGGGTGCAGCCGGGGACCCCGGCCTTTGAGGCCGGATTGCGCGACGAGGATGAAATACTCGCCATCGACGGCGTGGCGGTCAAAAGCCTTTCCCCGGGCCAAGCCGTGCTCCGGCTGAGCGGCGAGCCGGGAAGCATGGTCACCCTGGAACTGTGGCGCAAGGGCAACAAGGATCCCTTCACCCTCACCTTCCGGCGGGTCGACCTGTCGGCCCAACAGTTCGGCAGATGATGCGACAGCGTTACAACACGAAAAGGAGAAGGATTATGCGTCGGATACAACTATTCTTTGGATTCATTTTTTCTCTCTTCTTCATGGCCGCCTTGCCGGGATGCGCTCCGATGGATTCCGGAGGGAGCCAGCCCAAGGACGTTGTCCCGATCGGCTACACCTACCAGCCAAAACCCCGGCCCGGCATCGAGACCCCTGATGCGGCCAGGAAGGATCTGGCCGCGCTGCTCGCTGGCCCCAACAATCCCGGCATCAAATTCTACGGCCAGCCCACCATCAACAACGCCGCGAATGAACAGGCCCTGAAGGCGTTGGTGCAGGGCAAGAATGGACCCATCACCTTTTGGTACGATGGCCAGAACGAACTCCTGTTCATGGCCTTTTCCGGCAGCGGTGCCCTGGAAGACCGAATCGAGGTGACTCCGCGCATCCTCTTTTTCTATGCCGATCTGCTGGACCAGGTCATTGTGGTGGAAAAGACAGCGGAATGGCCGGCCATTGGGCGCCATATCGTGGGGGAGAGCCGGGAAGGGGTCGTGCGCCGCTATAAGGTCCATTTCCCGGGGCTGATCTCCTTTGTCTTTGCCGATCTGCCCGATGCGCAGCGGTTTGCCGACGACCTTTTTGTAATCCAGCAGGCATTGCAGAAAAAGCGCGATGAGCGGGTCGCCCTGTTTGAGGCCAAGGCGGCCCAGTATCGGGGGATGAAGGTGAAGCCGCAGGTCTCCGAGGAGCAACGGAGATACATCGTGCAGGCCAACACGTCGAACGAGCAAAAGGATTATGCCGGGGCCATCGAACTCTACGGCAAGGCCATCGACATCGACCCGGTTGCCTACCCGGAGGCCTATTTCAATTTGGCCCTGCTTGCGGCGCAGATGCAGCGGTTCAAACCGGCCATTGCCTACATGAAACAGTATCTGCTCTTGGCCCCCGACGCCAAGGACGCCCGCAGCGCCCAGGACAAGATCTACGAGTGGGAATTCCTGTTGCAGAAAAGGGGACGATAACGAAACAGGGATTTTCCCTCACGCCGGGAAGGCATGGTCACGCACAGGAGGAGGCGCATGATGTTCGTCATAAAGAGAAAAATGGGGTTTTGCCTCGGCATCCTTCTGTTGGCCATGGTGGCAGGATGCGTTGCCGTGAATCCCGAAACCGACCAGGCACAAGACGGTATTCCCGTCGGGTACCGATATGCCGCGAAACTTCCGGTTGGTATTGCCACTATCGACGACGCCAGGAAGGATCTGGCGGAGCTGCTGCAGAGCAGAAAACAACCCGGTGTGAAGTACCTTGGCCAGCAGGATATAAACACCTATGAAGGGCGAAAGGGCCTGGCGCCGCTTATGCAGGGCAGCAAGGGCGGGGCCGTGGCGCTTTATGATGCCGGCAATACCTTGCTGTTCATGGCGGTCGATGGTTTTGCGGTGCGGGAGAGAAGCCTCGAGGTGAGTCCGCGCCTTGCTTTTTCCTATACCGATCTGTTGGGCGCGTCCATCGGCGTAACGAAAATCATTACGCAGCAACCCTCCCTTGGCTTTCAAATACTTGAAGGAAGCACAGGGATGGCGAGTTGGGTTCCCCCCTACCAGATCGAGTTTCCTGGGGTGATGTCGTTTCACTTCGTCGAATTGCCCGATGCCCAGCGGTTTGCCGATGATTTGTATTTTATTCAGCAGAATCTGGAAAAGGGCCACAGGGAGCGTCTCGCCCTTTTTGAGACAAAGGCTGCGCAATATCGTGGCATGAAGGTGAAACCGCCGGTCTCCGAGGAGCAGCGGCGGTACATCGTACAGGCCAACGCACTGAACGAGCGGAAGGAGTATGCCGGGGCCATCGATTTGTACAGCAAGGCCATCGACATCGACCCGGTTTCCTATCCGGAGGCCTATTTCAACCTGGCCCTGCTCTCGGCGCAGGTGCAGCGGTTCGAACCGGCCATTGCCTACATGAAACAGTACCTGCTCTTGGCCCCCGACGCCAAGGACGCCCGCAGCGCCCAGGACAAGATCTACGAGTGGGAACTCATGGTGCGGAAGTGAACCGCAGGAGAGCCAGAATGGTTTCGGTGAGGAAAAAAATCGAATGGTGTATTTTTGGGTTTTTTGTGCTGGCGGCCCTTGCAGGCGCGGTGCCACCAGCCAATGCCGCTTCGCTGGAGACTCTGCGGCCAGGATACGAGGCGGTCTATCGTCCGGAGGCGCGTCCCGGCGTAACCTTTGATTCCGCGAAGAAGGATTTTGAGGAGTCGCTCCAGCACCTTCAGCTCTATCCGGATATCTGCCCCGCCCTTTCGCTGTATGTCGATAAAACCACTGTGCAGGGCGACAGGATAGAGATCGGCTGGACAAACCATTGCGGAGGCCCGCAGAAGACAGGCGTCTTTGTTTTACCTACGTATAAGATTGCCAATTCCGAGATCGTCGTTGAATACCGGAAAGAAGGACACGGCAGCATTCGCCACGAAATCAACTTCCCGGACCTGGTCAGCTTGCAATTCGACAATCTTGCCGCTGCCAGAAAGGCGGCCGATGCGCTCCTCTTTATGCAAAACGAGGAAAAAAAGGCCGACGAGGAACGGAATGCCCGACTTACCCGTTTTGCGCCAGTTGCAGCGCAATACCGCGCGTTGAAAGTAAAGCCGGCTATGTCCGAAGAGCAGCGCAGGGTCGTTGTCCAAGCCAATGCATTGAACGACCGAAAGGAATACGCCAAGGCGATTTCTTTATACCAGAAGGCCATCGAGGTGGACCCGGTCTCGTATCCGCAGGCCTATTTCAACCTGGCCCTGCTCTCGGCGCAGGTGCAGCGGTTCAAACCGGCCATTGCCTACATGAAGCAGTACCTGCTTCTGGCGCCGGACGCCAAGGACGCCCGCGCTGCCCAGGACAAGATTTACGAGTGGGAAGCCGCTCCCTGAAAAATAGCGTGTAAGCCGAAGTGGGGAAGGAGGTCTCGGAATGCTTTTGAATAACGCGATGATCCGTTGGTGCTGTTTTTGTGTGTGCGTCATGCTTGTGGTGTCTGGTTGGGCAACTCCCGCCCATTCACAGAACGCCGACCTCTATTCCCCCAAACTTCCCGCCGGCATCACGACCATCGAAGAGGCAAAACAAGACCTGGCAATCCTTTTGAAGGAAGTGGACGTAATTTTCTATGAGAGGTCCAATTTTAAATTGCCCGGGGAAGACGTTCTGCGAGAACTCTATGGAAAATATCCCCGCATGAGGATAAACAACATTCTTTACACGGATGCTTGCTATAACATATACAAAGATAAAGGCGGCGCCATTGATGTTTTTGATGATCGAATAGATTTCCCTTTATTTCCCTTATACTACAAAGAACTATCCGGAGATGTCACCATACTGGTCAGAGGTGGCTATATTGTTGAATTATCCCATCATGTACAGCTAAGAGCGCCTGAAGGCACTGCGCAAAGAATAGCTGATGACTTGTTTTTCGTGCAGAAACATATTGAAAAGGATAATGCCGTTGCTTTGGAGGCTTTTAAAGAAAAAGCAGCTCAATACCGCGCCTTAAAAATAAAGCCACCGATCTCCGAGGAGCAGCGCAAATTTATTGTGCAGGCCAATGCGTTCAATGAGCGAAAGGAATACGCCAAGGCGATTTCCTTGTACCAGAAGGCCATCGAGGTGGACTTGGTCTCCCATCCGGAGGCATACTTCAACCTGGCTCTGCTTTCGGCGCAGGTGCAGCGGTACAAGCCGGCCATTGCGTATATGAAGCAGTATCTCCTCCTGGTGCCGGATGCCAAGGACGCCCGCGCTGCCCAGGACAAGATCTACGAATGGGAAGCGTTGCTTCAGGAAAAGTGATCTTGGCGGGACCAGAAGAAACGACATCGAAGGAGAGGATTGCCGTGAGGAACAAAATGTTGTTTGGATTTTTGCTGGCAGCGTCGTTCCTGTTCGCCGGGTGCGCGGTTTCCAATACCAACGCGACTCAGCCTGCCGCCATCTATCACCCGAAACCTCCCCAGGGCGTTACGACAATGGCTGCTGCGGAAGAAGCGCTGACGGGCCTTCTGGAAAAGGCGTACAGTGTCCGCTACGGCACGAATCCCAGGATTCCTAACTTTGATGCCCTGACGAATTTCATAAATAACCAGGAGGGCGAGTTGGGAAGGGCCACAGGGTGTTACTACGGGAGTGCCGGGATTTCTTGCGATGTGGCTGGCATCGGCATTTCCGGCGACAGGCTCGTGGTGCCGCTTTTCCCGGTTTATTTCGATGAGTTGGCTGGCTCATCTTTTACGGTGACTCGCTATGGAATCGAGGGGCTTCCTCACAATATCTCAATCTCAATTTCTTTCCAAGACGAGAAGGCCGCCCAGGAGGCAGCTGACCTCCTCTTTTTCATTCAGCAAAAATGGGAATCGATTCAAAAGGAAAAATTGATTGCCTTTGAAAAGAAGGCAGCTCTCTATCGCTCCCTTCGCGCAAAACCGGACATGGGAGAAGAACAGAGGAAACTGATCGTGCAGGCCAATGCCTTCAGCCAAGAGAAAAATTACGCCAAGGCAATTTCCTTGTACCAGAAGGCCATCGAGGTGGATCCGGTCTTGTACCCGCAGGCCTATTTCAACCTGGCCCTGCTCTCGGCACAGGTGCAACGGTTCAAACCGGCCATCGCTTACATGAAGCAGTATCTCCTCCTGATGCCGGATGCCAAGGACGCCCGCGCTGCCCAGGACAAGATCTACGAGTGGGAAGCCAGGGCGGCCAATTAACATCGGACCGACGGGAACACGGATTATGCAAATGAAGCGAACTTTAGGCTGCCTCCTGACCGTTTGTGCTTTGCTGTCGCCTCTGCCGGCCTGGTCTGGCCCGGCTCTCGACTGCGAGGGGTCCGCCAAGGCGTATGCCTTGCAGGGCATCCCCTGCACCTGCGTCAACGGCCAGATTGTCTGCAATCAATCATCCGTCGGGCACAAGTCGAAACATGGCAGTACCTCGGGCAACGTCAAGGCCATGTTTGTGGGGGCGTTGTTCGAGGGGATGCTGACCTCCCTCTTTGAGACCGATACCCAATCCGCCAAGAGCCAGGAGGAGGCGCTTGCTGCCCAGCAGAAAGCGGCGGCGTTGGCTGCCCAGCAGGCAGCCGCCTTTCAGCGCGCGCAGGAGGCTGCCTTCCAGGCGCAACACAACAAGATGATGCAGTCGTTCAAACAATTGGATGGCTCCCAGGGCGTGGCCTTCAAAAATTTATCGGATGCTTCCCTGGCCTTCAAAACCCTGGACGATGATGCGGAGACCCTTGCCGCCAATGCCCGGAAACCCTTTGACACCGCAGCCGAGCCAAAACAGCCCACCCCATTCTTCGGGGACACCATGCCGCTCAAGGATATCCAGTTGCTGGTCAACCCCGAGAATGATCCCAGGGTCGTTGACCTGAGAAACGCCACCGCCTATGTGGCCAAGAATTTAAAAAATGAGGGTGCCCCCCCTGCCCCAGGCACGACGAAACCGCGCGATGGAAGGGCTGACGGCAAGCCCATAACCAAGGCTCCGGATTGCGCCAAGCTGAACCAGAAATTGCAAGGGTTCCTCACCCAGCGGGACAAGTTCTCCAACACCATCAATCTGGCGCAGGAGCAGCTCTCCACCTGGCAGGAGGCCAACCGCAATGCCCTGCTGCAGGCGGCCAAGGACGGCATCGAATACTTCACCGGGCAACTGCTCGAAAGGATGGACAAACGGGGCGAAGCGGCGGAGCGGTTGCAGCGGATCTATGAAAAAAAGGCCGCGCAGATGGCGCAGGACGGCCTTGATGTCGCCGTGATCCAGGCCAAGATCGAACGGCTCAAGGTGTTCTCCTCCGCCGGCAAGATTGCCGAACTCACCGGCAACATCAACGACTGGCAGACCTTTATCAAAGACGGCATGTCGGCCCTGATGGCACAACTGACCTCCTCGAACCAGGATATCAATGGGATGCTCGACGATCCGCGGATGCAGAAATATTTCGAGACCGAGGCGCCGGAGCTGAAGGCCATGCTCGATATTTCAAAACTGGCCGCTTCCAATAAGGTTTTTGGCAAATGGGTCGCGAAAAAGGTTCCTGTAATCGCAGGGGTCGAGCTTGCGATCAATCAATCCTACAACGGGCTGGATTGGCTCCTGAGCTTCAAGCGCATGACCGAGGCCAACAAGATCAATGGCAAGGTTCTGCATGCGGCCAAATCTCTGCAGCAGCACATTGACGAGACCTCGTGGGCATTGCAGGATTGTCCTTGAAGGGTCTGCTTTGGGGAGGAATAATGCAAAGACCGTTTTACACCTGGGAAGGCGATGTTCTGATCCTCAATATCCTCGGCACCCCCAATGCCAAGAAAGACGCCATCGGCAAGGTAAAGGGGCATCAGCTCTGCGTCAGCGTCAAGGCTGTGCCGCGGGGGGGAAAGGCGACCGACTACATGGTGCGCTTCCTGGCCGAGGAGTTTGGCGTTGCGGTGCGTGATATTGAGGTCGTGACCGGCAGGATGAATGTCAACAAGGTACTCAGGATCAAGTCCCCCAAGCGGCTGCCAGGGGTTATCGGGCAGCAGAAGTTGTTTTAGCCTCTCAAAAAAATCCCCCCTGTTCTGTTACTTCCCTCCCCGCGACAACCTGCCACGCGCCCAACATTTTGACATTTTCCCATTCGCCCTATACCCTGAAAATAGAAATCCATCGGCACGCTTTTCTTTTCCGCGCAAACAGGAGGCAATGCAATGGGACCGCGCAGAGCAGCATCCGGGATCATCTGGCTCATAACGATTTTCCTCATCTTGAGCGTGGCTACGGCCATTGCCGCCGGACCCGCAAAAAAACCAGTGATCATCGGCTTTGACGCCGAGGTCGGCCACACCACCAGCACCTCTGATGACGCCATCCGGATAGGGATTCTCACCGCCATCAGAGAGATCAACGCGGCGGGCGGGGTGCTGGGCGGCAGGCCGCTGGAGCTGGTGATCAAGGATCACCGCTCCGTGCCAGCCCGCGGGATCAAAAACATCGAGGAGTTCGCCGAGATCCCTGATCTGGTCGCGGTGGTGGGCGGCAGATTTACTCCGGTAATGCAGGAAGAGGTGCCAATTCTCCACGAAAAAAAGGTGATTCTCCTCGATGCCTGGGGCGCGGCCGACAACATCGTCGACAATGGGCGCACGCCGAATTTCTGCTTCCGCCTCTCTCTCAAAGACAGCTGGGCCATCCAGACCATGCTGAATCACGCCGCGAAAAAAGGGGCCAAACGGTTCGGGGTGCTGCTGCCCACCACCGGCTGGGGGAGAAGCTGCGAAAAGGCGGTTAAGACGTATCTCGCCGCACACCCAAAGCTGAGCGTCACCACGATCCAGTGGTACATGTGGGGCGACAAATCCCTGCTCGACAAGTATGAAGCGGCGCGCAACTCCGGGGCCGAGGCAATCGTGCTGGTGGCCAACGAATCGGAAGGGTCGATTCTGGTCAAGGAAGTGGCTGCCCTGCCCCAGGAAAAACGCCTCCCCATAGTCAGCCATTGGGGGGTCACCGGCGGCGATTTCACCAAGCTGACCGGCGAGGGGATCAACCAGATCGATTTTTCCGTGGTGCAGACCTACAGCTTTTTTGACAACCGACGGGAGCAGAAGCTGAAACAATTTTACAAGACCGCCGGAGCGCTTTTCAAGATCAGCAGGCCGGAGGATATCCCTTCGCCGGTGGGCATGGCCCACGCCTATGACCTGACCCACATCCTGGCCCTGGCCATCAACAAGGCAGGAACCACCGACCGGATCAAGATCCGCGACGCCCTGGAACAGGTGCGCAACTACGACGGCCTGATCAAAGTCTATCCCCACCCCTTCACCGCTGAACGCCACGAGGCCCTGGAACCGAGAGACCTGTTCATGAGCCGGTTCCGGAGCGATGGCTCTATTCTACGGATTCGGGAGTAAACCCCATGCCCCGGAGCATTGCCAAAAAGATTTCCCTTGCCGCCCTGTCGCTGACCATGGCCGTGGTCCTTGCCCTGGGTGCGGCAAGCTACATCTTCACCCGGCATACTCTCAAGGCACAGATTGAAGAGAAACTCGCCTTTGAGGCGGCCCTGATCAGCCACCGGCTGGAAGCGCGCCTGGACAACATCAACAACGACATGCGCAACATGTCGACAAACCTCATTGTGGTCAATGCCCTCGCCGACTCGGCTGGACGGGAGATGTATGTGGCGCCCTTTCTCAAGAGCTACCATCTTCCGCAGAATATCCCCTGCCTGCTCACCCTCTGCGATTTTTCCGGGCAGCCCATTATCTCCTGCCAGGGGCCCGGACAATTGCGGGCCTACACGGATGACGCCCTGCTGACCCAGGTGATCACCAAGCAGCTCCCCCTGGCGCGCCTTACAAAACAGGGGAAAGACTCCAATCTGCTCATCGCCTACCCGGTGTTCTACTCCGCCACCGGCAAGGCCGAAGGCATGCTGGTCATCGAAATCCCCTTGGCCAGAATCACCGAGAGCTGTCTGCCTGATCTGCCCAGCACCTCCGGGAATATCTTCACCTTCTCCAGCAGCTCCGGAGAAATATGGGCAAATCGCACGGAGCACTCCGCTCCGGTCGTGAGCAGCACCTTCCTGGTCAAGGCTCAGGCGCCCCTCGACCAGATTCCCCTGACCCTGACCGTTGGCCAGAACATCAGACAGGCATATGCCGCACTGACTACCTTGACCGGCATCTACCTGGTCATCGGCATCTTGATCCTCCAGCTGACCTTTGCCGCCTCCAGGTTCCTGGCGAAAAAACTGACCGCTCCCCTCGTCGCGCTCACCACAACCGCCAACCAGATTGCCCAGGAGAGCATTCCGGGAAGCCCGATCACCGTTGTCAGCCACGATGAAATCACCCAGCTGGCCTCCTCGTTCAATACCATGCTCGCCCGCCTCAAGGAATCCCACGATTCCCTGGAGCAGCGGGTTGCCGACCGCACCAAGGAGCTGCAAAACCTGAATCTGAAACTGGCGGCGGAGGTGAACGAACGCAGC
>JBAZSA010000084.1:0-11088 GCA_041662645.1 Desulfurivibrionaceae bacterium
AGGTTAACCGTGACCACCCAAACATCCTCAACAGAGGACTATCTCGGGGCCCAGGCCCTTTACAGCGCCGAGTCCGTCATGCGGCTCAACATCCTCGGAAATGATGGCGGAGGGGGAATCACTGCCCCTGTGAATCCCACAGTGGGGGGAATACCCGCGCTCCCTCCCACCACCGATGGCACCACCCTCTTCGCCTTTACCGCTACAGATACACCCACTACCATCCAAGTCCAAGCCAAACACGATGGCACAAAGGTCAGTCGCACGGTGGAGGCAAAATACCTGCTTCCCGCCCCGCCGCCGTAAGCCCCTCTCCCTGTTTCGTGAACCGTTATCCTTGCTCTTCAATCGTTCACTTCCCCCCCTTCTCAAAAAATACAGAGTACTCCCCATTGCCACCACTCTCCTTCCATGATAATTCCTTTCAAACTTGCCATAACCATTCAAAAATATTCTTTTTTTATCGAGCCACAATCCATCGCCCACCCCAAACACCTTGAGAAATAAGGGATTTAGTTATTTTTTCCTAATAAAACAATATGTTATTTCTTTGATGTTAGGCAAATATGTGCTACAAATAAATTATTTCTTTGTGGAAATTTGGCGGGAAGCAATGTTGTCCCTGAACAGACACCATGGAACAGGAGGTTTTCCATTGCTTAGGCTTAACAACAAAGGCTTCACCCTGATCGAGCTCATCGTCGTCATCATTCTCCTCGGGCTTATTTCCGCCACGGCGATCCCCTACTATCTCAACATCCAAAAGGAAGCAAAGATCGCCGTGGTCAAAGGCAAGCTCGCCGCCATCCGGGGCGGAATAGAACTGGCCCACGCCAAGATCCTTACTTCCGGGGTCAACACCGGACCCGATGGCGACAATCCGGACTGGCCCACCCTGGAAGAAGTGCAATTCAATGAACTGCGCCTGAGCACCCGGCCCGCCGCCCTAATCGGCCTGCGCATTGTCCGCAGCGATTTTTACTCCACCGAACAGAACAAGGCTCTGCCGCTCTGCAATCTGCCCGACCAGCCGCCGGGCATGTATGCAAGTCCCTCCGGTGTTTCGGTAAAGGGGATTGCCGATGTGCAGGCAAACCCCAGAGTGGCTGATGAGTCCACGGGTTGGGCCTACTATCCGGGCAATCAACGCGATGCCAACGGCCGGGGGGTTGACGCCGTTTTCTATGTGAACGACGACCGTCCCCTCACCGACAATGTGGATTCCGCCGACAAACGACCTTCTGAGTGGTAAGCGGACGCGTGAGCAAACTCTACAATACCCTCGAAAAAATCCGCACCGGAGAACAGGGCGGTTTTCACGCAAAAAAATCCGCTCCGGCCAAAGGCTTTGGCCAGAACGTGAGCGTCAGCAGGATGCGCTTGGTTGTCCTACTGGGAGCCTTTGCCATGCTGGCCCTGGTCATATTTTTTGCCTGGCCCAAGCACAAAGACACCAAAGCACCTGTCACCGCTAACGCTGTTGCTCCGAGGCCAGCTCCGGGGCGTCCCGCCGATTCCGCACCCTTGGCCGGCGCCACCACGACACCGCCTCCGGCATCCCCGGCTGGCAACAACGCCAACCTCTACCAGCAACTCAACGACAAGGGCATCGCGCTCATCCAGGGAAATCAGTACTGGCGGGGAATGTATTATCTCGAACAGGCGCACAAACAACAACCGGAACGACCGGAGGCCCTGATCAACATGGCGGTGGCCCTGGCGGAGCTAGGCTTGCGCGCTCCGGCCAAAAGGCTTTTCAGCCAGGCCCACGCCCTTGCGCCAAACCACCCCCAGCTCCGCAAGAACCTCGAACTTCTTGAGCAGGCAGGTTTTTTGGAACCCCAATGGCTCTCTTCCCTGAGCGCAGGCGAAACCCAGCCTCAACAGGCAACGCAACCGCAATGAAACAGAGGACGGAACCATCCTTTTTATGAAGCTGCCCTTCAGCACGAAAAAATACCTCGCCCTGACCGGCGACGGCGAGAGCACCCTGTTGGCCGAGGTCTCAAAGGCTCCGTCAGGCGCGGCCCAGATGCATATCCTTGCAAAAACCGACAGCCCCATCACCGCAGAAGTGACCCTCCCCAGACTGCTTGCCGGGGCTGGCAATCTCCATGGCTTGGTCTCCTTATCCCTGCCCCTTTCTTTTTTTGAAGTGATCACCGCCAGCATCCCCGTCATGCCGGATGGCGCGGTGGGCAAGGCGTTGCCCTACCATCTTGCCAAAACCCTTCACAGGCCGCTCAACGAGTTTATCTACGATTGGCAGATCACGGGCCGCTTCAAGGATCGGCTCCAGGTGACAGTCTACCTGTTCACCGCGGCAGTCTTCCAGACAATCCGCAAGGAATTCACCAGAAAGCAAATCGATATCTCTTTTTTTGAACCGGACGTTTTCGCGGCCTTCACCTTTCTTTTCCAGGAAAAAATGCTGCCGCCAAACGATGCCGCCCTTTGCGTGCTCCTCTGGCAAGACAGCATCTCCCTGGCCGTGTACGAAAAAGGCAAACTCCCGCTCATCCGCACGGTCAAAGCTGCGCAGCCACAAGGGGAAGTAACCCTGCAACAGCCTTTGGACATTGAACTGCCATCCTCGGCCATCCCGGAACTGACCGACGACCTGCTCATCCTCGACAATGAGCAGACGCACAACGACGAGCACATCGACACCGCCTCCATTCTTGCCGATTTCTCCGTATTGGCCTCCAAGGAGGCCACACGGTCCAGCGCTCAATTCACTCCCACGGACAATCCCGCCATCGCCTCTTTGCCGGAAGAGGCGGACACCGTCACCTGGCCGGATTACCTGCATAAAATCCCCCTGGAGATTCTACGCACCCGTGATTATTACGCCTCCATTCAAAAGGGTGCGGCCATCCGAAATATCTTTGTCGGCGGGGCCGACGCCTTCTGGACGGAACTTTCCGAAAGCAGCGGCCATCTCTTGGGCGTCCAGTGCAAGTCCCTGACCGCCACGACCGGCGGCCCGGATTGTTCCCCCCTGCTGCATGTCCTGGCCCTTGGCACAGGCGCGAGGTGGTGAGCCATGCTTGAACGGATCAACCTTGTTCCCCAGCTGCCACTGGCCGAAAGGATCAGAAAAACCACCTTGCCCGTTGTCGGGCTTCTCTTGGCTGCGGTGATCCTTTTTCTTGCCGCAAGCGACCGGATTCTCAAAGCACAAATCAGCTCACTGAGCCGGGACATTGCCCAAGCGCAGCAACGGGCCGGGGAAATAACCGCAACCCAGGCAAGGATTGCGCAGCTTTCCAGCACCATCAAACAGCAAAAAGACAAAAAAGAAGAATTGAGCGCGCAGGCGGAAAAACTCACCAGCATTCAGGAGCGGAAAAAATATTTTTCCAGCATGCTGGCAGCCATTTCCGCAACAATGCCCGCCTCGGTCCGCTGCGAGAAAATCGTCTTCACCAAGGAGGGGGGGCAGATCAGCGGCGCCGCCCTTCAGTACCGGGAACTGCCCGCCTTTGTAAAGGAGCTGGGGAACAATCCCCTCTTTGCCAACGTGATCCTCCAAGACCTTGACCGCAGCCCGGGCGCCCAAAAAACCGATTTCACCTTTACCATCGCCTTTCAACTGAATAGAGAGGCAGATCCATCGTGAACGCCCAGCAACTCACCATCATCGGCAACAAACTGAAGGAATGGTTTTTCCTGCTGAAAAGCGACCCAGAGGCCTTTGCCGAACTGAGGAAATTGTGCCTTGGGGTTCTGGTCTGCGCCGCGGTTCTCTATGGCGGCTCAACCCTGCTTCTTGCTCCGCAGAAAAAGGCGCTGCGCCAAAAGCTCTCCCAGAAAACAGAGATCGAGAACACCGCTCCCGTCCAGCCTGCGGGAACAAACAGAAACCCTGGCCCTGCAGATCCGGCTTATCGAGGAACAATGGCATTCGCTGACAGACCGCGAACAGTTTTCCAAAACCCTGTTCACCCTGCAGGCAAACGCTCCGATCAACATGGAAAACCACTTGCAGCAGATGAGCCAGCTAGCGGATCGCTCTGTAAACGGCTTTACCCTGAACACCGTGAGCCTGGCCGGAGAGGTCCCCTTTCCCGAACTCTACCGGTATCTGCAATATATCGAAGGGCGGCCCGAGATAGGCATCATCGAGGATCTTGCCGTGGAACGTCTGAAAAGTGCGAGCTACGACCAGCAGGCCAAGGTAAAATTCAGCATGGTTGTCGGCAGGACAACACTGGACAAGCCATGACCAGCAAACGACGCCCCATTTTTGCCGCAATCCTGCCGCCTCCCTTGGCTTGCGGAGCTCTGTTGGCTGCCCTGCTCCTTGGCCACGCCCTCCCGCTTCAGGCCGGGGAACCCCAGGTTCTCACGGTGCGGCCTGAGAGAATCGAGGTTCGGGGTCAAAAAACAGCCAGCCACCCCCTGGAAAGAGACCCCTTCAACTGGAGCCGCGAGCAGATAAATTTTTTCAAAAACCAGGAGCCACGGGAAAAAAGCAATTCCATTGGCGGCTTGACCCTCTCTGGTATAATCTGGGACAAGAACAATCCCCAGGCGGTTATCAATGACCGCTTGGTCACCAAGGGGGAGAAGGTCAACGGCTCGATTATCCAGCAAATCCTCAAAGATCTGGTTATATTCGAGCAAAATGGCGTCTCCCAGACACTGTGGCTCGAATCCTCGCCCAGGCCTCTGCCCATGAAGGATAAAAAATAGTGATGCGAATCCCTTTTCTGCACGCAATCCTCTTCTCGGTGTTTCTCCTGGCACAGGGGTTGTTCCCGCCACCCGGCTTGACCGCCCCTGCGGCGGACCCAAAAAACGATGCCCCGCTGTTGGAGGCCTTGAAAAATTTCCCCGCCTCCCTCCGGACGGAAAACCTCTCGGTTTCCCTGCTGTTGCGCGGCATGGGCCGCCAGGCCGGAATCAATATCCTGGTGGCGGACAACATCACCGACACCATCAACCTTGAGGTGGAAAAACTGAACCTGTACGAGGCGTTCCAGGTGATCATGGACGCCAAGCAGCTACATTACTATCAGAAAAACAACGTCATCTTCGTGGAGAAAAAGGCGGACTTCCAGGGAGAAAAGCGCGACCTCGTCAGCGAACGGCTCTGCACCAAGTTCGGCAATGCCACCGCCTACATGGACCAACTGAAGCCCCTTCTGGGCCAAGACGGCGCGATTACCGTGACCAACCGCGGCAACTGCCTGGTTATTCAAGATCGGGCCGGCAACATCCCCCGTCGTCGCGAGATGCTGCTCGAACTTGACCAGCCCATTCCCCAGGTTCATATCGAGGCGCGGATCGTCTCCATTTCCAACGAGGCCAAGAAACAGCTGGGCATCATCTGGGGCTACAACAACTACCGTGATGCCTCTGGATTAACGCCAAAAATCAACACCATAGCTTCCAGCGCGGACTTGAGTGTCAGTGAGCCCACCACCAGCCTGGCCTTCGGCTTTATCCGCGAAAACTTCGACCTCAATGTCACCCTCCAGGCCATGCAGTCGGACCGCCTGCTGGAAATCCTTTCCTCCCCCAGCGTTCTTGTCCTCGACGGCAAGGAAGCCGAGATCAAGCAGGGCAAAGAGGTTCCGTATGTGACCGGAACAAGCACAACCATCAACACCTCCTTCCGCGAGGCGAACCTTGGTCTCAAGGTCAAACCCACGGTGTTGCAGGACGGCTACGTCATCCTGGATGTCGGCGTCACCAACGACAGCGTTGACCAAACAACCACCAGCACCAGCGGTCTTCTTATCAACAAACAGTCGATCACCACCAATCTCTTTCTGGAAGACAATGTCACCGTGGTCATCGGCGGCATTGTTCAGCAAAACAAAAGCCATACCAACAGCAAGGTTCCGGGTCTTGGCGATATCCCGCTCTTCGGCAACCTGTTCAAGAATTCCGATAAATCCAACGAGCAGAGCGAACTCATGGTCTTTATCACCCCCCGCATTGTCAGCATGGCCCCCAAAATGGGCAACGGGGCCACAGCCAAGGGGGCAACGCCTTCCGGTTCTTCCACGGAAAAGACCAAGGAAGATACGCCATTAGCCGACGAACCGGCAAAACCGACCCAGGGGAACACGACACCGCCGCAATGAATCATCTGGAATTTTTCGGCCTGCAGGATGACCCTTTCCGCATGACGCCGGACAGGAATTATTACTTCCCCACCAAGGGGCATGCCGCCCTGCGGGAGGTTATCCGCTATGGCCTCCAAGGAGAGGAAGGATTCATCATCGTCACCGGCGAGGTCGGCACCGGCAAAACTCTCATGCTCCGCCTGATGATGGATGACCTGCCCGACAGGTTTGAGACCGCCTTGATCCTTTCGCCCCATCTCTCCCGCCTTGAGCTGTTGCTGGCTATTTTTCAGGATATCGGCCTGGCCGGACCGGCGGACCACCCGGCCAGCCTTGATTCGCTTCTGCGGATACTCAACGATCACCTGTACGCCCTGGCGCAGCAGGGCAAAAAGCTGCTCATCGTCATCGACGAAGCACAGAATCTTCCCGACGAAAGCCTGGAACAGCTTCGCCTGCTCTCCAATTTCGAAACAGACACCCAGAAACTCCTGCAAATCGTGCTCTTCGGCCAGCCGGAGCTGCGCGACAAGTTGGCAAAAAACAACATGCGTCAGCTTGTTCAACGGGTCAACATCATGGAGACCCTGACTCCCCTTTCGAAGCAAGAAATGATCAGCTACATTCTCCACCGTTTCAAAAAAAGCGGGGTTTATGAAATGCCTCGCTCCTTCACCACAACCAACCTCCTCTGGCGTTTCACCAAGGGCTATCCTCGCCTGATCAACAAGGTCATGAGCCGGACGCTCCTGGTTGCCTACGCCGAAAAGAAAACCCGCATTTCCCGCAAAATCGTCCGGGAAGCGATAGCATCCCTCAATACCCCGAAGCCGAAACGCCTGTTTTTCAGCCCTGTTCTCCGGTGGGGGACTGGCTTTTTGCTCCTCCTGCTCCTGTTCTGGGAGTCACCTTTTCCCCGGTCTGGACGCCGAACACCATCTCCTTGGACGAATACGCCATGCCTCCATGGGCCAGCCAGGGAATTGCCTGGGTCAATGGCCTGCTGGCTGCCGGCAAACACCCCAACCCGCCAGCGCAATTGCCGAAAATGCTGCCCGTGCCAGCCCCGCTCCCAACCGCGTTTCCAAAGGAAGAGGAAAATAAAACCGCCCCGGCCGGGGAATTGGCAGGGGAGAATGCGCACCCAGAATACCCCTCTCCTTTTGAAAGAAGCCCCCAATGAAAAACAAAACCTTGGGCGGCTGTCCCGCGCACACTAATGCCTTGCCAAACTATCATCCGCGGCGCTCCCGATGACGACACCACCGAAACGAAGAAAATTTGGCGATATTCTTGTGGAAGGCGGACTGATCACGGCGACCCAACTGCAACAGGCCTTGTCCTACGGCGATGACCGCGACATAAAACTGGGCGAGGCCCTGCGCGAACTCGGCTTTGTCAACGATACCGCCGTTGCCAACACTATTGCCCGGCAATTGCGAATCCCCTTCATCGATTTCAGCAAAATCGTGGTGGACCCCGAGGTAGCCCAGATCATTCCGGAGGCTGTCTCCAGAAAGTATAAGGTTTTAGCCCTTGGCAAACGTCCCGGCGAAATACTGGTCGCCTTTGCCGACCCGCTCAATATCTTCGCCGTTGACGAGGTTGGCCGTTATACCAAGGACAAAACCGTGGTCTGCGTGGGAATCGAGTCGGAGATCGTCGCCGCCATGGACCGCCTGTATGCCTCGGCGGTCAAGGTGGAGCAGCGGGATGAAGACTCCGGGGAAGAATCCGCCACGGTCAGCGCCATCAATGACATCCTGCTCAAGGCCGTGCGGCAGCGGGCCAGCGACATCCATCTTGAGCCGGACCATGATCGGGTACGGGTTCGCATCAGGGTGGACGGCATCCTCCGCGAGGCCAACACCTTCCCCCTGGAGATGCACCCCAACCTCATCTCCCGCATCAAGATCATGGCGCATCTTGATATCGGCGAACGCCGCAAGCCCCAGGATGGCCGGTTTGAATTGCCCATTGCCGGCAAGGAGTTTGACGTGCGTGTTTCCATCCTGCCCCTGAGCGCAGGAGAAAAGGTGGTGATGCGGCTGCTGGACAAGGGCACCATGCGCTTCAACCTGCAGGAGCTGGGTTTTGAGCCCTACCAGCGGGCACTATTCATGGAGCATCTGTCCCGGCCCCACGAAATCATCCTGGTCACCGGCCCCACCGGCAGCGGCAAGACCACCACCCTCTACGGGGCGCTGAATTATCTCAACTCGGTGGAAAAAAACATCGTCACCGTGGAAGACCCGGTGGAGTATGAACTGGCCGGCATCAACCAAGTGCAGGTCAATATCCGCGCCGACCTCACCTTTGCCAGTTCCCTGCGCTCCATCCTCCGCCAGGATCCGGACATCATCATGATCGGCGAAATCCGCGATGCGGAAACCGCGGAGATCGCCATCCAGTCGGCCCTCACCGGCCATCTGGTGCTTTCCACCCTGCACACCAACGATGCGGCAGGCGCAATTACCCGGCTCATCGACATGGGCATCCCCCCCTTCCTCATTGCCTCGGCCGTGGGATTGGTGGTGGCCCAGCGACTTCTTCGTATGCTTTGCCCAAATTGCAAGGCCCCCTTCTCCCCGCCGGAAGAACTCCAGGAGGCCCTGGGGCTTCCCTATGACCCGTCCCGGAGTTTTTACAAACCGGTAGGCTGCGGCAAATGCGAGGGCTCGGGCTACAAAGGGCGGATCGCCATCTACGAAACCATGGTCATCTCCCAGGCCATTGAAGAGCTTATCCTCAAGAAGGCATCCAGCCACGACATCTTCCGGCAAGCGCAGAAAGAAGAGCTCACCTCCCTGCGACAGTCCGGCATCGCCAAGGTACTGAGCGGCCAAACCTCGGTGGACGAGGCTTTCCGCGTCACCATGGAGCTGAAGGAGTAACCGGTGCCGATCTTCCGCTACGAGGCCATCAACTCCGCAGGCCGCATTGTTTCCGGCACCCATCCCGCCGAAATCATCCAGGAGGTGGAAAACTGGCTGCAAAAAGGGGGGTTAAGCCCGGTGAACATCCATATCCTCTCCGAGCAGCAGTCCGCTGTGATGCAAGAGGCAAGCCAAGCCGCAACAGGGCCAACCCTCAGCGAGCGGCTCTTCGGGGTCACCCTGGAAGACAAGATTCTCTTCTGCCGGCAACTTGCCACCCTGCTGGCCGCAGGGGTCAGCATCATTGAGTCCTTCGCCATTCTGACTCTCCAGGTGAGCAACCCCATACTCCGGGATATCATCCTCTCCATGACCGCCGAGATAGAAAACGGCGCGAGCCTGAGCGATGCCGTAAGCCGCCAGCCCAAGACCTTCAATGTGCTGTTCTACAACATCGTCAAGGTGGGCGAGGAAACCGGCTCCCTGGACAAAGCCTTTGCCTATCTGGCCCTCCTCCATGAAAACGAAAAAGCGGTCAAGGAACGGATCAAGTCCGCCACCCGCTACCCTAAAATAGTCATCTTTGCAATCACCGGCGCGGTCTTCTTCCTGATGAGCTTCGTGGTGCCGAAATTCGCCAAGCTCTTTGCCTCGGCCAAGGTCGAGCTGCCCCTGGCCACCCGGATTCTCATGGGGATCAGCACCTTTTTTGCCGAGAACACCCTAGGGATTATCGGCGCGGCGCTGGCGCTGTTCATCGCCTACCGGCTGGCCTTGGGCGCCCGCGAATTCGTGCTCTTCCGCGACCGGTTGCTGCTCAAGGTGCCGATCTTCGGCCCTCTGGCCATCAAGATTTACATGGCCCGATTCTGCCGGGTCTTTGCCATCCTCACCACCAGCGGCATCAACATCATCAAAACCCTGCAACTCTCGGCAAACGCCCTGGAAAACCTGGTGCTGTTCCAGATGGTCGAGGAAATCACCGGCGAGGTGGAGGATGGCGTGAGCCTGCACGAGGCCATGGCCAAGCACCACACCATCCCGCCCATGGTGCCGCAGATGATCGCGGTGGGCGAGCAGTCCGGCCGGCTGGATGAGATGATGACAAAGGTAGCGGATTACTACGATCTGGAAAGCGAATACACCATCAAGAACCTCTCCACCCTGATCGAGCCGATTCTTCTCTTGGTGTTGGGCGTGATGGTGGGCCTTCTGGCCCTGGCCATCTTCACCCCCATGTGGGATATGATGAATGTGATGCGCGGGAGGTAGGCTAACAACAAGAAAAAAATTGATTAATTACGGATAATAATGGTAAACATTCAGCAACAATCATCCATAAGGAGAAAAGTATGAAAAAGGACATGCTGGACAACCAAAAAGGTTTCACCCTCATAGAGCTCATTGTCATCATTGTTATTCTCGGCATTTTGGCTGCGGTTGCCGTTCCGAAGTATGTTGACATGAAAACCGATGCGCAAAAAGCTGCGGCAAACGGGGTGCTGGGCGGAGCTCAGGGCGCGACGGCAATGAACTTCGCAGCAAATCTCCTGAAAAAAACAGGAGCAGTTCCAATTACTACCGAGGCAACACTTGAGGCTGCAATGGATGGCGGCCTACCTTCCGGCTGGTCGTCTGTTGCTGCGGATTGCTCGGCTGCGGGAGGCAGTGCTACTTTGGGTTGTATGTACCTTGAAGTTGATGGAACTGCCGGCCTTTCTGCCGGCGATTATGTTGTAGGTCTTAAATCTATAGAAACAACTACGGCTAAAGCGGTAGTCGGAAAAGGAACAGTAAATTATTGAGACATCTAGGGCAAATTGCCCTCAACCCACACACCTTGTTTCTTGGTGTGTGGGTTTTTTTTGTCAACATGGGGAGAAGTAAAAAATAAGGGACATCCCCTTATTCCAAAAGTCGTCTGATATTTTCCCAACCTCAACCGTTTCCTTCAACCAAGTCAACATGCCCATCAGCTTTTCAGCCGGTGGAATGATCAAGGTCTCCCCGCCAGCCAGCCAATAAATCTTGACAAGAGGCTCAGGCCTTAATACTGTTAGCCAGTCCTAAGAATATTCTAGCGATACGAAATGAGGCGCGCTCCTCTTTGCCTGAAACCAAAACGCACTCTT
>JBAZSA010000085.1:0-11060 GCA_041662645.1 Desulfurivibrionaceae bacterium
TTTGAAATGGTACATAACTGACGGACTTGAGGGAGGAATGGCCGAGTGGTTTAAGGCGGCGGTCTTGAAAACCGTTGTGCGAAAGTACCGTGGGTTCGAATCCTACTTCCTCCGCCAACAAACAAGCACATACGAATCGTGGAGAGCTGACCGAGTAGGCCGAAGGTGCTCGCCTGCTAAGCGAGTGTAGGATCAAAAGTTCTACCGAGGGTTCGAATCCCTCGCTCTCCGCCATTTTGCCTTACAATGAAAAACCCGCGCCAGAAATGGTTGCGGGTTTTTTTTGTGCCTTTTTTCTCGTATTTTTTCGGTGTTGTGGTTGGTGCTCAGGTTTGATAGGGTGATCTGAATCGTTCTTGGCTAAGTGCCGCAGTAAGGAGAGGATGTGAGGTCATAACAGGAATCCAAGACTCGGGGATAGGTTAGTCAACAAATCAACAACGTCCCCTTAAAGCACTTAAAGCATTAAAGCACCTGACTATTCTTTCCGAAGAATGCCGTATAACTAGTAAAATAATGCCCTTTAACAACCATAGCCAAATTTAGTGATTATCGTGGTAATATAACGATGTGTATGGTAGGAGATTATATTCACTCCGTTGTCGGCTTAGGCACTCATCGGCAGCGGCAATTACCCATGCTGGTTTCTATATGAAATTACCTAAAAAAATTACTCCCTGCCCTATTGTTGAGACAATCCTAGAAATTAGGTTTGAGGCTTCTTTGCCAGGAGATGCCGTTTTTGGCATATTATACAATCAATTCAAATCACGATTTGACAAGCTTGAAAAAACCCCAATCTTATCAATCCCGGAACAATTTCGCCAAACAGACCCCACATTCAGATTCCATCCTCATTACAAGCTTAGTGCAGACAATTTTATTCTTCAAATTGGACCAGATGTTTTTTCAATATCCAACACCAAAGAATATGTGGGATGGGAAAAATATCGCTCCCTAATTTCTGATTGCCTCAAAGACCTTTTCGCCGCAAATGTAGTGAAGAAAGTATCCAGAATTGCGCTGAGATATATAAACATTTTCGAGAACGCGAATATATTTAACAATTTAACATTGGACATTTCCCTGCGTGGTGATTCAATAAAAGATAATAATATTAACATTAGTAGTGAATTTAAGAGTGGCGATTTCGTTAATCTTTTGAAGATTGTAAATAATGCGCGTGCTACAGTAGGCAAGGAAACAATGAATGGATCTGTTGTTGATATCGATACATCATATTCAAAGCATGTTGAAAATAATTTAGACACAATTATGCCATTAATAGAACAAGCCCATTCTATTGAAAAAGAATTTTTCTTTACCTTGCTTAATCAAGATTACATAGAAACTCTTAAGCCTGAATTCTCGTAGCTGGAGGCAAGACAATGAATGTTGAGCTTCGTAGTGTTACTGGGGGACTTTCTGTAGCTGTTATTGCATACAGTTGCTTAGGGTCATTTTCAGTCTCCGATCTTCCATACAGCATCATACCAACAAACAACACCCCCTACGAAAGGTACACGACAGAAAATAGGGTTATTGACCCTTATTGTGTCGTATTTCAACAAGACCTCATAACAAAAGATAAAATTGAAACATTACACAATCTTTTGTCAACCATGTTAGAGAACACGCATGATTTGGCCCCTGAATTTTCAAAGACTGTTGATAAATATTTTTGGAATCTTTCGTGATTTCTTTTGAAGATGTCAAAAAATATCTTCCCCATCACCTCAACGAAGAAGACCAAGGAAAACTGTTTAATGACCTTAAGCAGTTCCCTTGCAACATCGACAAGCGGTTTTATTCTTCCAAATTAAGTGATGAAGTAAAACTATACCAAGGGGATGGCACTAAAAGCTTGATAGTGGTCAACTTGCCAGACCCCAAAATTGCAGCGCATAACTGCCTCATTCTTTCTAACACTTGCGATATTTCCTCTGAAAATATTCGTTTTTTCCCCCCAAGACTTGTATATGCTCCAATATTTTCACTTGAGAAATACAAACATGCTCTTATGTCTGAGCACGCTGCATCTGGCGATTCTGCTTCCCAAGACAAAATCTTCGCACATATTGACACAATAAAAAAACAATTCATAAGCAACATATTCTACCTTCCCGCCTGCGACCAACTCGCGGAAGACTCCATCGTTTTTCTCGACAGGCTAAATAATTGTTCAACGCAAGAAATTACTACCGAATTCATTTCTGAGAATAAATTGTTTACGCTCAGCAATTATGGATTTTACATTTTTTTAATTAAACTATCCATTCACTTCACCCGTATACGAGAAGGCATCGATAGAAACACTGGCAATTTTGAAAGCGCAGCTTAATTATAAGCTTGCCGCCAAGGGCCGGGCATAGAAGGGGAAAATTAGGGACACTCCCCAATTTTCCGATTCTTTGCTTAAGCGGACTCGCTCGCCATGTATTGTCCGGTAACGTCCGGAGATGTTTTGAAACCCGCTTTCCTTTCGGGAAGCGGGTTTCTTGTTGTTCAGGGTGGCCCTCCCTGATATAGTGCCCCCCATATTTCGGGGAGTCCACGCGCAAGGCTCTCAAGAAATGTGCGCCAGGGAGTAAAGCTCAAAGGCCAAGCGGATTCGTCATTCACGGACCTTCAGACTCGTACCGCAAAACCCTCCCCAAAAGAGGTTCAATCATTCATCGGCGGGAGCTACACATGGAAGAGGGCGAGGGCACAGCGCACAACCAATTGACCGTCTGGCAGCAACTCTTCACCCGCCGCATGGCGATCTGCGTGTTCACCGGGTTTTCTTCCGGCCTGCCGTTGTACCTGTTGTTCAACCTCCTGCCCGCCTGGCTGCGCAGCGAACATGTTGACCTGAAAACCATCGGCCTGTTCGCGCTGATCCAGTTTCCCTACACCTGGAAGTTTCTGTGGTCGCCGCTGCTCGACCGCTACGTCCTGCCCCTGCTCGGGCGACGGCGCGGCTGGATGCTGCTGACCCAGATCGGACTGTTGCTGGTGATTGCGGCGATGGGCGCGTTTTCGCCGCAAAGCGATTTGCACACCATCGCCTGGATCGCCACGCTGCTCGCCTTTCTCGGCGCCACCCAGGACATCGTCCTTGATGCCTACCGCCGCGAGCTGCTGTCGGATGATGAGATGGGGCTGGGTAATGCGGTGCATGTGAATGCCTACCGCATCGCGGGCCTGGTGCCGGGTTCGCTGTCGCTGATCCTGGCTGATTTTTTGCCCTGGAACATGGTGTTCATCTGCACGGCCCTGTTCATGCTGCCCGGCGTGGCCATGACCCTTGCCGTGCAAGAGCCGCACCGCGCAACCCATCCCAAGAGCCTGCGCGAAGCAGTGGTCGAACCGTTTCACGAATTCATCACCCGCCGGGGCTGGAACAGCGCGTTGCTGATCCTCGCCTTTCTGTTCTTGTATAAACTCGGCGACAGCATGTGCACCGCGCTGGCCACCCCGTTTTATATGGACATGGGCTTCAGCAAGACCCAGATCGGGCTGATCGCCAAGAATGCCGGGCTGTGGCCTGCGGTCATCGGCGGGTTGCTCGGCGGGTTGTGGATGGTGAGGATCGGCATCAACCGGGCGCTGTGGCTGTTCGGGGTGGTGCAGGTGGTCTCCATCTTCGGCTTTGCCTGGCTGGCCTCGGTGGGATACCACGCCGAAATCACCAGCGTGGAGCTTGCGCAACTGGCCATCGTCATCGGCCTCGAAGCCTTGGGCGTGGGCTTGGGCACCGCCGCCTTTGTCGCCTACATCGCCCGTACCACCCACCCCGCCTACACCGCCACCCAGTTCGCCCTGTTCACCAGCCTTGCCGCCATGCCGCGCACCTTTGCCAATGCCGCCACCGGCTGGCTGGTGGAGATGATGGGCTGGATGGGTTTTTTTCTGCTCTGCGCATTGCTGGCGTTGCCGGGGATGGTGCTGCTGCTGAAAGTCGCGCCGTGGCGGGAAACAGCTGGCGATACAAGATTACGCTGCATGAAGGCGATGTGATTGTGCCTTGTGCAGCGCAGCGCAACGCAACAAAAAAGCCCGCGCCGGAAATGGCTGCGGGCTTTTTTTTGCCTTTATTCTTCAGGGAGTCGGCGTTGGGTGCTGCGGTTTTTTAAGATGCGCGACCTCTCTGCTGTCGCATTTGGGGCAGATATCCATCCTGTCCGGGATTACTCCGGTATCGACGACGAACGGCGGAAAACAGTCGCCGCAAAAATAGGTAAGGCATTCCTTGCATTGCATCAGATTTGCGGAGGATTTCCGGCATTTTATACAGACGGCTGTAATTTTTTGTTCCATACGCTCCCTCCTGATGTGTTCCCCATATTTTTTACAGCGGTGCCATGGGGGCCGGGCCCTGAAAAATCATTTCTCCAGGAGAGCCGGGCGGCGGTAGCCGTCTGGCAGGCCGCTGGGCGAGAAGACGATCTGCCAGACCTGGGTTTTCCTGGCGCGGAAGGTCCCGGCGCAGGCCAGCAGGTAGTAGCGCCACATCCGCTTGAACTTTTCGTCGTAGCGGGGCGGCAGTTGCGCCCAGTGTTTTTCGCAGTTCTCCCACCAGGCCAGCAGGGTTTTGTCGTAGTCCGGGCCGATGTTGTGCCAGTCTTCCATCACCCAGAGATCCTCGGCCGCCTTGCTGATCTGGGCGATGGAGGGGATCACCGAGCCGGGGAAGATGTAGCGGTCGATCCAGGGGTCGGTATGGCGGACGCTGCGGTTGTTGCCGATGGTGTGCAGCAGGAAGAGGCCGCCGGGGGCGAGCAGTTCATGCACCTTGCGCATGTATGTCCGGTAGTTCTTGGCGCCGACGTGCTCGAACATGCCGATGGAGACCACCCGGTCGAATTTGCCGGTCAGGTTCCGGTAGTCTTGGAGCAGGATCTTCACCGGCAGTTTGCCGCAGTGTTGCCGGGCCAACTCGGCCTGCTGGCGGGAGACGGTGATGCCGGTGGCCGAGACGTTGTAGCGCTCTGCCGCGAAGCGGGCCAGCCCGCCCCAGCCGCAGCCGATGTCCAGGAGGGTCATGCCCTGCTCCAGCCCCAGCTTGCGGCAGATCAGGTCGAGCTTGTTCTCCTGGGCGGTATCCAGATCGGTGGCGCCATCCCAGACGGCGCAACTGTAGATCATCCGCTTGTCCAGCATCTTGGCGTAGAAGTCGTTGCCGATATCGTAATGCACCCGGCCGACATTGAAGGCCCGGCCTTTGCATTGCAGATTGAAAAGGCGCGCCTTGACCCAGTCGTTGGCTTCGGTGCGCCAAGCGACCTGGTCGGGGACATCGGCCCGGAAGATCCGGCAGACCAGATCGTCGAGCATCTCGCATTCCCAGTCGCCGACCATGTACGATTCCCCCAGCCCCAGCGAGCCGCGCAATAATACCTTGGGAAAGAAGCCCCGGTTCTTGACCCGGATGTCCCAGGGGTGGTCACCGTTGATGGAGATGCCTGCCGGCGAGAGGATGTTTTTAACCGCTTTTTCAAATTTCATGGAGACACCTTTTCGGCTGAGTGGTTCTGGTCCAAAAAGCCAACAAGCTGTTTTCCCGTACTATTGTCAGTCTATATGAAAATGAGAGATCCCCCCATTTTTTTTGCGCAAGCCCCTCCATGCCTCATTATTTTTCAGCCTGATGGTTTTCCGGCAGTGGCGGTTGTTCCGCCGCGGTCTCCAAGCCATTGGCGACTTCCGGGATGATTCCCATGCGCAGATAGATGGGCCGTACTTTTTCCCTGATCTGCGGAAGGTGCCGGGCAAAAATCGCCGCTCCGGCAAGACAACCGGCGCAGCCAAGCAGCAAGGTGTTGCGCGGGCCGATAAATCCGGCCATGGTGCCGGAACCGAGGCTGCCAAACGGCGCCACCCCTATGAAGGACATGGTGAAAAAGCTCATGACCCGGCCGCGTTTGTCTTCATCCAGAATGGTTTGCAGCACCGTGTTGCAGGAAGCGACCAGGGTCATGGCCCCAAATCCCGCCAGGGCCAACGCCGCCAGCGAGAGGAGGAAGTTTTCGGAAAGGGCAAAGGCGGCGATGCCCATGGCAAAAAGGACCGTGGCCCGCACAATCACCTTCCCCAGCCCCCGGACGCTCTGGCGGGAGGCGAGATACAGGGTGCCGGCCAGGGCGCCGCTGCCCGCGGCAGTCATCAAAAAGCCAAAGGTGTGCGCGTCGCCATGCAGGATATCCTTGGCAAAGACAGGCACCAGCACGGAATAGGGCATCCCCATGAGGCTGACCAGGGCAAGGAGGAGCAGAATGCTGCGGATCGGCCCGAATCTGTAAGCGTAGAGGAATCCTTCCTGCAGTTCATGCAGGATATGGCGTCGGGCATGCTGGCGAGGAGCAGCGGGGGGGATACGCATGGCCGCAAGGGCCACAATGACCGCAAGATAGCTGATGGCGTTGAGGACGAAACAGATCCCTTCTCCCATCGAGGCGACAAGCAGCCCTGCGATGGCCGGGCCGATGAGCCGGGCCCCGTTCACCATGGAGGAGTTGAGGGCAATGGCGTTTCCCAGATCCTCCCGCTGGTCGACCATCTCTACGACAAAGGATTGGCGGACCGGGATGTCAAAGGCGTTGACGAGTCCCAGAACCAGGCTCAGCAGGACGATCTGCCAGACCTGCACGATCCCGGTGAGAACGACAAGGGCAAGGAAGGCCGCCTGCAACAAGGCAAGAGACTGGGTTACAAGCAGAAGACGCCGCCGGTCCCAGCGGTCGGCCAGCACCCCGGCGAAAGGGGAGATGAATATGGTCGGGATCTGGCTGGCAAAACCAACAACCCCCAACAACATGGCAGAGCCGGTCAGGCGGTAGACAAGCCAGCTCATGGCCACCTGCTGCATCCAGGTGCCCACGAGGGACACGCCTTGCCCCGCGATGAAGAGGCGGTAGTTCCGGGAACGGAGCGCGCGTAAGAGATGGCGGATGGCTGTCCATTTTTTTTCGGCCAAAATGAGAGCCTCTTTGTGAGAAAATGAATTTTTGGGACTGATTTTTTACAAAACCCGCGCAGCTTTTTTTGTGCTTGCGCCTTGCCCCGCGCCGAAGTGGCGTGATGGGTGGGCGGGTAAATCAAGAACGTCCTGTTCAACCCAAAAGATGTGGTAGAATACCTAACAGCAAATCTTTTTCCGCTGCTGAAAAAGCACAAGTTTTTTTGGTAGAGGCGTCTTCATCCTAATTAACTCTATAACGTGAAGGAGGAGAGTATGAAACGGTTTGTTCTTCTTTGTCTGGCAGGAATGCTTGCCTTCGCTGGTTGCGCTCCTCAAACCAAGACCCAGGCCGGAGGGGTCTACGGCGCGGCCGGGGGTGCTGCGGCCGGGGCCATCCTCGGCCAGGTGATTGGCCACGATACCAAATCGACCCTGATCGGGGCCGCGATCGGCGCTGCGGTTGGCGGCGCTGCCGGAGCCGGAGTTGGTCATATGATGGATAAGCAGGAGCAGGATATGCGCCAGGCCCTGGCGGCCTCTGATGCGGCGGCAGTGCAGCGGGAAGGCAACCTGCTTTCGGTAATCCTGAAAGGGGATGTGAGTTTTGATACCAACTCCTCCGTGGTGCGGCCGGGGCTCTATGGCGAGCTCGACCGGATCGCCTCGGTGCTGGTGCAATACCCGCAGACCTTGATCAGGATCGAGGGCCATACCGACAGCGTTGGCTCGGAAGCGTACAATATGGATCTTTCCCGGCGCCGGGCCGAGGCGGTGAGAAATCTGCTCGTGCAGCGGGGAGTTGCCGACTCCAGGCTGGAGGTTGTTGCCTTTGGCGAATCACTCCCGGTTGCCACCAACGATACCGAGGCTGGGCGCCAGAAGAACCGCCGGGTCGAGCTTAAGATTGCCCCGAGGCCCAATTAGTCCGGCGTCGCCGTTCCTTTCTTCTTCGTTACTTTCCCAAGGCATTTGGCCGGGGGCTCCTTCTGGAGCTTCCGGCTTTTTTTTCATATCATTTTTCCGGTCCCGCAAGCCGCGCGGTGACACCTTGGGGAAGCAGCCCCGATTTTTGAACCAGTGTATAAATACCGGCGGGAGGTTTCCAGGAAAAAAATGGGGGCAGCCCGGGATGTTTTCGTGCGTCTCCTGCGGCATCTTGCCTCACCGGTACTTGCCTTTTTTCATGGTCAATTACCAGCCGTTTCTGTATCCTGAAAGCATGTGTGGAACCCCTTCACCACCAACCAACAACCCACAAGGAGGGCGGTTTATGGCGATGCAGTTGGAAAAAGGGCAATGGAGTCCCTATGTGGCCGGGGCCTTGAGCGGTCTGGTCATCGTCGGGTCGGTCTGGCTCACGGGCAAATATGCCGGAGCCTCCACCACGTTCGTGCGAGGCGCCGGGATGATCGAGCAGTTTTTCAGTCCGGAACGCATGGCCCAGATGGAGTATTTCTTGAAAGAGAAACCCATTGTTGACTGGCAATGGATGTTCGTGATCGGTATCCTCGCGGGTTCGTGCATCGCGGCGCTCACTTCGGGCAGTTTCAAACCCCAGGCAGTGCCCGACATGTGGCGGGCCAAGTTCGGGCCATCCTCAATCAAGCGGGGCGCGGCCGCCTTTGTTGGCGGGGTGATCGCCATGTACGGCGCCCGCCTGGCCGATGGCTGACCCAGCGGTCACGGGCTGAGCGGTTCGCTCCAGCTGGCAGTAAGTGGCTACATCGCGTTGGTTTGTTTCTTTATCGGCGGCATCACCATGGCGCGTCTCGTGTACGGCAAGGGAGGGAAATCATGAATCAACTCCTGGCAGGTCTTATTACCGGCGTGCTTTTCGGATTTTTTCTTCAAAAAGGGAGGGTGCTCCGCTACGACAAGCAACTGGGCGCCCTGCGCCTTCAGGACATGACCATCGTCAAGTTCATGGTCACCAGCGTGCTGGTGGGGATGGTAGGCGTCTACCTGCTTCAGGATTTGGGGCTCGCCAAGCTCTCCATCAAGCCGACGATTCTTGGCGGCACCATCCTCGGCGGATTGACCTTTGGACTGGGCTGGGGGCTGATCGGTTATTGCCCCGGCACCTCCGCGGGGGCGCTGGGCGAAGGCCGCTGGGACGCGGTCTGGGGTATCGCCGGGATGCTCACCGGCGCGGCGCTCTATGCCGAATCATTCCCGGTGATGAAAACCACGGTGCTCACCTGGGGGGATTTCGGCAAGATCACCATTCCCCAAATCCTCGGCATCAACCATTGGCCGGTGATCGGTGTTTTTATCGTTGCAGGGGTTTTGCTTCTGCGCTGGTTTGAAAAGAAAGGGCTCTAGGAACACACCCGGACCAAATGGGGTCTGGCGGGTGACTCCGCCAGACCCCATTTGGTCCGCGCACTTTTTTCAGAGAAAAAGGTACAATCAGAGCGGCGGCGCTCCGCCGCCCACCAGGGTAAAGAGCAGGGCCAGGATCAGGGTTTGGATGAGCCAGCCGATGGCGCACACCCCGACCGCCCGCCAGGTGCTTTGGTAGTCAAGGGCCTGCCTGACCGCGATTACCATCGCCACCAGCATCCAGATGGACGCCACCGTAAAAATTAGTGTGCCCAAGCCCGGGATGATTCCCAGGATCCGGATCAGCCCTGGGGAGCTTGAAAAGCCGGTGGTGCGGAGCAGTTGGCCGAGATCGGCCTCGGTCTGCGGCTCCGGCAGAAATTTGGTGCCGATGAAATAGGCGAGATAGGCCCAGATATACCATCCGCCCAGGGCGGCAAGGGTTCCGAGCAGGATACCGCCCAACCCCATGGTGCCGATGCTGCCTATCCCGGCGGCAATGCTGCTCAGCACAACAACCCCCATGGCCTGACGGATCGTTGTCCCGTCGGCCTCGACCTCCTCGTAGAGATGCACGTCCAACTTTGCCGCACGCAACATCCGGTCCATAAAAATAGTCATCGCGTCTCCTCGCTTCGGGGAAAAATTTGTAACTACCATTCCAAATTCGTCAGATACCGTCGCATAAATTGGCGAAGATGTCAATGTGCCCGCTATGCTTCCGCTATTTCGGGAAACCATGAGGGGGCAAGGAAAATCCGGGCCGGAGAGAAGCGCCTTCCGCTGTGCATGCAGGAGGCGACCATCAGCCCGCTTGATTTTCCAGCTTGCTGTGGCGGATGGAGTACGAGAAATAGACCACCACCCCGATTGCCAGCCAGACTGCGAAACGTGCCCAGGTGACCCAGGGGAGGAAGGCCATGAGCGCCGAGCAGGAAAAGGCGCCGAGCAGCGGGAACACCGGGTTGAGCGGGTTCTTGAATGGCCGGTGCAGGTGGGGTTGTTTGATGCGCAGGACGATGACCCCCAGGCAGACCAGAACAAAGGCTGCCAGGGTGCCGATGTTGACCAGCTCGGCCAGCTCGTCCAGGGGGATGAATCCGGCGATCAGGGCGATGATCAGGCCGCAGAGGCCGATGACCCGGACCGGAGTCTTGGTTTTGGGGTGAACCTGGGCGAAAAACGGGGAGAGCAACCCGTCCCGTGACATGGCGAAAAAGACCCTGGTCAGCCCGTAATAGAGGACGAGCATCACCGTGGTCAGCCCGGCGATGACCCCGGTGGCCACCAGGGCCGAGGCCCAGTTGATTCCGATGAGTTGGAGGGAGTGGGCCACGGGCGAGGGGACGTTCAATTGGGTGTACGGGACAATTCCGGTGAGCAGCCCTGCGACCACGATGTAGATGGCGGTGCAGAAGACCAGAGAAAAGAGGATGCCGAAGGGCACGTCGCGCTGGGGGTTTTTTGCCTCCTCGGCCGCAGTGGAAACCGCGTCGAAACCCACATAGGCAAAGAAGACCATGGCCGCCCCGGCCAGCACCCCGACGGGTTTGCCCTCCGGGCTCTCGCCGCTCCAGCCAAAGGGCATGAACGGGCTCCAGTTTTCCGGGTTGACGTGGAACACCGCCACCCCGATGAACACCGAGATGGTCAGCAGCTTGACAAAAACCATGATCATGTTGGTGCGGGCGCTCTCCCGCATGCCCAGCATGAGCAGAACCATGAGGATCAGGACGATGCCCGCGGCCGGCAGATTGATGATCCCGCCAAGGGTTGGCGCCTTGGTCAGGGCATC
>JBAZSA010000086.1:0-10885 GCA_041662645.1 Desulfurivibrionaceae bacterium
GATCTTGGCGTTGATCTCCTCCCATTTGTCGGTGATGCCGTATACCAGCTCCTGACCGTAGGGGATGGCCTTTTTGTTGATCTCAAAATTCTCGCAGAGCAGCGGAAAATTCTCCACCGCCGAGGTTGCGGTCATCTCCCCTTGGAACAGGGCGTTGAGGGCAAGCTCCCTTGCCTTGCGTCGGTTTCCCATGAATGATCAGGCGAGCTGCGGCAGGAGGTTGACCATCTCGATGGCAGTGGCTGCGCACTCGGACCCCTTGTTGCCGGCTTTGGACCCGGCCCGCTCAATGGCCTGCTCGATGGAATCGGTGGTCAGCACCCCAAAGATGATGGGCACCCCGGATTCCATGCTGGCCTGGGCAATGCCCTTGGTCGCCTCGTTGGCCACAAAATCGAAATGGGGGGTGGAGCCGCGGATCACGGCGCCGAGGCAGATCACCGCGTCGTAGCGGCCGGACTTGACCATCTTCTGGGCGACCAGCGGAATCTCAAAAGCGCCGGGAACCCTGGCCACCTCGATCTCCTTGTCCTTGACCCCGGAACGCGTCAGGGTGTCCAGGGCGCCTTCCAGCAACCGCTCGGCAATGAACGAATTGAAACGGGCAATGACAATCCCGAATTTCTTCCCTTCGGCCTGCAGTTTTCCTTCAAAAAATTTCGGCATCGTGCTTCCTCCAAAAAGTGAACTAAAGACTTAGTTGTTTTTTGCATCCTTGCTGCCGGAGAACAGATCCAGCATATGGCCAAGCTTATCTTTCTTGGCCTTCAGGTAATCGATATTTTCCGGCTTCGGTTCCATCTCGATGGGCAACCGGCCCGTGACCTTAATCCCATAACCTTCGAGGCCGATGATCTTCTTGGGGTTGTTGGTGAGCAACCGCATCTTGCGCACCCCCAAATCCCGGAGGATCTGGGCGCCGATCCCGTAATCGCGCAGATCGGCCTTGAAGCCAAGATGCACATTGGCCTCAACCGTGTCCATCCCCTCTTCCTGAAGGGCATATGCCTTGATCTTGTTGACCAACCCGATGCCGCGCCCTTCCTGCTGCATGTAGAGGATGATGCCAGCGCCCTCATGGTCGACCATGCGCATGGCGCTATGCAGCTGCCCGCCGCAGTCGCAGCGCTTGGAGCCGAAAACGTCGCCGGTCAGACAGGAGGAATGCACCCGGACCATGATCTCTTTGTTGGGATCGATCTCGCCCTTGACCAGGGCAACATGCTCGAGGTCGTCCACATCGTTGGTGTAGACAATGGTCCGGAAATCGCCGTAGCGGGTGGGGATATTGGCCTCGGCGGCCCGGTGGACCAGCTTGTCCTCGCGGGTACGGTAGGCGACCAGGTCGGCGATGGTGGCGATCTTGAGCCCGTGCTCCTGGGCAAAAATCTCCAGATCGGGCATCCGGGCCATGGTGCCGTCTTCCTTCATGATCTCGCAGATCACCCCGGAAGGATTGAGCCCGGCCAGGCGGGAGAGATCAACCGAGCCCTCGGTCTGGCCGGTACGGACCAGAACCCCGCCGCGCCGGGCGCGCAGGGGAAAGATATGCCCTGGGCTGACGATATCGCTGGGCTTGGCCTTGGGGTCGGCAGCCACCAAAATGGTGCGAGCCCGATCAGCGGCAGAGATGCCGGTGGTAACCCCGGTACTGGCCTCGATGCTCACGGTAAAGGCTGTTTCATAGGGCGACTTGTTTTTCTGCACCATCATGGGGATCTGCAACTGCTCGAGATGATCCGGGGTCAGGGTCAGACAGATGAGGCCCCTGCCATGGGTGGCCATGAAATTGATCGCCTCGGGGGTGACCTTTTCCGCGGCCATGTACAGATCGCCCTCGTTCTCGCGATCCTCGTCATCCACCAGGATGATCATCTTCCCGGCCCGGATCTCGTCAATTACCTCTTCAATGGAACTTACCGCCATAATTTTCACCTAAACCTTCGTCGCCTGCCTGGGGCACCCTTATTTCAAAAAGCCGTGCTCAGCCAGAAAAGCGGAATTGATTCTTGATTCCGCACCCCCGCCATCAGCATCCTTGGCGGAGAGCAATTTTTCCACGTACTTGCCGATCAGATCCACTTCTATATTCACCACGCTCCCCTGTTTCAAGGCACCCAGGGTGGTAACCCCGAGGGTGTGGGGGATGATGGAAACGGAAAAGGCCTTCGCGTCGATGCTGTTGACGGTCAGACTGATACCGTCAATGGCGATGGAGCCCTTTTCGATGATATACTTGCCAAAACCCGCGGGCACCTGGAAGCTGAAGAGCACGAAATCCCCGACAGGCTGGCGGGTGAGCATGGGGGTCGTGGCGTCCACATGACCGCTGACCATATGGCCGCCCAGCCGGTCGGTGAGGCGCAGGGCGCGCTCCAGATTGACCACGCCTCCCACGGACAGCTGCCCGAGATTGGTGCGATTCAGGCTTTCCGGCGAGACATCGACCAGAAAGCGGCGTCCCTGTATCTCCTTGGCCGTAAGGCAAACCCCGTTGACCGCGATGGATTCACCTTCCTCAGGATCGGGCAGATCAAAATCCGCCCCGATGGCAAAGAGCATCCCGCCACCCACCGGTCGTTTTTCCAGTATTTTGCCCTGACCCAGTATGATCCCGGTAAACATGCCTTAGTCCCTAGCTGACAGCTATCAGCTGCTAGCTATCATCTGTTTTTCTATCAACCCCTCGATCAGCACATCGTTGCCAAACCGATGCACCCTGGTGGTGCTGAAGCGGGGAGCGTCCGCAACCTGTTGCAAGCCAAGGGTGTCCACAAGAGGCACCCCGTCGCTGCCGAGGAAGATCGGGGCCATGAAAATCTGCACCTCGTCCACCAGATTGGCCCGCAAAAACGCGGTATGGACCCGGCTGCCCCCTTCGACCAAAACGCTGGTGAGCTGCGCCCGGCCAAGCTCGCAGAGCACTGCACCAAGATCAAGCTGCCCTGACTCATCGAGCCTGACCTGCTTGATGATTGCGCCTGCCCGAACCAGGGCTTCGGCACGCTTCACCTCCGCATCCGGCCCGCAAAAGATCCAGGTTGGAGCATTTGATGCCTGTTGCAGCATTTTGGCAGAAACCGGCAGCCTGAGCGCACTATCCAGAACAACCCGCAACGGGTCCCTGCCCCTGCGGCCCACCAATCTGGTGGTAAGGGCCGGATCGTCGCACAGGGCTGTCCCGCTGCCGATGAGGATGGCGTCCACCCGATCCCGCAGACGGTGCACCTGTCGCCGGGATTGTTCGTTGGTGATCCAGGCGCACTGGCCGGAGGCCAGGGCCAATCGCCCATCCAGACTCATCCCTGCCTTCATGATCACCCAGGGCAGGCCGGTGGTGACATGCTTGATGAATGGCCGGTTCAGGCTCCGGCATTCCTCGGCCAGCACGCCCTGCGCAATCTCAACCCCTTGGGCAGCAAGGGTCTTGCAGCCCCCTCCCGCAACGAGCGGATTGGGATCAAGCATGCCCACCACCACCCGCTTGATCCCGCTGGCCAAAATAGCCTGGGTGCAGGGAGGCGTCCGCCCCGTATGGTTGCAGGGCTCAAGGGTTACATAGATCGTGGCGCCCCTGGCCTTTGCCCCGGCAGCCCGGAGGGCATGCACCTCGGCATGGGGGGTTCCGGCCTTGTGATGAAACCCCGTGGCAATGAGCCGGTTATTCTTAACCACCACCGCGCCGACGCAAGGATTGGGCGAGGTGCGGCCCAACCCCTTTCTCGCCTCCCTGATGGCCAATTGCATCCAGGCGCGGTCGTCTTTCATTCCGGTGTTTCTTCCGGCCCGCCCAGCATGCCCTTCAACTCGGCCATGAACTCGCTCAAGTCCTTGAACTGCCGGTAAACGGAAGCAAAGCGAACATAGGCCACGCCGTCGAGCTTGCGCAGGCCATCCATGACCCGTTCGCCGACCAGCTTCACCGGAATCTCGCGTTCGCCCATGTCCTGCAGCTCCCGCTCCAGGGAATCGACAAACTCATCGATCTGCTCCATGCTGACCGGCCGTTTCTCGCAGGCCTTTTGCAGACCTTCCACCACCTTGTGCCGGTCCCAGGCCTCGCGGCGCCCATCCTTCTTGATCAGCATGGGCATGGTCACCTCAAGCCGCTCGTAGGTGGTAAACCTGCGGCTGCAGGCATCGCACATCCGGCGGCGGCGGGTGATGGTGAAATCCTTGTTCAGGCGGGAGTCAACAACCCGGTTTTCCAGATGACCGCAGTACGGACATTTCATAACTTACCCCAGCTGGACAACAGGGACTTTGGCTTCGTCCAACAGCAAAGAGGACAGGCTGTCGGCATATCCCTCTTTATAATAGATTTTTTCAATCCGTGCATTGATCAGCATCTTGCTGCAGATGGCGCAGGGCATATTGGTGCAGTACAGGGTGGAGCCCTCAATGCTGAAACCGTGCAGGGCCGCCTGGATAATGGCATTCTGCTCGGCATGCAGGCCGCGGCACAGCTCATGCCGCTCCCCTGAAGGGATGCCCTGCTGCTCCCGCAGGCAACCGATGTCGAGACAATGACTGACCTTGGCAGGGGCTCCGTTGTAGCCCGTGGCGATGATGCGCTTGTCCCGGACGAGAATGGCGCCCACCTTGCGGCGCAGGCAAGTTGAGCGCTGGGCCACCATCTCGGTGATCCCCATGAAATATTCGTCCCAGGACGGGCGGGTATCGGTCATGATCACTTACTCGTTGTTCCGTTCCATATCCGGATACAGGGGAAAGGCATCGCACAGGGCGCGTACCTCAAGCCGGATACCGTTGAGGACTTCCTTGTTGCCGCGGTTCTCGATGGCCCGGTTGATCCAGTCGGCAATCTTGGCCATCTCCGGTTCCTTGAGTCCACGGGTGGTCACAGCCGGCGTACCGATGCGCACCCCGCTGGTGACAAAGCGGCTCTGCTGGTCAAAGGGGATGGCGTTCTTGTTGACGGTAAGCCCCGCCTCTTCCAAGGCCTCTTCCGACTCCTTGCCGGTTGCCCCCTTGTTGCTCAGATCAACCAGAAGGAGATGGTTGTCGGTGCCGCCGGAAACAAGGCGGAAACCGTGGCGCACCAGCCCTTCTCCCAAGGCCTGGGCGTTTTTGACCACCTGGACCTGATCCCGCTTGAATTTCTCCCCCATGGCCTCCTTGAAGGCCACGGCCTTGGCCGCGATGACATGCACCAAAGGGCCGCCCTGGATACCGGGGAAGATCTTGCTGTCGAGCTTCTTGCCGAATTCGGCCTTGGCAAGGATCAGGCCGCCCCGCGGACCGCGCAGGGTCTTGTGCGTGGTGGTCGTGACAAAATCGGCGTAGGGCACCGGCGAGGGATGGACCCCGGCCGCAACCAGCCCGGCGATATGGGCCATGTCCACCATGAACAGGGCGCCGATCTTATCGGCTATGGCGCGGAACCCCGCGAAATCAATAACCCTTGGGTAGGCGCTCGCCCCGGCTACGATCATCTTGGGCTTGTGCTCAATGGCAACGCGCTCCACCTCGGCCATGTCGATGCGCTCGGTTTCCCGGTTCACCCCGTAGGAAACAAACTTGTAGAGCTGCCCGGAAAAATTCACCCCTGCCCCGTGGGTGAGATGGCCGCCGTGGGCAAGATCCATGCCCAGCACCGTATCGCCCGGCTGCAACGAGGAGAAATAAACCGCCATGTTGGCCTGGCTGCCGGAATGGGGCTGGACATTGGCGTATTCGGCGCCGAAAATCTTCAGCGCCCGCTCAATGGCCAGGGATTCGATCTGGTCGGCGTATTCGCAGCCGCCATAATAGCGCTTGCCTGGATAGCCTTCGGCGTACTTATTGGTGAAAATGGAGCCCTGGGCCTCAAGCACCGCTTCGCTGACAATGTTTTCGGAGGCAATCAGTTCAAGCTGATTGCTTTGTCTTGCCAACTCATGGCGGATGGAACGGTACACATCCGGATCACTCTCTTTCAAATACGACACTGCAGTATCCTTCATGGTTTATTATGGGTTAACAATCGCGTTCAGAAAAAATAATCACGGCCGAAAAATTACTCCAGGTAATTCCGGCCGCGCAATGAAAAAGCGTGCATGGAGGCCCGTAGCAGGCAGGCCCTTTTTCCTAGAACATATCAATCCGGCGCTGATGCCTGCCCCCGGCAAATTCGGTGCTGACCCAAGCCCGGACTATTTCCACGGCCAGACCGGGACCGACCACCCTGGCGCCGAGACAGAGCACGTTGGCATCATTGTGCTCCCGGCTCATCCGCGCGGTGAACAGCTCATTAGCCAGAGCCGCCCGAATCCCCTCAAAACGGTTGGCCACCATGGACATCCCAACCCCGGTCCCGCAGATCAAGATGCCACGATCACAGCTGCCGTTTTGCACCTGGGCACAAACAGCCTTGGCAAAATCCGGGTAATCGACAGACTCCGTGGAAAAACAGCCCTTGTCATCCACCGTATGCCCCAAGCTCTGAAGCAGCGGGACTATCTCATCCTTGAGGCTGATGCCGCCATGATCGCAACCGATGGAGATCTTCACGGCTTGCCCTCGTATTGCTTCATGATCAACACCGCATTGGTGCCGCCAAAACCAAAGGAATTGGACATGGCGGCCCGGATCTTCATCTTGCGCGCCTGATTGGGGACGTAATCCAGATCGCATTCGGGATCGGGGTTTTCCAGATTCATGGTCGGCGGGGCAATCTGGTGCTTGATGGACAGAGCGGTGAAAACGGCCTCGATGCCCCCTGCCCCGCCCAGCATATGGCCGGTCATGGACTTGGTCGAGCTGATGGCCAGCTTGTAGGCCTGATCGCCGAAAGTCGTTTTGATGGCCCGGGTTTCCACCACATCGTTCAACGGGGTCGAAGTGCCATGGGCGTTGATGTAGTCAACGTCTTCCGGCTTCATGCCCGCGTCCTTGAGAGCCATTTGCATGCAGCGGACCGCGCCGTTGCCATCCTCGGGAGGGGCGGCCATATGGTAGCCGTCGCCGCTCAGGCCGTACCCGGCAACCTCGGCATAGATCGTGGCGCCCCGGGCTTTGGCATGCTCCAACTCTTCAAGAATGAGTACGCCGGCGCCTTCGGAGATGATAAAGCCGTCGCGGTCCCGCTCAAAGGGGCGCGAGGCTTTTTCCGGCTGATCATTGCGGGTGGACAGCGCCTTCATCGCATGAAAGCCGCCGACCGCCAGAGGGCAGATCACCGATTCGCTCCCGCCGGTAATGGCCACATCGCATTCGTCGTTGACGATGGAGCGGAACGCCTCGCCCACCGCATGGGTTCCTGCCGCGCAGGCGGTGGTGAGGCAGAGATTGGGCCCCCGGGTGCCATAGATAATGGAGATCTGGCCGGCGCCCATGTTGGGGATAACCATGGGGATAAAAAAGGGCGTGATCCGCTTGGTTCCCTTTTCCATGGCCACCTGATGGTATTTTTCGATGGTGGGCAGACCGCCGAGCCCGCAGCCCATGATACTTCCGATCCGGGGCGCGTTTTCCTCGGTGATCTGCAAACCGGCATTTCGCAATGCTTCCCCGGCCGCAGCAACAGCGTACTGCACAAAGAGGTCAAGGTGCTTGGCAACCTTCTTGTCGATGTGATCCTCGACCTGAAAATCCTTGACCTCGGCGGCTATATTGACGCCAACCTCGCTGGCGTCAAACCGGGTAATCGGGCCGATACCGCTTTTGCCTGCGCACAATGCGCTCCAGGTCTTCTCCACGCCTGTTCCCAGGGGGGTAACCAGTCCAACTCCTGTGACCACGACTCTTCTGCCCACGCTGATCCTCACAATCTGTTTGCAGAGAAAGAAAGGCCTTGGCAGGTAAAATCCCGCCAAGGTCCGTCCTCGGTTGTTCCTGCCAGATACCTGTTGCCGGTCAAGAAACCGTTCGGATCAACCGGTAACCTTATTGATATGATCGATGGCATTCTGCACGGTGGTAATCTTTTCCGCGACGTCATCGGCGATCTCGATATCGAAAGCCTCTTCCATAGCCATGATCAGCTCAACCAGATCAAGGGAGTCCGCGCCCAGATCATCAATAAAAGAGGCACCCGGCACAACCTTGTCTTTATCAACACTCAGTTGCTCGGCAATGATATCAATGAGTTTTTCCTGTACAGACATGATCTTTTCTCCTTGCTTGTTTACGGTAATGTCTTACCAGTTTTTTGCTTTTACAATATATTACATAAACATGCCGCCATTGACATGGATAAACTGCCCTGTCACATAGCGCGCATCGTCAGACGCCAAATAAGCCACGGCCCCGGCAATATCCTCGGCCTCGCCAAGCACCCCCATGGGAATCTCACCCTTAATCGTATTGGTGACCTCTTCGGAAAGATCCTTGGTCATGTCGGTGACGATGTAGCCGGGAGCAACCCCGTTCACCGTGATCCCGCGGGAGGCAAGCTCCTTGGCCACGGATTTGGTAAAACCGACAATCCCGGCCTTGGCTGCGGCGTAGTTGGCCTGGCCCGCGTTGCCGGCAAAACCGATCACCGAGGTGATGTTGATGATCCTCCCCCAACGCTGCTTCATCATGGCCCGGCTCACCGCCTTGGTGCAGAGGAATACGCCCTTGAGGTTTGTGTTGAGCACCTCGTCCCACTGCTCGTCCTTCATCTTCATGAGCAGACCGTCCCGGGTAATTCCGGCGTTGTTCACCAGGATATCCACCCGACCGTGCGTCTCAAGAATCTTCTTGAACGCCGCTTCAATCTCCCCGGCAACCGCGACGTTGAACTGGATCGCTTCACCCTTGCCGCCCGCGCTCCGGATGGACTGCACTGTCTCTTCCGCAGCGGCCGGATTGCTCACATAGTTGACGATCACCAAGGCGCCAAGCGCGGCCAGACGCTGGCAGATGGCCCGGCCAATACCCCGGCTGCCGCCGGTGACTACGGCGATTTTTCCGCTCAGGCTCATGCGCTCTTCCTTTCCTTGAATTTCTCAATCAACTTGGGCACGATCTCGAACACATCCCCGACAATACCGTAGGTGGCCACGTCAAAGATCGGGGCATCGGCGTCACGGTTGATGGCGATAATGGTGTCGGCGGACTGCATGCCCACCAAATGCTGGATGGCGCCGGAGATGCCGCAGGCGATATAGATTTTGGGGGCCACTGTCTTGCCGGTCTGGCCAACCTGATGCGGGTAGGGAATCCAGCCGCTGTCCACCGCAGCCCGGGAGGCGGCAACCGCCCCGCCCAGCAGATCGGCCAGCTCGCGGATCATGGCAAAGCCCTTTTCGTTTTCCAGACCCCGGCCGCCAGCCACGACAACATCGGCCTCGGAGAGGTTCACCCGGTCAAGATCCTCCACCACCGAATCAAGCACCTTGACGCGGGGCTGGAGCATTGCCGAATCCAGATTAGCAGCGATGATTTCCCCTTTACGGCCAGCATCCCTGGCAAGGGGCTTCATCACCAGCGGCCGCACCGTGGAGATCTGCGGACGGGTGTGCGGGCAGACGATGGTGGCCATGATGTTGCCGCCAAAGGCCGGACGGGTCTGGAGTAGCGCCCCGTCCTCATCGCGAATCTCCAGATTCGTGCAATCGGCGGTAAGGCCCGTGGCCAGGGTGGTGGCAACCCGGGGGATAAAGGATCTGCCGATGGCTGTAGCGCCAGCGAGAATGATCTCGGGCTTATGCTTTTTGGCCAGCGCACTCAAGGCGTTGCCATAGGCATCATCGGTAAAGGAGGCCAGGGCCGGATCATCGACGACAAACACCTTGTCTGCGCCGTAGGCGATGAGCTCTTCGGCCATGCCATTCATCTTTGAACCAAGGAGCACAGCGGAAAGGGCAACCCCTCTTTTTTCAGCCAGCTTACGCCCGGCACCCAGCAGCTCAAGAGCAACGGGGGCAATCCTGCCATGCCGGCATTCCGCATAGACCCAAACCCCGGACCAGTCGGCCAGATTGTCCTGGGCCGCCTTTTCCTCTCTTTTAATGGAAAGGGCGCCGACCTCGCAGGCATCCACGCAACTGCCGCACAGGGTGCAGCTATCGCCGACCACGGCGACACCGCCTTCAACCTTGATGGCCCCGAAGGTACAGGTACTTTCACAGACACCGCAACCAATACAGGCTTCTATATCAATCTGTAACATGGAAAGTCCCGTTCGTCTGAAGTCTACAGGAGAGGCGACAATTTCTCATACAGCTGGGCAACCTGTTCATCAGCCGTGCCACCAAGCATGGCCCGTTCCCCTTTCAGTTCCGGGGAAAAAACCTTGACCACCTGGGTGGTGGAGCCCTTGAGTCCCAACTGCTCCGGGTCTGCCTCGATATCCGCTGCGGTCATCTTGGTGATATCGATCTTTTTCGCCTTCATCTTTCCTTTGAGGGAAGGAATCCTGGGCTCATTGATCTCCTTGACCACGGTGAACAGCGCGGGCAGCGGGATCTCCAGCAGATCGTAACCGTCGTCCATCAACCGCTCTGCCCGGATGGTGTTGGCGGTACAATCGGTGATCTTGCGCACATAGGCGACAAAGGGGATATCAAGACGCTCAGCCAGACCAGGACCAACCTGGGCGGTATCCCCATCAATGGCCTGCTTGCCGCAGAGAATCAGATCGAAATCATCGATCTTTTTAATGGCTTGGGACAAGGTGTAAGTGGTCGCCCAGGTGTCCGCGCCGGCAAAGGCGCGATCCGAGACAAGCACCGCCTCGTCCGCCCCGCAGGACACTGCCTCGCGCAGCATCTCTTCCGCCTGGGGCGGGCCCATGCTGACCACGGTTACCGTGCCGCCGTGCTGTTCCTTCAGGCGGACCGCTTCCTCAAGGGCATGGCGGTCATAGGGGTTCATGATGGCTTGCACCCCTTCCCGGGAAAGGGTGTTGGTCTTGGGGTCCAGGCGGACATCCTTGGCGTCCGGCACCTGTTTT
>JBAZSA010000087.1:0-10737 GCA_041662645.1 Desulfurivibrionaceae bacterium
ACAATGCCTTCGATGCTGTTTTCAAAAACATTGTCCGACAGCACCAGCTGCTGGGTGGCATGCTTCACCTCGGTGATGTCCTGGACAATACCCATGAGCTGAACGGCCCGGCCATGCTCGTCCCGCCTGACCTCGGCCTCCGTGTGGATATCGCGCTCCGCGCCATCCGGCCGGACTATGCGAAAATCCATGTTCCCGGCGGAGTCGCCCGCCAGCAACGCCTGGAGCCAGGCCTGCACCAAAGGCTGGTCATCGAGATGAACATAGCGGAGGAAGCCTTCATAGGTATAGGTTCTGCTCTCCTTACCCACCCCGAAGAGGCGATAGGCCTGCTCGGAACAGACAAGATTGTTCCTGGCGACATCCCACTCCCAGTAGCCGAGCTTGGCTATATTCTGGGCCTGGGTCAGGCTTTTTTCGCTGCGCCGCAGGTTTTCCTCGATGCGCCCCCGTTCGAGGATCTCCTGATTGAGATCCTCGTTGGTCTTGGCCAGGTCCACCGTCCGTTCGACAATGATCTCCTCAAGGTTATGCCGGTATTTTTCCAGTTCCGTATAGTTTTTGCGAAGTTCTGCCTTGGAAGAAGCCAGGGACTGGTTCACCGCGTGCAGTTCGCGGTAGGTTGCCGAAAAGGTGAAGTACAGCGCCAGAAAGGCGATGAACCCGCCCACAAGGGTCAAAACGATGCTCACGCCCACAAAGGCATTGAAATCCTCGACAAATTGGCTCACCTCAATGGCCAGGGCAACCCGGCCCACGGTCGCCCCCTTGAAATCCGGCAAAATCAGGCTGGTGTCAAAGACATACCACCGCCCTTGGATCTGCTGCGGGATGAATTTTTTACCGGAAAACCGGAAATTCCGGGGCAGATGCCGGAAAACATTATCACAGCACTGCACCAGAATCTGCTCTCCCATTTCCTGCACCGGATGGCTCGCCGGATGCCCCGTGCTTTGCCAGACTGCCCTGTCAAAGAGCAGGGCCATCTGCATCCCGTGCCCTGGCTCCATAAGCTCCGCAAGCCGGTCCGACTTGAAGGCAAATTCAGCAGCGCCAAGGTAGGTCTCCCCATCGAAAACCGGCTGGACAATCTGATAAAAAAGCCCATCCCGCCCGGCTGCATAGCCAGCCAACGGTTTATGTTGGCGGTTGACCTCAGCAACCATGGGGTGGAAGGAAAGATCGCCATACCGCTTCGGCTGGTGCAGCCGCAAAAAGTAGCGATTGTCAGACGAGTAAAAATTGAAATGAACAAGCAGGGGATTTTCCTTCTGCAGAACCTCAAACAAGGGGAGCGTTTCCGCCAGCAACGCGGCCCGGTCGCCTTTGGCAAAGGCGGCGATCAGCTGGGCCCGTGTGGCGGTAAGACTGTGAAGCCTTGCCCGGTAAGGCTGAAAGGCCTGCTCTGTGATCAGGTCAAAAAGCGCGTGTACATGGTGCTGCTCGGCGGTAATCCGCGTTTGAAAATCGTGATACCGGGATCTGATCCCCCAGAACAAAAATATCCCGGCCAGGCAGAGGATCGTTGCCAACACCATAATGGTGGCTTTCCATTGTCTCAAGGAAGGCATGCTTGTGTTCTCGCAATACGCTGATTGACGGGAGCCGTACGCTCTTGCAACCCTGCGTTTTTCCGCGCTCCTCTGGTCCCAGGCGCTTTTTTCATCCAACCGCTCACGTGCCAAGCATCCCGGCTGCGCCAAGCAGCGCCCAGCCAGGCTCATCGGAAACCTCCCCGCTGTAGCCGGGATCCTGCCGCAGACCCGCATAATGGGCCAACAACCGGGTTGCCAATTTTTTCCCCAACTGCACCCCTTCCTGATCAAAGGAATTGATGTTCCAGATAAACCCCTGGAACACCACCTTGGCCTCGTAGAGGGCCAGGAGCGCGCCCATGGTGTAGGGCGTCAACCGGTCGGCCAGCAGCACTGCGCTGGGACGGTTTCCGGCAAAACTCCGGTTGGGATTTGCATGGGGCTGGCCGGTGGCCAGGGCAAGGGCCTGGGCCAGGAGGTTTGCCACCAGTTTTTCCTGGGAGGTGGTCTGCTCGATGAGCAAATCGCGCTCGTACTGGCTGGTGCGGAAACCGATGAATTCGGCGGGCACAATGGCGGTGCCCTGGTGGATCAGCTGATAAAAGGCATGCTGGCCATTGGTGCCCGGCTCGCCCCAGATGATGGGGCCGCTTTTCCAGGCAAGGGGCTTGCCCTGCCGGGTTACGGATTTGCCGTTGCTTTCCATGTCGCATTGCTGAAGATGGGCGGGGAAACGGACGAGCGCCTGGCTGTATGGCAGGATGGCAAGGGTTTCACAGCCAAGGAAATTATGGTTCCAGATGCCCAGCAGGGCCAAGAGCAAAGGCGGGTTGCGGAGGATGTCCGGCTCTTCCGCGGCCAGATCCATGGCATTGGCCCCCCGGAGGATCTCGAGAAGATGCGGGTACCCCAGGCCAAAGCCGAGCATCACCGCGCCGACCATGGAGGTGGCGCTGTAACGCCCGCCGATGGAGTCGAACATGTAAAAAGAGCGGAGATACCGGGCGGGGTTGTCCATGGGCGAGCCCTTGCCGGTAACGGCGAGAAAATGTCGGCTCGGCTCAAGCCCCGCCTCGGCAAAGGCCTTGCGCACCAACTCTTCGTTGGTCATGGTTTCCAGGGTGGAGCCGCTTTTTGACACCACATTCACCAGGGTCTTGGCAAGATCAAGCCCGGCCAGGGTGGCGGCGGCGTCATCGGGGTCCACGTTGCTGATGAAATGCACCCTTCGTCCTGGGATTTTATAGGCGGCCATGGCCAGATACACAGCCCGGGGGCCAAGGTCGGAGCCGCCGATGCCGATCTGGATCAAATCGGTGAATGGCTCTCCTGCCGCATTGGCAATACTCCCCGCCTCCAGGGCCGCCAGGAAATCGGCCAGCTTATCCAGCTCTTCCTTGGCCCGGGCCGAGGCCTCGGGCGCCAGGCTGACCGGCCCAAAGATATCGCGGCAGGCGGTGTGCAATACCTGCCGCTCCTCGCTGGCGTAGCCGGCGATCCGGTTCAACACCGCGCCCTTTTTCATCAGCAGGAACTGGGGCACGGCCCCGCTCTCCTCGGCAAGCCTTTGCAGAGCACCAAGCACCGGTTCGTCCACCCGCTGGGTGGCATACAACAAATCAAACCCGGCACCATGGGCCTTGTAGCTGCGAATTCTTGTCGGAGAAAGGGCGCCTGGTGCGGTTAGGTCGTAGGGCGCCCGGGCAAGGGTTTCAAGCTCTGACACCGCAGACATCTTATTGAAATCAAAAGAAAAATAAGAATCAGCATCACGTTGATCCACGGCTCCGGCTGGCTGTCCCATAAAAAAAATCCCCGTTCCCTTCATAATTTCATGGAGATACGTTTAAAAAATGTTAAAAAATAATATGTTATCTGCTACATAATAATGTTAATTATCTTTCGTCTCATATGTACTGCTCCCTTGAGAGTGTATAGTATCACAACCGGGCCATATCATTGCATAAGACTTACACGGGGGCATATTTTTTTCCTGCGGCGCCACAAGCGGAACCTTTGCCTCTTGCCTGGCCGAAAACGTTGACTAGCCAATTTTTCTTTTCACTCTAACCTCCAGGGAGTAGGATGCACGCCATGGAAACAGTTGCCGCTGAAAAGGAACTTTTTCGCTCCTGCGAGATTATTTTTGGGCCGGAGCTTACCATCTCCCGCGAATTTCTCGACTACCTCCAGATCTCCGGCATCAAGAGCGCCTACCGCAAGCGGGCCATGGAAACCCACCCGGACCGGGCCGCCCTTGAAAATGAAGGGGTGCAGCGGCAGCGTCACGACCTGTTCCATTCGGTGCAGGAGGCCTACGAAAACCTGATCACCTTTCTTGACGCCAAGGAAAAAGGCTTTTGCCTCCCCCCCCCTGCCCGGCAACCGCACCCCCGAACCCAGCCATCCCGGCCGGCGCCGGCCAAGCCCCAGCGGCCCCAGCAGGCAAGAGCGAACCAAACCGCCTCCGGTCCCCGGCCGCACGCCAGAGCCAACACCCAGACAAAGGCCGATTTCAGAACCACTGCCAGCCAGCCCTCCATGTTCTGGGACACGGAAAGCCTCTACCAGGGGCCCCTGCCGAACCGCCGCCTGCTTCTTGGCCATTTTCTCTACTACTCCGGCCTGATCAACTGGCGGACCATTATCCAGGCCCTCATCTGGCAACGTACCGAACGGCCGCGCCTGGGGGAAATCGGCCAGCGCTTTGGCCTGCTCAACGCGGAGGATGTGGTGCACATCCTCCGCAACCGCCCGACACTGCAGCCATTTGGCCAAACCGCCATGGATATGGGTCTGCTTTCCCAGCCCCAGCTCCAGATGCTCGTTGCCCACCAGAAGCGGCTGCAGAAAAAGTTCGGCGAATTTTTCCTTGAAAAACAGATCCTCGAGCCCAATGAGTTGCGCGTCCTGCTCCAGCAATATCAGGAGCACAACGCCAGCATTTCCGGCCAGATGTACGGCTCCACTTTCCGCCGCTGATGCCATTCTGCCATTGCGGCGCAATAGCGCCATGCTCTGAAGCGACCCCCAATGTACAATAATCTCATCTATCTGCTGGTCGTCATCCTGCTGCTCACCACCGGGGGCATCCCGGAACAGCATCAAATCCCATGGCCTGTCGCCCTGGCGCTCTTTTGCGGCAAGGGGTTTCTTTTCAGCCAGCTGGCCCGTTATCTCTTCCGCCGCAATCCCGGCAGCACGGCGGCCCGCTATCTCGCCGTGGAGCAGCGCCTCTCCATCCTGGCCATCGTTTTTCTGGCCGTGGATATCTTCCTGCTGGAGGGCCGCCACTACCTGGGCAGGCTGCCGCTTGCCGAAGAACTCCCGATCGTTGGCCATCTCACAGGGATCATGATTTTTTTCGGCTACCTCTGCCTTATCTGGCTGGCAGGGCTTCCCAGCTACCGGAGGATTTTTGCCAGGCCCATCGCCGCCCGCTCATTTCTTGCGGCAAACCTCAAGATCAATCTCGCCATTCTTCTGCCCTGGCTCATCATTTCCGTTTTTTTCGACCTTATCCAGCTTGCCCCCTTTCCCGGGCTGAAAGAATTTCTCGCCTCCCCTTGGGGCGAGCCCATTCTGGTGCTGCTTTCTCTTTTCGGCCTTATCTTTTTTCTTCCCCTGGCCATTGTCCGCCTCTGGGGTTGCACCCCGCTCCCCCCAGGCCCGGCCCGGCAGCGCCTGGAAGATTTCTGCCGCAGCCAGCGGTTGCGGTTTGCCGACATCCTGCTCTGGCCGCTTTTTGAGGGACGGATGCTGACCGCCGGAGTCATGGGCCTCACCGGCCGCTTCCGCTACCTCCTGGTTACCCCCGCCCTGCTCGAAGCCACCACCCCGGAAGAAATCGAAGCGGTCATGGCCCATGAGCTGGGGCATGTCAAACGGTTCCATCTCCAGCTCTACCTGTTTCTCTTTCTCGGCTTTGGCCTGCTGGCCCAGGTGAGCTCGGCGCCGCTGCTTCTGCTCCTGCTCAGCTCTGACCTTTTCTATCAGGTGATCACCCTGACCGGCAAAGCCCCGGACACCGTCCTGGCCCTGGCCAGCGCCCTCATCCTCTTCGCCCTGATGCTTACCTATTTCCGTTTCGTCTTTGGTTTTTTCATGCGCAACTTTGAACGGCAGGCGGACCTGTATGCCCTGAGCGCCATGGGGCACGCCTCTCCCCTGATCCGGGTTTTTGAAAAAATCGCCCTGCTCAGCGGCAATATCAGGGATCTGCCCAACTGGCACCATTTCGGGCTGGGCCAGCGCATCGACTTTCTTCGCCGCTGCGAAACACATCCCGGCTGCATCCCCCGCCACCACCGCAAGGTGCGCTTGGCCTTGATTCTCTACACCGCAGTCATGCTCGCCGGCGCCTTTGCCGCCTGGCACATGCCCCAAGACCTTCTCGGCGAAGCCCCGAAAGCCAGATTCGCCGAGGCGCTGATCCGGCAAAAAATACGGGAACAGCCAGACAATGGCCTCTGGTTCCAGCTCCTGGGGGATCTGCACTACAGTCTTGACCAGGAACGAGACGCGTTGACCGCCTATGAACAGGCGATCCGCCTTGCCCCCGCCAACGCGGAAGCCTTGAACAATCTGGCCTGGCTCCTCCTCTCGGCCCAGAACCCGGAGCTGCGCAACCCGGAAAAAGCGTTGATCCTTGCAAAAAAAGCAGCGGCGGAAAACAGAATGCCGCATATCCTCGACACCCTGGCCACGGCGTACTGGGCAAACGGCGATCAGGAAGAAGCGCTGACCCTTGAAACAGAAGCACTGGCCAGGGCAAGCAGACACAAGGAATTTTACCGCAATCAGATGGAAAAATTCCGCGCCACCGGGTATTCAAACTCCACCCTCTTTCCGGAGGCAGGGCAAAGCGACACCCCTGGAGGGAACAGATGACGGCGCAGGGCTTGGTTATCATCAACACGGGGCACGGCAAGGGAAAAACCACGGCGGCATTCGGTCAGGCGTTGCGGGCGGCAGGGCAGGGGCTGAAGGTCTGCATCATTCAGTTCATCAAGAGCCAGGCAAAAACCGGCGAGTCGCTCGCCTTTGCCTCCGCCTTTCCAGGCCAGGTTGAACTGCATCACGTTGGCACCGGCTTTACCTGGAAACAGGACATGGAGACCGTAAGAGCAGCAGCCCTGGCAGGCTGGCAACTGGCCAGAGAAAAGATCCTGAGTGATGCCTACGACCTGATCGTGCTCGACGAACTCACCTATCTGGTCGGCTTCGGCATTCTCACGGAAGAGGAGATCCTTGCACTGTTACGCAAGCGGCCCACGCGGTTGCACCTGGTTATCACCGGCCGCGACGCCAGCCAAGGGCTTATCGAATACGCGGACCTGGTCACCGAGATGCGCGCCATAAAGCATCCCTTCCAGAAGGGGATCAAGGGTCAGAAGGGTATTGAATTCTAAGAGCGCTCTGCTCCGCCCTGCCCAGGCCCGTTGGAGACACAAGGAAGATCCGCCAGGGACTCCCCACGCTTCAGGGCCTGGCCGATGGCTTGGCCAAAGGCAAAGGCCTGGTCCAACTGTTCCCGGCTGTGTCCGTAGCGGGGGTAATATTGGCCAAGCCATCTCGACCGTTCCGGCACCCGCCCGGCAAGCTTCAAGAATACCCCGATGGTCCGCCAGGGCTCCTTACTTGGATGGGTAAAGATCATCCTGCCCGCCACCTTGGCCCCGCAACGTGCAAGCTGCCAGCGCAGGCTCAGCCAGTGCATCCGCCAGTAGCCCCGGCAGGAAATCAGCGGCAGAACCTGCTGGCCCCCAAAAAGCCTTGCCCCATCCCGGTCAAGCAGGGAAAGGACCGGGCCGCTGGGATTATAGGACCAAGTAGGACCGGCCAACACGACCAGATCATAGTGCTCCCAGCAGATGGGAGGCAACGGCTCGATGGGCATTCTCCTCCGCAAAAAGGTGGCGAGCATCATGAACAGGGTGGCCGGCACGGTGCCGATGGGAAATTTGGCAGGGGCGAGGGGCTGGAGCCGCTCGGAGACCAGCTGCGCCCCCTGGGCCTCAAGACCTGCGCCAAGCCGGTGCACAAGCCCGCTGGTCTGGGCGCTGAGCGAGTAATAGAGGATAACGACCTTCGCCGGTAGGGGCTCTGCGGGCTGCATTCTTTCTCACGGCACCATTGATGGAAAAGCCGGGCTCTCTTCCGCCGACCCGGCCTTGCGGTTACTTTTTTTTCTAAGCGTTCAGCAGTACCGCAAATGCGCGGAAGAGGCCTGCTTATGTGCTATTTGCACATAAACAGGCCGATGACAAAGCAGATGCTGTGCTGCTGGACGCTTACGCTTTTTTTCATTACAGGCCCGGACAATATCGGGTAACATCCTTATACCATATGCAATGATATCCCTGAAGAGGGAAAGCCAACGCAGCCAGCACCGATCCCCACAACTCCGGATGTGCGAGCCATGCCTGAAACACACGAAATAATCATTATCGGCGCGGGACTTTCCGGCTTGAGCGCCGCCCATTTCCTGCGAAAAAGCGCGCCGGACCTGGACATCCTCATTCTTGAGCAGGATAATCGGCCTGGCGGCGCGGTCCGCTCCTTTCAGGAACAAGGGTACCTGGCCGAATGGGGGCCGCACGGTTTTTTGGACAACAACCCGGCCAGCCGGGCCCTGCTCAGCGATACCGGCCTGGACCGCATTGCCCAAAAAGCCCCCCTGGGCAGCTTTGTCCGCTACGTCTGCCACCAAGGACGGCTGGTGCAGCTGCCCCAGAGCCCACCGGCTCTGCTGGCAACCCCGCTCTTGTCGCCGCTGGGAAAATTGCGGCTGCTGGGCGATCTTTTTAAAAAACCGCGGCTTGAAGAGCAAAGCGTCGGCCAATGGGCGGCATACCGCTTCGGCGCCGGGATTTTGCCCCTGGTGGATGCCGCGATCACCGGCACCTTTGCCGGTGACTATGAACGGCTCAGTATCGATGCGGTGATGCCGGGAGTGCGGGCCCTGGAAAAAGAAGCAGGCTCGGTGCTGAAAGGACTGCTGAAAAAAAAGAAAGGGGCAAAGGGCGCGACGCTGCCAGCCATGACCAGTTTTCCGCACGGCATGGAACAGCTCATCACCACCCTGGCCGCCGGGGTGAACATCACCTACCACAGCCCGGTGCGGGCAATCAACCGTGCAAACGATGCCTGGGAGATCCACACCGAGGCCACAACCTACAGGGCAGCCACGATCATTCTCGCCCTGCCGGTCAACCGCACCCTGGAGCTGCTGGCCAGCCATGCTCCGCCCCTGGCCCAAATCCCCACGGCGCGCATCGCCACCGTGGCCCTGGGCTTCACGGACACGGCGCAGGTGCCCTTTGGCTTCGGCTATCTGGCCCCGGAGCGGGAAAACCGCTTTGCCATGGGCGCGCTTTTTTCCACCCATATGTTTCCCGGCCGCGCCCCGCAAGGGAGAGTGCTGATGGAAGGGTTGGTCGGAGGCCGCCGCCATCCCGGGCGGCTGGAGCTGCCCGACGGGGAGCTGATCAGCCGCATCTACGACGATCTGAGGCAGCTGATCCCCCTACCCGAGCCCCCCTGTTTCAGCCGGGTTCTCCGCGGCGACAGCGGGATCCCCCAGCTGGAAATGGGCTACCCCGCGCTTTTGGCCTGGAAAGACTCCCTGGAGCAAAAGTCGGACGGCTTGCATCTTTGCGGCTTTGGCTGGGAAGGAATCGGCATGAACGACATGATGAAGACGGCCAAGACTGTGGCCGATAGAATACTGCAGCGGGCAGAAGGCAAGAGGCAGACGCCCGAGGTCAGGCCGGTCTATTTTTAATCCGCTTACGACGGCTTGCGCGCAGGCTGTGACGCCCGTTCGGCTGTCCAGGCACGGGAATACTGCGTCATGGTTTTTTCATAGCATTCCGGGCAGAAACCATGGGACACCCGCACCTCGGACTCGACCATCTCCTCAAGCCAGCCGCCTTTGCATTTTACCCTGCGGCACACGCAACAGACCGTACGCATATCCCCCCCCTTATCATAATCTTCCCGGACCCCCGTCCCGGAATTGCTACAGCCCTTTCTCTCCCCTTACCCCTGGTTTTTCAAACGATCCACCAGATGCTCCACCTGCCCTCGGATGGAGCCGCTGCGCACAATGGCTTCGGTGATAACCCGGATGGAATGCACCACTGTTGAATGATCCCGGTTAAACGCCTTGCCGATCTCGGACAGCGCTTCCTCGGTGAGCTTTCTGGCCAGATACATGGACACCTGCCTGGGAAAGGCAATCGTTTTTTTCCTGCCCTTGGACTGCATCTCTTCGATGGAAACATCAAACTGGCCGGCCACGAAATTACGGATCAACACGGAGGACAACTCCTGACGCTGCCCGATGATCCCGGCGACAATCTCCTTGACCATGTCCATATCCGGCACACTCTTGTGCAGGGAAGCCTTGGCCTTGAGGCCGATGATGGCGCTTTCCACCCGGCGGATATCCCCCTGAATCCGGTCGGCCAGAAACTCGATGATCTCCCCGGACAGTGTCAGCTTGTTGTTGCGGGCCTTGCGTTCGATGATCAGGCAACGGGTTTTGCGATCCGGAGGGTTGATGGTGGTAATCAGCCCGGAGGAAAGCCGGGAACGGACACCGTCATCGATATCAGGGATATTGCGCGGGGAAACAGCCCCGGTGAAGATAACTCTTTTTCCGCAATCCATCAGGACATCCAGGGCCTCGGCCAGCTCGGATTGGGTTTTGGTCCGGCCAGCCAGGGATTGCACATCCTCCATCAGCAGCACATCGCACTGGTTATGATATTTTTCCTTGAACTGCTCCATGGTGTTATTTTTGATGCTGCGCACCATTTCCGAGGTGAGCTGCTGGGAGGTCACATAATGGAGCCTGGTTCCAGGGAAATGGCTGGTGACATGGTGGGCCACCGCATGGGTCAGATGGCTTTTGCCCAACCCCGTTCCCGCCTCAATAAAGAGACAGGGGCTCAGGGAAGAATCGCCGTTGGCCATGGCCTCGCAGGCCGAATAGGCCAGGGCATTGGACTCGCCGACCATGAACTCGGGAAAGGTATACCGCGGATGCAGGGTCCGCACCGTGGACCGCGCCACGGGCATGCTGGGCAGCCGGAGCTGGCTCTGTTTCTTTTCCGGCTGCTCGCTTACGGCCTTGCTCACCGAAAGCCGCACCGCCCCCCCGGTAAAACCGGCATCCTGCAAGGCATCCTGGATA
>JBAZSA010000088.1:0-10628 GCA_041662645.1 Desulfurivibrionaceae bacterium
TACACCCTTTTCGAGGATCGAGGCGGAAAGTTGGGCCAGGGCTGCATCATTAATATCCTTCCGCGGTTGATCCGGGTTTGCCTCTATGAAGTCGATGGGACACAAAAAATATTCCCGGCCATCGGACCCGCCTGAGGGCAGTAGTGCGTCAAGGCCTTTGCCGAGGGCCAGTGCTGTTTTTTTGCTCATTATTTCACTCCCTCTTTTGTCGCAACCTTTGATTGTTTGCGCAGAAACTCCTTCCCAAGCTGAAAATAGCTGAGCGCCCCGGTTGAACGTTTGTCATAGACGATCGCCGCCTGTCCATGGCTCGGGGACTCGCTGAGCCGGACATTGCGCGGGATCACCGTGTCATAGACCCGGTCCTGAAAATGGTTTTTCACCTCGGTGACTACCTGGTGGGTCAGCTTGTTCCGGCCATCGTACATGGTCAGTAACAATCCCTCGATGGCAAGGGACCGATTATACGAATTTTTAACCAAGCGGATGGTGCGGACCAACTGGCTCAAGCCTTCGAGGGCGAAGTATTCGCATTGCAGGGGGATGAGGACGGTGTCCGCCGCAGTGAGTGCGTTGATGGTCAACAACCCAAGGGAAGGAGGGCAGTCGATGAAGATGTAGTCGTAATCTCCCCGGACAGAAGCGAGGACATTGCCCAGGTAGCGCTCGCGCTTCACCGCGGTCATCAGTTCAACCTCAACCCCGATCAGGTCGATATGGGTGGGAAGCACAGAGAGTTTTTTTAGCCCGGTCACCGGCTGGACAACATCGGCGACCTCGGCTTCTCCCATATAGCAATGGTAGAGGTGTGTCCCGCCATTGGCACGGCTGACCCCAAGGCCGCTGGAGGTGTTTCCTTGCGGGTCGGAGTCCACCACCAGGACCTTTTTGCCCAGTAGCGATACCGAAGCGGCCAGGTTTATCGCGGTGGTTGTCTTTCCCACACCGCCTTTCTGGTTGGCCAAAGCCACAATTTTTGCGCCATCTCCCATGCTGAAAAACCTCCACTGCGTGTGGTTTCTGGCCGAATTCCGCCAGATTTTTTCGTCGCGGGCCCATGGTGAGGGCAAAGAAATGGTCAAGCCCCCGCCATGAAGAGCATAGTAACATACTCTGCCTGGCGAGACCTCTTAATTTTCACGGAAAAACCCTTCTTTTTTTGTTGTGCGCGGCGGCGAGCCGGATATGTTTCACGTGAAACATATCATAATTTTATCATTAATATTATATGGTTATGATGGCACAGATTAATTCGGCGGTGCGGATCATGTCCTTGAGGTCGATGGATTCTTCAGTGCTGTGCACGTGGTCCATGCCGATGCCGATGATAGCGGTTTGTAACCCTTTTCCGCTAAAAATATTGGCGTCGCTGCCGCCGCCTGCCCGTTCGTAGCGGATTTTTCGCTTAAGGCGGGCGGCGGCGTTATCGACCCGCTGCAGAACAGGGGCATTACGGTCAATGTGCATGGCAGGGTATTCCTGGTGAAGGTGGAAGTCCACACGGGGACGGACGCCAGCGCCGAGTTGTGCGCCAGGGCTTGGAGACCAGTTGGCAATGACATCCTGAACTTCTTTTTGGATCTGCTGCGAAATCGCCGCGAGTTTTTCCGGGGAGTGGCTGCGCACTTCTCCTTCCACCCTGACGCTCTCGGGGATGATGTTTGTTGCCGTGCCTCCGGTGATCCGGCCGATATTGGCGGTGCTTTCATCGTCAAGACGGCCCATGGGCAGGCCGGCAAGGCAGCGGGCCGCGAGTTGGATGGCGTTGATGCCCCTTTCCGGGTGCAAGCCGGCATGGGCTGCCGCACCGGTGACTGTGAAGTGGAAATGGTTGGCTGCCGGAGCGCCGATGATGAGCAGGTCAACCCCGGAGCTGTCCAAGGCGTAGCCTTCGGTGGCCCGGAGGAGGGAGGTGTCCAGGGCCTTGGCGCCGCGCAGACCGATCTCTTCGCAGGTGGTGAAAACGAGATCAAAGGAGATATGCGGGAGGCCAGCCTCTTTTGTGGCTCGGATGGCCTCGATGAGGATGGCTATTCCCGCCTTGTCGTCGCCGCCGAGGATGGTGTCCCCTGTGCTGGAAAAACGGGAGCCTTTCCGGACAACCTTTACTCCCCTGCCGGGCTCCACCGTATCCAGGTGGCAATTGAAAAAGATCGGCTCGCCCGGGAGGTCGCCGGAGAAATGAATAATCAGGTTGTTGGCGTCAGAGCCGGTCTCCTTAGCCGAGTCGTCCTCGACGATAACCGCTTCGGGATATTCCTGGGCGAAAAGGTCTTTGAGAAAGCGCAGCATTCGTGCTTCTTCGCCGGATGGGCTGTCGATGGCACACATGGCGGTGAAAATGTGCGCAAGGCGTTCGCTGTTTATATGCATGGATGCACCTCTGTGTATTTGTTGTTGCAAAGCGGAATAAAATTATCTATTATTAGTAATAATTATCAAGAAAGGGCTCCTATAAACGTTTGCCTTGGCCTTGAGGCATAAGCACCGCCAGGATGGATAGGAAGAATAATGCACCTGTCCCAGGCAAGCGAGAAAATTATCAGAAGAAGCCAGATGTCCAGGGGGAGGCGTAACGGAAGGAGTCTCCAGGCAAAGCATATCTGGCAAGACGAACATTTCGTCTTGCAAACAATAACCTATCAGCACGAGACAGGAGGCGATGGCATGGCGATATTTAAATGTGAAAAATGCGGGGCAACCAAAGAGGGCAGGTGCAAGCCCAAGAAGTGTTCCGACTGCGGCGGCAGTGACTGCATGATCAAAAAAGAGGAGAAATCCTCTGGCTGCGGATGCGGGTGCAAGGCTAAAAAATAGGCGTGCAGTACGGACAGGATGTTTTCCTGAAAAGGCCCCCATGTATGGTGTGGGGGCCTTTTTTTATTTGCAGAGAATCAGGCGGCCAGCTCCGCCACGCTGCCGTTTAGGGAAACCTCCATGGCCCTGGCCGGGCAGACGGAAACACACAGGCCGCAGGCCGTGCATTTTCCCTCGTCGAACAGCACAGCCATGTCGGGACGGTGGAGCGAGAGCGCGCCGGTGGGGCAGATACCGGTGCAGGCCCCGCACTGGTAGCATTTATCGTCGTCGCGGTGGATATTGCCCGCCATGCTTTTCACCGTAACCCCCATTTCGTTAAGATAGGCGATGCCCTTCTTGACATTGGCCTTGTGGCCGATGAATTCGAGAACCATGACCCCTTCCTGCTGGAGCAGGATGGTGGCCTTGAGGATGTTGAATTCCAGGTCGTATTTCTTCACCAGATTGCTGATGATCGGCTGGTCGATGACTTCCTTGGGGAATTTCAGGATATAGATTCTGGTATTCATGGCTGCGTCTCCAGTTGGGCGGAAAGCTGTGCCAAAACAGCCTCCAGCGGCAGATCGGTTGACAGGGTGATGAGCTGAGCCGGGGCAAGTTCCGCCGGGGGCTCGAACCGTTCTTTCTGTTTCAGATAGATCTCCCAGCGCCCATCGGACACCGCATTCGGGTCAAGAGCTCTCTTGGCCATGCGCTGTTTCATTTCCTCTTCCGGACAGACACAGAGAATATAGTATAGCCGAACACCCAGGCGCTGCGCAAGCATCCGCACCCGGTCGCGGTCGGCCCGCCGCTGGTACGAGGCGTCAAGCACCACGCCCTTTCCGTGGGCGAGATCTTGTTCGGCCCGCTCAAGCAGGGCTCCATAGGTTTTGGCGGTGAACTCGCTGGTGTAGATGCCTTGGTCCGCGGTCTCGCGCTGGTGGGTCTGCGGGGAGAGCCCGGCCAGCTCCTTTCGTACCACGTCGGAGTTGTAATAGGCAAGGTCGCGGCTTTCGGCAAAGGCTTGGGCCACGGTACTCTTGCCCGTGGCGATCAGGCCGAAAAAAATAAACAGATCAGGTTGCGGCATAGCGTTCAGCCAGGGCGAAGTATTTTTTTGCTAAGGCCAGGCAGTTCTCGGCGGTGGCCGGATCAACCTCCGGGGCATGGGCGGTGAAAAGCCCGATCTTGCCGCGCACATAGGCGCGGTAGCATTTATAGAAGTTGAGCATGGGCAGCAGGGTGGTGTCGCCGGCAGCCTGGCAGAATTGTTCGATAAAATATCCGGAAAGCTCGGGCAGGCCGTGGAAATCGAGGTCCATGGCCAGAAAGGCCACGTCGCTTGCCACATCGCAATACCGGAACCGCTGGTTGAATTCGATGCAGTCGTAGATGTAGATCTCCTCGGCCAGGCAGATGTTGGCGGAATAGAGATCGCCATGGCAGTCGCGAACCCTCCCCGCGGCGATGCGGGCCGCAAAGAGTTCCTCCTTGGCGAGAAAAGCGCGGGCGTAGCCGCTGATCGCCTCGAACTGCTCGCGGCTCAGGGCTGCGCAGCCGATGAAGCCTTGGGTTTGCTCAAAATTTTCCAGCACATTGACGCTCACCGCCTGGGCGGTGCCGAATTTTTCAATGGCCGGCCCGCTCTCGGCCTTGGCGTAAAAGGGCACCAGGATACCGATGATCCGGTCGAGGATGTCCTTGGTAAGCCCGCCCTGGGCGATGACCTTGGCCATCATCCGCTCTTCCGGCATCCGTGCCATTTTCACCGCGTATTCCACCGGAGCCCCAGGACCGTCCAGGGAAAAAGTCTCGCCCTGCTGGGTGACCGCCACCAGGCCCAAATACAGGGAGGGGCACAGCCGCCGGTTCAGGAGCAGTTCCTCCTCGCAGAAATGCTTGCGTTTTTCCAGGGTGGTGAAGTTGAGAAAGCCGAAGTCCACCGGTTTTTTAATCTTGTAGACAAAATCGCCTGCCAGCAACACATAGGAAATATGGGTTTGCACCAGGGTTATTTGCGGCGCGGGGTGTGGGTATGTTTCAGGCGTGAGCAGAGCCTGGATAAATGGCGGCAAGGGTGAATCGGCCATGGAATCCTCCTGGTAGGTCGGTCTGCCGGGCTTTGGCAGGAATATCAAACAGAGAGCACAAGAAAAGCACTGATCATAACAGAATCATTTCTTTCCGTAAACCATGGACCAGTGAGGCGGTATGGGCGGAATCATCTGGAGACGGCGCGGGGGGTCTGAAAATACGTCTCATATTTTTCCGGATCATGCCGAGAAGATAAGTGAGAGCATCGTGCAACCATCGGACAAGGGGAAGGGAAAAATGACCCAGGCAAACAGAGAGATTCTCATCGTAGACGATACGCCGGTACTCCGCAATATCATGAAAACCCAGTTGCAACGGATGGGCTTTTTCCATATCCACGAAGCCCCGGATGGCAGCGAGGCCATGAAAATCCTGCACGCCAAGAAAATAGACCTTGTTATCTCCGACTGGAACATGCCGGTGATGAACGGGGTGGAATTGTTACGGGAAATTCGCGGCAACGAGGTGTTAAAAGACATCCCCTTTATCATGGTGACGGCGGAGGCCACAGTGGCCAGGATCGGCATGGCCATGCAGCTCAAGGTGGACGAGCTGCTCTTAAAGCCTTTTACCCTGGAGATTCTCGAACGGAAAATCATCCGGGTCATTCAATGAGACATGCCCTGCCGCGATAGTTTCGGCGGAACAGGGTCCAGATTTCGTAAGCTCTGCAACAGCGTATCCACCTCGAAACCGGTGCAACCCTGCTGGTTTTTTTCCAGGGTAGCCACTGCCCGGCCGGCCATTTTGGCCCCAGCTTCGAAATAGCCGTATTCCCCCTTGATATAAAATCCCGCCGCCCGGATCATGGCCTGGAGAATCTCTTTTTCCGCGCCATGCGCCCCATGCCATGCCTGCTCCAGAATTTCGTGGACCTCGAAAAAAAGCCCCAGATCCCAAAACACCAGCGCCCTGGCCATGGCCTCGGTGATGCCATGGCGGGCAATTATTGCAAGGGCCTTGGCGTATCCTGCCAAACGCGCCTCGATATAGGCGACATAGGGGGCCGCCAATTCTTGCTGCAGATAATGTGCAGCAACACTCTGGACCGGGGCAAGATCGTTTTTGGCCAGCGCCAGAGGCAGGGCGGCGGAAAGCTGGTTTCTGATGTCGCGGCTCAGTCGATCTGCAAACGGTTCGAAACGAGGGGGATGCATGGGGCAGTTACTTATAGAGGTCCGGGTAGAGCTTTTTCAGGCAGTCCGGGCAGATGCTGTGGGTGAAATCGGCCGAGGTCTTGGCGGAGATGAATTTCTCCACGGTGGTCCATGAGGCAGGGTCATGGGGGTCGCCATCCGCGTTGCGGATTTTTTTGCAGGAGGCGCAGATGGGCAGCAGCCCCTGCAGGGTATTTTTTATCTCCAGCAGCATTCTGGTCTGGATGTGGAGGCCAAGGAGGACGAAGAGGGCGCCAAACAGAAAGACCAGGCCGACGAGGAGTTCGCCGAGAAAAGGGAGGCCAAGGAAAAAGACCCCGGCCACCAGACAGTAAATCAAAAAGAAAAAGAGCATCAGCCCTCGATGCAGGTGCAGGGAGCGGATGATTTCCAGTTTGCTGCGCTCGGGGATGAAAGGGGTGAGGACATGCAGATCCCTTGCCTTGACAAGACTGAAGAGCATGAGGACTGCGCCAATCAGGATCATGACGATGCTTAGAATGTGCTGCATTGGGAGGTGACTCCTCGTGTTTCAGATTATCTGCTTTAAGTATAGGCAGTATTTGTTCAGGAGGCCATTTTTTTTCTGAAAAGGCCGTTGTTTTCGCAGGCTGCTGGAGCAGGGTCGAGGATAAGGGTGATGAGGCTGTTGGGGTTTGCCTGGGTGAGCAAAGCCCCGTCCTGGCCGGCGAGGGAAAGCACGGTGTGGGTGGTGTTGGCAAGGGTGCGGCCCAGGTATTCCAGCCGGTCGCCCACGGTAATGGGGTTGCGGGTTTCAATAACCGGCTGGGGCCCGGCTTGGCGGACGATACCCACCGGGGCATAATCGTAACTGATCAGCGGCCCGTTGTAGAGCATGTCGGTTGTGCTTGGCGGCTGGTCAAAGAAGTTTTCCGTGTAGCCCCGCGAACCGATCTTGAGCAGCTCTTCCCGGAATGTTTCGGGCAGGGCGGCGTCAAGCCCTTGTGCTGCCCAGTAATCAAGGGCGGCCCGGTAGAGGCGGGTTATGGCTCCCACATAGTACACGCTTTTCATCCGCCCCTCGATTTTGAGGCTGTCCGCCCCGGCCCGGATCAGATCGGGCAGCCGGTTCAAAAGGCAGAGATCCTTGGCATTGAAGATATAGGTGCCCCGGCTGTCTTCCTCCACCGGGAAGAACTGGTCCGGCCGTTTTTCCTCTTCCAGCCGGTAGTGGTAGCGGCAGGGATGGGCGCAGTTGCCCTGGTTGGCGTCGCGGCCGGTGAGATAGAGGCTCAGCAGGCAGCGGCCCGAGTAGGAGATGCACAGCGCCCCATGCACGAAGATCTCCAGCTCCGCTGCGGTGGCTTGCCGGATTTGAGTGATTTCGGCCAGGGAAAGCTCCCGTGCCAGATTGAGGCGCTTGACCCCCTGGCTCACCCAGAAACGGACACTTTCCAGGTTGGTGACATTGGCCTGGGTGCTGAGATGGATGGGGAGTTCCGGAACCACCCGCCTGGCAACGGCGAAAATGCCCGGGTCGGAGATGATCAGTCCGTCCACCTTGGCCTCGCGCAGCGCGGACAGATAATCGGGCAGCCCGGCAAGATCGTCATTGTGGGCAAAGATGTTGAGGGTGGTGTATACTTGCACACTGCGTTCGTGGGCATAGGTTACGGCTTGGGCGATTTCCTCTTCGCTAAAATTGGTGGCATGGGCCCGGAGGCTGAATTTCTTGCCGCCGAGATAGACTGCATCCGCGCCGTAGTGGATGGCGGTCTGCATCTTTTCAAAATTGCCTGCTGGGGCAAGGAGTTCCGGAAGTTTCATCGACAAGCCTTTTTGTGCTGGTGGGGATAGTATGGCAGAGAGTTTCGAGACGACTATACACCAAAAAAAGATTGTTGTCGCCATGAGCGGCGGGGTGGATTCCTCGGTGACCGCAGCCTTGTTGCAACAGCAGGGCGCGCGGGTACAGGGCGTTTTCATGGCCCTGGCGCAGCCCGATCTGGCGGAGCAGCTGCAACGCGTCCGGGCGGTGGCCGATTTCTTGAAGATCCCGCTTACCGTGGTGGATTTGGCTGAACCATTCCGCCGGTTGGTGGTGAACTATTTCTGCGCCAGCTATTTTGCCGGGGAAACGCCCAACCCCTGCGTGGTCTGCAACCGCACCATCAAGTGCGGCCTGCTGCTGGAGCAGGTGCGGGAGAGGCTCGGGGCGGAGCTGCTGGCCACGGGCCACTATGCCCGGATCATTGGGGAGACGACAACCGGATACCGGTTGCTGCAAGGCGCTGACCCCAAAAAGGATCAGTCCTATTTCCTTGGCATGCTCACCCAGGCTCAGCTGGGGCAGCTCTGTTTTCCCTTGGGCACATTCCGGAAGGAGGAGGTCTACACCCTTGCCGCCGGGTTTGGCCTGGCTTTTGGCCACACAGCGGAGAGCCAGGATATCTGTTTTTTGAAAAATCAGCCGGTGGCGGATTTTCTGGCCGCCCATTCTCCGGGGCAAGCCCGGCCAGGGCCAATGCTGACCGTCCAGGGCAAGGAGCTTGGCCGACACGCGGGCATCCATCACTATACCATCGGCCAGCGGAGGGGGTTGGGGTTGCCAGATGCCACCCCCTGGTATGTAGTGGGGATTGACCCGGCGCGGGACGCGGTGGTGGTAGGCAAGGAAGCGGATCTTTGGCGGCAGGAGCTGGTGTTGCCTGTGGTGCATTGGCTGAACACCCTGCCCCCGACCTTGCCCCGCAGGTGCATGGTGAAGATCCGCTCCCGGCAGCCAGCCTGCCACGTCGAGATTGCCCGGTGCGATGGCGGGGTGCGGCTGACCTTTGCCGAGCCCCAGCGCGCGGTCACCCCCGGCCAGTTCGCGGTTTTTTATGAGGGCGAGGAGGTTCTCGGCTGCGGCGAGATTGCAAAATGAGGTGCAATTTGTGTTTGGCAGCTGGCAAGGAAAAACGATACACTGGCCATGATGCCTCGTTTGCCAGGGTTTTATCGTGCATGGCTCGTCAACAATCACTGCGTATCAGGAAAAGCCGAGGAGCGTCATGAATAAATTCATCTCCAAGACCAAGATTGTTGCCACCCTCGGGCCGGCCTCGTTTGCGGCTTCTGTGCAACGCCGGCTGATGGCTGCCGGCGTTGACGGCTTTCGCCTGAATCTTTCTCATGGAGATTTTAAGGAACATGCCGCGGTGATCGCCAGCCTGCGGAAGATCAGCGGGGAGATGGGGAGGCCGGTGGCCATCATCGTGGATCTGCCCGGACCGAAGATGCGGCTGGGCACGGTGCCCAAGCCGATTACCGTGCGGCGGGGAGCCAGGGTCCGCTTCTGGCCGGCCGGACAGCCGCGTCCCGGGGGGGGGATTTTTCTGCCCCACGAAATTGCCGGGCTGGCCCAGGGGGTGCGGCCAGGCTCCATCATCTTTGTCGGCGACGGCATGCTGCAGTTCAAGGTCAAGGCCATCGAGGGAGAGATCATCGAGGCCGAGGCCCTGGTGGCGGGGATAGTCCGTTCCAACAAGGGCGTCAATATCCCTGGCTATGAGGCGCCTTCCGGGGTAATCACCGAGGAGGACAAGCGCGGTATCGCCTTTGCCATACAGCATAAAGCCGATGTGATCTGCATCTCCTTTGTCGGCACCCCGGAGGATATGCTGGCCGCCCGCGCTTTTTTGCCGCAAACCGGGAAGTACCGTCCCTGCTTGCTGGCCAAGATCGAGCGGCGGCAGGCGGTGGCCCATCTTGACGGGATTTTGGCGAAGGCCGATGCGGTGATGGTGGCCCGGGGCGATCTCGGCATCGAACTGCCCATCGAAGAAATTCCCGGCCTTCAGAAGGACATCATCCATCGGGCCAACCTGGCGGCCAAGCCGGTGATCGTCGCCACCCAGATGCTGTTGTCCATGGTGGACAACGCCCGGCCCACCCGGGCCGAGGTCACCGACGTGGCCAATGCCATTCTGGATGGCGCCGATGCGATTATGTTTTCCGAGGAGACCGCCGTTGGCCATGATCCGGTGGCGGTGGTCCGCATCGCCAAGAAAATCGCCCGCCAGACCGAGCGCGGCCTGGTCAAAAGCGGCGGCGTCGCGCTGGCGGTCCGGGCCGCGATCCGTTCCGAGGACAGCATCGACGATCTGATCAGCAGCGCCACCTGCGACGTTCTGGAGAACCGCACCGTGGATCTGGCCGTTACCCCAACCGCCACCGGAACCACGGCCCGGCGCATCGCCCGGCTGCGGCCACGGCCCTGGATTGTGGCGATCACCGATAACCCGACGGTTCGCAATATCCTTACCCTCTCCTCCGGGGTTTTTCCTTTGGGGGTACCCTCCGTGGATTTGCCGGACCTCGAATTGGCCGATTTGCTCAAGGGCGCCGGCTTGCTCCGGCCCGGGACGCGGCGGCTGGTGATTACCGCTGGCACCCTGACCGGGGTGGCGGGAACCACCAACAGCCTCAAAATTATCGATGTTTTCTAAAAATATTAGACCGGGCCTGTTGTTGCCAGGCCGCCGGAAAAATAGTATGGCACAGGCATGAACATCACGGGCCAGAACAAAAAAAAGATCGCCATCACCACCCTCGGCTCCACGGTCAAGCCGT
>JBAZSA010000089.1:0-10603 GCA_041662645.1 Desulfurivibrionaceae bacterium
TGTTCCGTCCGCGTAAAAGGAAACATTGAAGTCATCGCATCGCACGGCAAAGCCAAGGGGGATCGGTTTTCCGGTGCCGGTTTCGTAGATGGTGTCGGTGGCGCTTCCTTCCGGGATCATGACGCCCGCCTTGAAGCCGAGCAGGGAGCCGATGATGGCTCCGGCAAATATGATGAGGATGCTCAGGTGGACCGCATACACGCCCAGCCGGCTCCAGGCGGTTTTCTGGGAAAAAAGAAGAAAGCCAGCCGGTTTGCCGGTCTCTTGTGTCTTCCAGCCGCTTTTGGCAAGGATGGCGGCGGCGGTCTGCGCAAGGACGGTGACGTTGCCACGGGCATGGAATACATGGCGGTGCGGCATCTTTTCCAGCCGGTCGGAATCGGTGTCCAGGTTGTTCAGCACCACCATCTGCCAGACATTGGGCAACCGGTCGATGGTGCAGACGATGAGGTTGATGCTGAACAAAAGAAGCAGGCTGATAAACCACCAGGAGTTGTACATGTCCGGGACATCGAGCATCTGGAAGAACTGCGCGGTGCGCTGGCCAAAGGCCTCGATGTAAAATTCGGGCGGATTTTTTTGCGGGATCAGTGTGCCGATGATGGAGGTCGTGGCCAGGATCAGCAGAGTAAAAAGAGCAAGCCTGACCGAGGCAAAAAAACGCCACACCATGTTGTCTGTTTTTTTCATTATGTGCCTTGTGAACGAGGTGTTTTTTTGAGGTGGTGGATGGAGAAAAGACAGGTGATTCTGTCTCGCTGTCAATGGCCCTGCGTTGGGTAATTGTCTGTAATCTCTACCCGTGTTTACCTTGGGCTGTCAATAAAAAAACTCCCGATACGGCGGGGATGCACGCCTGTAAACGAGTGTCGGTTATACCCTGCGCCTGCTGGTGGCAAGCACGGGATTGCGTATCCTGTGTGTAGCAGACAGCGCTCATTCCGGTTTGTTCCGGTCTTTTTCGCCGGGCTGCGTTTTTTCCTGGAAGGGCAAAAAAGGAGAATAAAATACTTGTCAAGCGCAGGAAGAAGGGGTATATATTTTCCTCCTTACAAAGGGGCGAAGCCGAACGTGATTCGGCTGCCTCTGGATGATGATTTCAAGATGCCCGCTGGCGCGGTTTGTTAAAGGAGTTTTATCATGTCAAAAAAATGTGCGATTTGTGGAAAAGGCCCGACCACCGGCAACAATGTAAGCCATGCCAACAATAAGAACAGAAGGCGTTGGCTGCCGAATCTGCAGCGGGTAAGAATGGCCACCTCCGGTGGCAATGGCATGCATGTTCGTGTTTGCACCCGTTGTATCCGTTCCGGAGCCGTGGTCAAGCCTGCCTGAGTATTTTTCAACCTAGAAAATGTAAGCCCCTGCCTCGTGTTGCGAAGCAGGGGCTTTTTTTTGTAAAAAAGGCCCGGATCAGGTCCTCCTGGCCTCCAGAACGCCGTCAAGCTGCTGCACATGCTGCAACAGGCGCAAGAGATGTTCCCTGCTGTTTATTTCAATAACAATAGAAAGTTTGGCGATCCCGCCGCTTGAGGTTGCGGCTTCAAGGTTGAGGATGTTGGCGTCGTCATGGCTGATCGCATTGCTGAGCGTGGCCAGCAACCCTTTTTGGTCGCGGGCGATAACCTGGATCTGGGCCCTGTGGGTGGCTTTGATGCCCTCGGCCCAGCGGACGGCGATGAGGCGTTGCGGGTCCGAGGCCGCGAGGTTGGGGCAAGACGCTTTGTGCACGGAAATGCCCCGGCCCGAGGTGATGAAGCCAACGATCTCGTCGCCTGGCACTGGCATGCAGCAATGGCTGATTTTGGTGAGGACATTGTCCGCGCCGTTCACCAGAATAATGTTGTCCCGGTCCTGTTTTCTTCCCCCCTTGGCTGGGATCGCTTCCTGAACAATATCCTCCGGCAGGGCATCCCGGATTTCCTGGGGCTGCAACTCCTTGATAATGGTCTGCACCGCTATTTTCCCAGAGCCGACCCTCCGCATGAGGTCATCAAGGGTGTTGCAGGCAATGGTCTTAAGGAGTTCCTTGAGATGGCCGGTCTTGATCAGTTTTTTAAGGCTGATGCTGTGCCGTTTTAACTCGCGCTCGCAAATTTCCCGGCCAACTTGCAGGGTTTTTTCCCGTTCTTCCTGGTTGAGCCACTGACGGATGCGGCTTTTGGCCCGGGCGGTTTTGACCAGCCCGAGCCAGGAGCGGTTTGGTTTTTGTTTGGGCGAGGTGATGATCTCGACCAGATCGCCGTTTTTGAGCTGGGTTTTGAGCTGGGCGATGATTCCGTTGATCTTTGCGCCGGTACAGCGATTGCCCACCTCGGTATGGATGCTGTAGGCAAAGTCAATGGGGGTGCTGCCCTTGGGGAATTCCTTTACCTCGCCGGTGGGGGTCAGGACGAAAATTTCCTCCTCGTAGAGCTCTCCCTTGACCGCATCAAGAAATTCCCTGGGGTCTTCCAGTTCCTGAAGGGTGTGCACCAGCTGTTTGAGCCATTTGAAAAGTCTGGCGTCCTTGCTGGTTATGGCCTTGCCTTCCTTGTAGGCCCAGTGGGCGGCAATGCCCTCCTTGGCGACCTGATCCATCTCCTCGGTGCGGATTTGCACCTCCATGAACTCCCCGCGCAGACCAACCACCGAGGTGTGCAGCGACTGATACATATTGTTTTTCGGGGTGCTGATGAAGTCCTTGAAGCGCCCGTCCACCGGCGGCCACAGCGAGTGGATGATGCCTAAAGCCTCGTAGCATTCCTTGACCGTTGGCACGATGATCCGGAAGGCCACCTTGTCGTAAACCTTCTCGAAGGGGATATTCTGGGCCACGAGTTTTTTGTAGATGCTGTACAGGTGTTTGGGGCGGCCCAGCACCCGGAACTTTTTCAGGCCATGCTCGCTCAGCTTCTGGTTGAGCAGCGCCTTGACCTCATCCACATAGGTTTCCCGGTCCGCAAGGGAGGTATGGATCTTGGTGGCGAGTTCCTCGTATTCCTCAGGATGGAGATGTGAGAAGGAGAGATCTTCCAGCTCGCGCTTGAGCCAATCTATGCCCAACCGGCTGGCCAGGGGGGCATAGAGTTCCATGGTCTCCTGGGCGAATTCCACCTGCTTGTCGCGCGGAACATGCCGCAATGACTGCATGTCGTGCAGCCGATCGGCCAGCTTGACCAGTAAAACCCGGATGTCGGAAGACATGGCCAGGAGGAGTTTGCGGATGTTTTCCGCCTGGTAGGCGAGGCGGCTGTTGAACTGGACATCGGTGATCTTGGTGGCGCCTTTGACGATGTTGGTGACATCGTCGCCAAAGGCCTCGCGGAGGGTTTTTTCCGTCTCTTTGAGATTGTCGGCCTTCTTGAGAACGCCGTGTAAGATGCCGGCGCAGAGGGTGGGGACATCCAGGCGCATGGTCGCCAGGATGTCCGTGACCATGAGGGCGTGGTACAGATAGGGGCGGCCCGAAAGGCGATGCTTGCCCGAGTAGAATTCCTCGGCAAAGTCATAGGCCTTGGTGAGCAGGACGAGATCCTCCTCGGGCATGTAGCCCCTGGCCCGTTCGACAATTGCTTCGATGGTAACCATGCTGCTCACGGCGGTAAGGTTATGTGTTTGCGGCCGGTCACTCGGGCGGAGCCAGAGCGCTGCGGACCAGCTCGACGAGTTTTGCTCCGGCTTCTGCCAAGGGCAGGTTCAGGGTGGTGCCGGTGGCCCGGTCTCGGATCTCCACCTCCCCCTTTTCGCTGAAGCCCTTGCCCACCATGACCCGGTAGGGGATGCCGAGCAGGTCCGCGTCCTTGAACTTGCTGCCCGGCCGCTCATCCCGGTCGTCCAGAAGCACCTCGATTCCGCTCTTGCCCAGCTGCCGATACAGTTCGTTGGTCGCCGCAGTGATCGCCTCATCCTTGGGGGAGAGGTTCAGGAGGATGACCTGGAAGGGCGCGATGGGCAGCGGGAAGATGATGCCGTCCTTGTCGTGGTTCTGCTCGATGGCCGCAGCCACGGTGCGGCTGACCCCGATGCCGTAGCAGCCCATGATGAAGGGCTGTTCCGCTCCCTGGTTGTCCAAAAAGTTTGCCTTGAGCGCTTCACTGTATTTGGTTCCCAGTTTGAAGATATGCCCCACCTCGATGCCGCGGGTCAGCTCCAGGCTTGCGCCGCAGAGCGGGCACCGGTCTTCGCTGGTGACCTGGCGCAGGTCGGTGATGGTCTGCGGGGTAAAGTCGCGGCCCAGATTGGCATTGAGCAGATGGAAGTTTTTCTCGTTGCCGCCGATGGCGAAGTTGTGCATCCGGGTGAGTTCGCTGTCCGCCAGCACGGGGATTTTCAGGCCGATGGGTCCGAGATAGCCGCTGGGCACGCCGGTGGCGTCGAAGATCTCTTTGTCGTCGGCCAAGCGCAGGTTGTCGGTGTTCACCCCCAGGGCATTGGCGAGCTTGACTGTCTGTACTTCGTGGTCGCCTCGGAGCAGCACAGCCACCGGCTTGTCCTCGGCCATGTAGACCAGGGTTTTGACCAGCTCCGTGGCTGAAATATTCAAGAATTCCGTGACCGCAGCCACCTTTTTTTTGCCCGGTGTTTCGATTTTTTCAAGCGCGAGCAAGGGCGGCGCTGCCGGAGCATCCGGGGTCTGGCAGCGGGCCTTTTCCATGTTGGCCGCGTATTCGCACCCCTTGCAGATCACGATGGTGTCCTCGCCGGTGTCGGCCAGCACCATGAACTCGTGGGAGAAGCTGCCGCCGATGGTGCCGGTATCGGCTTCCACTGCCCGGAAGGCCAGGCCGCAGCGGGTAAAAATCCGGTGGTAGGCCTCGTGCATCTTTTTGTAGGTCGCGTCCGCTCCTTCCTCGGTGGCGTCGAAGCTGTAGCCGTCCTTCATGATGAACTCCCGGCCGCGCATCAGGCCGAAGCGGGGCCGGATTTCATCCCGGAACTTGGTCTGGATCTGGTAGAGGTTCAGGGGTAGTTCCTTGTAAGAGTGGACATTGAACCGGATCAGGTCGGTGATTACCTCTTCATGGGTGGGTCCAAGGCAGCTTTCGCGCCCATGCCGGTCGGTGAAGCGCAGCAGCTCAGGACCATAGAACTCCCACCGTCCGGATTCCTTCCAGAGATCCCCCGGCTGGACCATGGGTAGCAGCAGCTCCTGGGCTCCGGCCCGGTTCATCTCTTCGCGGACGATGCGCTCGACCTTGCGGATGGCGGCAAGGCCCAGGGGCAGGTAGGAGTAAATGCCGGAGGAGAGTTTTCTGATGAATCCGGCGCGGAGCAGCAGCTGGTGGCTGACCACTTCGGCCTCGGAGGGGGTTTCTTTCAGGGTGGGGATGAGGAGTTGGGAAAAACGCATGGGGCACCTGGTGAATGTTTAAGTGTGAACCTTATTATCTCCCCCTCCCTCGACGGGAGGGGGTCGGGGGGAGGGTGAAGTTGCAATCTGCCGATTCGATAGCTGTTTCCCCCTCTCCCTAGCCCTCCCCCCGCCAAGGGGGAGGGAACTTTTGGGGCTTTTGCAAGGGGGGCGCGGTTATGGATTATGTGCCTTTTGGCGCGCCTCTTCGATCATGGTGTCGATCTCGGCCAGAAAAACAGCCAGGAGCTTGTCCTCGGCCACTTTTTTGTAGAGCTGGCCTTTCTTGAAAATAATCCCGACCCCGTGGCCACCAGCCACCCCGATATCGGCCTCCTTGGCCTCGCCAGGGCCGTTGACCACACAGCCCATGACCGCGATCTTCAAGGGCGTTTCGATGTTTTGGATATGGCGCTCCACCTGCTCGGCCAGGGAGAAGAGGTTCACCTGACAGCGGCCGCAGGTGGGGCAGGAGATCAGCTCCGGCCCCCGTTCGCGGATGTGCAGGCTCCTCAGCAGCTCAAAGCCGACCCGGATCTCCTCCACTGGGTCGCGGGTAAGGGAGATGCGGAAGGTGTCACCGATGCCTTCGTAAAGGAGGATGCCCAAGGCCACGCTGGATTTGACCGTGCCGGCAATGAGGCCGCCCGCCTCGGTGACCCCGAGATGCAGGGGGTAGTCGCATTGGGAGGATAAAAGCCGGTACGCCTCCAGGGTGGTGAGCGCGTCCGAGGACTTGAGGGAGATTTTGATCTGATCAAAATCAAGCTCCTCCAGCAATCGCACATTACGCAGGGCGCTTTCCGCCAGCGCCTCCGGCGTCGGATGGCCGTATTTTGCCAGGATATCCTTTTCCACCGAGCCGGAGTTGACCCCTACCCGGATGGGCACAAGGTGCTGTTTGGCCGCGGCCACAACCCTGGCCAGCTTGTCCGGGGTGCCGAGGTTGCCGGGATTGATGCGGATGCCCTGGGCCCCGTGCTCCATACTGGCCACTGCCAACCGCGCGTCAAAATGGATGTCGGCGATGAGCGGGATGGAGATCTGCTCCCGGATTTTGGTGATGGCCGCAGCCGCCTCCAGATCGAGCACCGCCACCCGGATGATCTCACAGCCCGCCTCGGCGAGCCGGTGGATCTGGGCCACCGTGGCAGCCACATCCCGGGTGTCGGTATTGGTCATGGACTGCACGGCAATGGGGGCGTCACCGCCCACCGCTACGTTGCCCACCTTGATTTGTCGTGTTTTTCTACGGATTATCATGGTGCGAGAGTATACACTTTTGCTTTTCTTCCTGCATCCATCTTTTTCCGCGCAAAACGCGCGAGGTTGAGCTCTCGGAGAGCTGGTGATACGACGTTGCGAGGAACCTTTTACCCCTTGCCTTTCCATGTCCTGCCAAATAGAATGCGCTACGCATTGAAGCCAACGGAAAAATGAGGGTAGCTCAGGGTTCGTTTAGTAGTTTAATGGTTGATAACCTATTGAACTACTCCGTTTGTTATTCCATGCGCCACCTTTTTACTGGGAACTCCTTTCTTTCTTGCTGGAATCTGCCGGGGGAAATAATGTGAATCCTGACATTGATTTTGTGTTGTGGGGAAAAAGATCATTCAGTCTATTCTTGGTGCTGCCTTGAGAAAAAAAATATAGTTGTTGAGAAGAAAAAAGAGGGGGGTCTAATTTGGCGACTATGGATGCTAAACTCAACCGGCTTATATCTGAGCAAATCGAATCCTTGCGGTGTCTCTATAAGAAGAATCTATACATGCCCTTCCTCATGGTACTCTACGCCACGATTGATATCTTCGGATTTGTGACAGCTACCAACGAAACAGATGCCCCCGGACAGCGTTTCCGATCCTTCACCCATACTTTCATGATGAAGTATCTAAAAGATGTAACACCAGACGATTTATGGGGCGCACGATGTGCCATCCTCCACACGGGAACACCTGAATCGGATCACAGTCGCAAAAATAAAGCACGTCAAATCCTATACTCTTGGGGCACAGCGGACAGTGCGCTCACAAAAAAAGTTATTGCTGAATCAGATAATCCGGAAAAGTATGTGGCTACAACAATCGAATCCCTTTCTGATGCCTTGATGGGTGCCTTGTGTGATCTTCAAGATATTATCGAGAGGGATACTTCCTTACGCAATCTTTGGGGAGGCCGGATAAAACGTTTTTATTCCATGATTGAGAAGTCTGGAAAATAGAGCCGTCCAACATGGCGCTTTACAAGGACCGGGCAACAAAACGCCCGGCTAAAGAGCAGTATTGGAATGAAGTGTTAACGCCACAGGTTCGAAGTGATTTCTTGGACGAAGCCCAGGACAAGTTCATGTCCGAAAAATAGTCGCGCACAACAAGGCGCTTCAGCCGACCACTCGCCCACTACGCGGGTTCGCGTCGGCTGATCTCTGCGTTGTGTGTAAAAGATAACTTAGTAGTCGGATTAAACAAATGGCAGAGTATCTTGCTAGCATTTTAAAAGAATTGAAAATTTCGAGTCGTAACGATTTCGATAACTTGTTGAGATCCGGTCAAGAAATATCTTCTTTAAAGGTTGTAAGTATCGATAATGCCAAGGATGTAATAGGAATAGAGTACGATCAAGAAGAGGGGCGAATATATAAAGAAAAAGTTGAGTTTGAGGGCTGTATTATTGACCTTCCCAAGTTGAACCTTAGAGACTCGGAAGAAGTAAGTTTTGTTAATTGTATTGTTATCGGAAGGGTTTTGTTTGGTGCTAAGGACTATAAAAGCATACTCATTGATTCATGTATTTTTTTTGATGACACAATTATCGGAATGGCAGGTGTCAAATATGATGTATGTATATACAAAGCAAATTTCACAAAACTTGTTTTAGGAAGTTTGGAGGCTATTACAGTCTATATCGCAGATTGCAGAATCGGAAAATTTGAAATTGCAGAGAGCAAAATTAATAAATTTAAGGCTGTTGGAAATTCAATTACACATATTACTGTTAGCCAAACAGTTTTTGAAAATATCTTTTTCCCTCATGGACAAATAGATTTCAGTAATTTCAGAGGAAAGAATAGATGGAGGTTCTTTTCAAAGAAAAAGTGTCTATCCTATAGAAACAATCTTGAGTCATTCACTCCACCGAATATCTTCGATTTTATTGAAATAAAGGTTGATGACTTCGTTGATGATATTGTTTATCGCAACGAAAAGGAAACTCTCGATTTTATATGTAACCATACTGATATACAAAATAACAGAGAGTGTCTTTCTGATGTTACGATGAACAGTTCAATATATTCGCAGAAAAATATTTTGTTGAAATTTTTTATGTTGTTGTTTGGCGCATTTGTAAAGCCAAGTTTGATAGTGATGTATGGAATATTGGTTTTCCTCCTTTATGCGTCAATCTATGCAATCCCAGAACTATCTTTTAGCATTGGTGACAATACAACAAACATAGATTTTTTAAATGCACTGTATTTTTCTGGTATCACATTCACTACAATTGGATACGGTGATATAGCTCCTACAGGAATTGCAAAAATTATTTCAATTTCCGAGGGAATCCTAGGAATCTTTTTGTCTAGCTCTTTTCTAGTCTCTTTAATAAGGAAGTACTGTGATTGAATTGGGTATTCCGGTTAACGGGTTGTTCTGAGTGTACAGAGATAGTATTCACCTGACACTGCCACCCTTGGGGGGGGTGATGGATTACGCTGCTTTTTTTGTTTTTGCCTCTACGTCGTTCTTTGGCAACTCGTCAGTAAAAGCCAGGTATGGAGTCCGGCCGTTCATGTTGCGCCCCTGGTGGGTACGTTCCGTGTTGTAGGTCTTCAGGTAAACATCAAGATATACCTGCATCTGCTCTACGGTTTCATGCCACTTCTTGCGGCCTTGCAGGCGGAAATGCTTATCAAGCAAGGTGCGGTGCAACCGTTCGACAAATCCGTTGCTTTGCGGCCGACGCACTCTGGTGGTGCGGTGTTCGATCCCCTCAAGCCGCAAGAACAGCTCGTAAGGATGACGATCATGGCGGCCGCAAAATTCCCGCCCGTTGTCGGAGAGAATAGTGGTGATCCGCGCTTCGTGTTGCTCGAAAAACGGCAATACATCCTCGTTGAGCACATGTACCGCCGTTACCGGCAGCTTGGAGGTGTAGGGAGTACTCCGCAGGGGGGACGTTGTTGATTAGTTGACTAAGGTGTCTGGCGGCTAAAGTTTCTGCGGTTTGTTTTGCCCCAGGCCAGCGGGGCGGGGAAGGCTGTCGATCGCCGCCGAAATCTTCGTCTGTTCAGGCGTGTATCTTGGCGGTCATGTCTACGCCGAGCGCACGCATCACCGCAAGCATGGTTTTCAGGGTTGGGTTGCCTCTTTCGCTGAAAGAACGGTAAAGCTGTTCCCGTGATAATCCGGTTTCCCGGGCAAGCTCCGTCATGCCTTTGGCGCGGGCGACAACACCCAGTGCTTTGGCGATGTAGGCGGTGTCGCCGGTTTCCAGGGCATCGGCCATGAAGACGGAAATGGCTTCCGGGCTATTCAGCGCGGCAGCCGGGTCGTAGTTGTAAAGCGATTCGCTCATCACTCCCTCCACTCTTTTGCGAGTTGTTTTGCGTTCTCAATATCCCGGTTCTGAGATCCTTTGTCGCCGCCACACAGCAGGATGATGAGTTCATGGCCCTGCTGCCGGAAGTACACCCGATAACCCGGTCCATAGTGAATACGCAGCTCACTGACCCCCTGGCCCACGGGAGTCACGTCACCGGCCAGACCGTTGGCGAGGCGGAAGATACGCGCCGCGATGGCGGCTTTGGCGCGCCGGTCTTTCAGGGCGTGCTCCCATTTCTGAAAGGTTGCTGTCTGCTTTATTTCGAGCATTGCCTACTGTAGTTTAAAAACTACTGATTGTCAACTGTTCCATGGGCTGTCCGCACGCTGTTTTTTTTGATGCAATTCGTTGATCATCCTGGTCTTGAAAAAACGGTGGCCAGCTGGTAGGGTGCGGCCATGAAACTTCTTGTCACCGTCCTGGGTCTGTTTTTTGTTTTGGAAGCGATTCCCTATGTTCTCTTCCCCGAGGGTATGCAGCGGTGGCTGGCGCGAATCGGCCAGATGCCCGCCGGGGCCTTGCGGGCCACGGGTCTGTTTGCCCTGGGCCTTGGCCTGCTGCTCTGCTATCTCACCCAGCGAACCGGACTGTTTCCCTGACCCAGGGTTCGGCTCCTCCGGTTTTTCTCTCCTTCCCGTGCCAGTAAACTCAAATGGAATCCATGGCCAG
>JBAZSA010000090.1:0-8408 GCA_041662645.1 Desulfurivibrionaceae bacterium
GATCAAGTCTCCTTTTTATAATGATAAAGAAAATATGGAAAGAATGCACAATTGCACAATGAACACGGATTCAGTTTGACGATCAGGTATACGAGAGGCCCAAATAATTGTCAAGGAAAAAGTCTTAGGAAAAAAACGGAAACCCAGCCGCCTTTGTTGCCTAAAGCCCAACACGCTTTACCGGGCCTGAGGCAAAAAAAAGCCCCGGTTACGGGGCGGTGTTTTTCATTACATGTAATGGCGCCAAGAAAAGCCCTTCAACAGGGCTCAAGGCGATAGATCGTCATTCCCGAGTGCTTCTATAGGGAATCCATTTTGCATATCCAGCAGGTTATGGATTCCCGCCTGCGCGGGAAGGGCGGCATTTTCTACGTTTTTTTCTCTTTATAACGAGCCGTTTGCAAAATGATCAGGATGTCATTCCCGAGCGCTGTTATCGGGAATGACATATTTCTTAGAAAGAAATTCTGCAAGAGGCTTCGCAATCAGGCCTTTTCGTCGAACAAAAGCCCGGACAACTCTTCCAATTTCTTCCTGAGCTTGACCACGTCCTCGGAGGGAATCTGCCGGATCAACTCGCCGCTTTTCTTGTCGGTAACCTTCACGACGATGTCTTCCGCCACCTTATCCATGGCAAACTGCAGATTGGTTCCCATCTGATCCATGCGCTCCTGAACATCGTTCAGTGCCGCCTGCAAATCAGCACGAGAAAGACGGCTTCTGGCCTGATCTTCTTCCCGGCGCAACCGCTTATCATCCAGAGCATTCCGCGTTGCCTCCGAACTTTTTTCCACCGGACGGACCTGGGCTTTCAACCTTGTTTCCTGATCCACTTGCTGAACAGGGAGACCGTTGACAATTTCCCGACTCGCTTCTGTTCTGACATTTGCGATATCCATAATCAACCTCCACTCCTCATCATAGCATGAGGGCCGCCAATCGTCTTTTGGGGCTATCCCCCTCGCTCAATAACTCAATCATATATTGCCGACAAACCGGCCGTACGCCTTTTCCAGCCGTTTACCCTTGCGGATTACATCCATATCCTTCTTGAGCGCAGCGAGCTTACAAAACGCCTGCTCCCGACAACGCCGTTCACATTCCTGGATCTTCTCGATGAGCGCAATCACCTCCGGAGAGGACTGCGGCCCTTGGGCCTCAACCGCTGCAAAGGCCTCGGCACGGCGAACCCGAAGGTCCTCCAAACGAGCATGGTCATCGGTGGGAATAACGGCCTCTATCTCTTCCGTGAGTGCAAGAATTCGCCCGAACATCGTTTCACCCGTCATCCCCGGCGCGCGCCTCACCGATGCTTAATAGTTGATCGCCTCATGGCCCATGTCCGCATTGCCAGCAACATAATCCACACTCTCATCCGCACCTCTTGCCTCAGACTTTTTTCCCTTGGCAATCTCGGTCCACGCCTCAAGCAATGGCTCCACCACCTTCAGAGCCTCATTGATCTTCTGTATGTCGTTTTTCAGATTGGCCATCATCAAATCGGAAATCAGATAGCCATACAGATCATTCAGGTTGACGGCGATCTCGCCTCCCTGCTCCATATCCAGCGAGGCCTGCAACTCAAGGACGATGGCAAGGGCCCGGCTCAGATGCTCCGCTTTTTTCGCGATATTCCCGTCATTGATCTCTTCAATGGCCGCTTGCAGTCTGATTCGTAGCGCTTGGTACAACTTGACCACGATCTCTTCCCGGCTCAGATGTTCCAGATCGTTTTTCACATAGGCGGCACGAGCGTTTTTCGCGTAAGCATTCATAAAAAGCACCCTTTGATTAGTTAAAGTTATTTCTTGGAAATCTGGGCATTCAAATTACTGAGCGCTTCAATCTGTTGACTCAACACCCCGGAGGTATTCTGGAATTGGGCAAGCAACGACTCCAAGGACTCAAACTGGTGACGCAGGGTTTCCTCTCGCTTTGCAATCCGCGCTTCAATCTTATCGACCTGATCGCCGATGTGCTCAATGGAACGATTGAGCCCTGCCTCTTTGGCAGGCAACAATCCAGTGGAGCTATCCAGATAATTTTCAAGAAGGTTATCAAACTTGAGCGCAACCCCTTCACTTCCCTCTGTGGTCTGGGTAAAAAAATTCACCACGTCTTCCGGATTCGCCTCAAAGGTAGCGGCGAAGATGGTGGAATCAAAGCTCAGTTTCCCCTCCTTGTCCGCAGTAACCCCAAGGAAACTCAGTCCATTGGCCGAATCGGTAACCCCATCCACCCGCGTGGAAATAAGACTTTGCAAGCGCTCCTGCAACATTCGAGTGGTGGAATCCCCCTGTAGGGGGCCTACGGTTCCTGCTTCCGGATCAGAAATCTGTAATGTCTTTAACGCGGAGAGTGCACTATTATATTTTCCGACAAAGGCTGCTATTTTACTTGAGACACTTTCCGTGTCCCGCGACACTTTTACCTCGAAAGGCTTGCCTGCATCAGCCGCCTTCAGAGTCAGAGTGACCCCTTCCAGCAGGTCACTGATGACATTCCCTGCCCGTTCCACGTCGATGCCGTTCACATTGAGCTGGGCGTTGCCTGCCGCCTGGGTCTGCCACATGGTCTGGGCGGCGGGGTCATTATAAAGCTTGGACAACCCGTTGGCGTCGTTATTGATCCCATCATCATCGACCATGGTCAGGCTGATGGTGTTGCTGGTTCCCGTTTCCTTACTGGCCAAAGTTAGGTAGTAATTGCCCAGACCATCATTGACCACACCGGCCGTCACATCGGTATTGGCACTGTTGATGGCTTGGGCAATCCCTGCCAGGGTATTGTTGGTGCTATCGATGACCACGTTAACCGGGGTATTGGCCCCCACCTGAATGGCCAGGGTGCCGGTGCCCACCACCTCGCTGCTTGCCGTAAAGGCTGAACCTCTCACCTGTTGGGCCTGGGCCAGAGCATTGACCGTCACCTGATAGCTGCCGGCCACAGCCGTATCGGAGGCTGATGCAGTCAAAACCGCAGTATTTCCGGAACTAGCGGAAATGCCAGCAAACAGATCCGGCTCATTCAGGGCCGCAGCCGCAGTCTGCAATTCAGCCAGCAAGCCCTTCAAAGCGCCGATGGAGGAGATTTTCGATTGATACCCGGCCTCACGCTGCTGGAGCAATGTGATAGGGCGTCGCTCGATATCCATCATCTTCGTGATGATAGACTCCGTATCCATACCGGACATCAAACCGCTTACGCCGATGGTCATGACGTTCTCCTACTTTACTGGAATACCGGGGGGCGAACTTCCGCCCCCCGGGAAATGGTTCACAAACGACTGCCAATTAGCCCTGAAGCAAGGTCAGAGCCGCCTGCGGCACTTGGTTAGCCTGGCTCAGCATGGCCAAACCTGCCTGCTGCAGGATTTGGGCCTTGGTCAAGCTGGCGGTTTCCGTCGCAAAGTCAGCATCCAAAATCCGAGACTGAGCGGCCGAGACGTTCTCGGAAACGTTCATCAGATTGGCGATGGTGGACTCGAAACGGTTCTGGTACGCACCCAAATCACCGCGAGAGGTGTTGATCTGGGACAAAGCAGCATCCAACGCGCCGATTGCAATCTGCGAATTAGCCGCTGTCAGCAGGGATACTGCCGCAATCGAGGTGAAGGCACTGTTGTTCACGCCGGCAATCGCAAACACATCAGCATTGGCGTTGGCCGTCGAAATCGCGCCCTTGGTGCTGGAAAGCGAGACACTACCGGTTTTTACGGCGGAGATGGTAGCGGCAGCACCTTCAGTCAGAGTCGAACCGCCGAAATCGACGGTATCGTTACCAACGGTGTTGTTCGCAAAGGTAGACAGAACAATATTGCGCCCATCCGTGGTGCTGAGGGTGATGCTCGATTTCGAGCTGCTGTCGGTGAAGGAGGCTGTGACACCGCTGGTGGTCTGGACGCCGTTGATGGCGGAAACCAGGCTGCTCAGATCGTTCTGATCAGTAACCACTGCGGAAACTGCCTGCCCATTCAAGGTGAACGAGACCGTCCCAGCTGCACTCAGGGCAGACAAGGTGGTGCTGTTGGTTGCGGTGGCAGAGATGCCGATACCACTGGCAGCGCTGTTGATCGCGGCAGCGATTTCCCTGGCGCCGCCGGTGGTGGTCAACGAGCCAGCCGTGCTCGCAGCATAGGCGATCGCACTGGTCGTACCGCCGTCCGCCGTGGTGAGGGTAAGATCGGTTTCCGCAAGCACGCCGCTGGTCAAAGTAGTGATGTCGCCGACGGCAACCGCGTTCATTGCCGTGCCACCGGAGGTCAGGACATGGCTGCCCAGAGCGGACGCACGTGCGTCTGCGATGGACGTAACCGAAATCGTCTGATTGGCGTTGGCGCCGACCTGGAAGTCCTTGCTGGCAAAACTGCCATCCAGCAGGTTCAGGCCGTTGAACTGGGTGGTGCTGGCAACCCGGGTGATTTCCGAGATCAGCTGGCTCGCTTCTGCATTCAGGGAAGCGCGGTCAGAATCACTGTTAGTGGCGTTGGCTGACTGGATGGACAACTCACGCAGACGCTGCAAGTTGTTGCCGATTTCGCCGAGGGCGCCCTCAGCGGTCTGAGCCAGCGAGATACCGTCGTTGGCATTCCGAGCCGCCTGATTCAAGCCGCGAACCTGAGCGGTCATCCGGGTGGAGATGGCCAGACCAGCCGCGTCGTCCTTGGCGCTGTTGATCCGCAGACCGGAAGAAAGACGTTGCAGGGACTGATTCAGGAGTTTGCCGGAGCCGGTAAGATTACGCTGGGCGTTGAGTGATGCGATGTTAGTATTAACGGTAATAGCCATGATGAAACCTCCATGTTTGGTTGTGTTGCGAGCGGCCCGGCTTCCTTGCTGGACCAGCTTCTTCTGTGTACAGTTTGTGTAGTTACGTTACTTCTTCAGCGAACAATCAGTTATTTTATCTCCCGGTGGCGGCACCTCCTTGGTTCTTATTGTCCCCATGATTTCCATATCGGATAGCGCCTTCACCAACTTAAACCTTTTTCGTTTTTTTTACTTTTCTCCCAAGATATCAAGCTTCAGGCGATATCAACCCAACCGGATGAAACACCGCGCAGAATCAACTCTGGCATTTTCTTGATTACTGCTTATTATAGATGATATGATAAGCATCATTGAGGAGACAATAAAGAGGCACTGCCTGCGGGAAGAATATCGCTTGGGTAACGGAGGAAAAGAAGATGGCGCCCCCAATTGACAGGCTATCAACTCAGCCCCCCCAAACAGCAAACCGCTCTCCCCTGTACGACACCACCCGCCGGGAAGCCGCACAAAAAGTGCGCGAAGCCCAAGACTACCAGCGACAGAAAACCGAAGACACCGACAGGGCAAGAGCCCAGGCAGACGCAGCCCGCGAAAGGCTGCAAACCGCCAAGACCGAAGAACAGCGGGCCGCTGAAAGGGTCCGCGCCGCCAAGGCCGATGAGCAACAGGCCGTCAGAGCCAGCCAGCAGCAATTGCGCGGCAAGGCCATCGACGTGGTTGCCTGAGCCGCCCCCTTCTTTTTCCTCTTCTTTGCCAAATCCCAACCGGCAAGACTGCCCAACCAACCGGCCAGACACCTGTGTTTTTTGTAGAGCTTGAAAATTTAGACGGACTCGACTAGACTAAGTCTGAAATTCATGACCACTATCAGATAAGGAGAGCGCCATGCGCAATGTCAATATCCACGAAGCAAAAACCCATTTTTCAAAACTGGTCGACACAGCCATGCACGGGGAGGAAATCATCATAGCCAAGGCAGGAAAACCAGCGGCTCGACTGGTTCCCCTGCGTGAAGCAGTACGGAAAATTCAATTCGGGTTGATGCAAGGCGAGGTGGAAATTGCCGAGAATTTTGATGCCCCGCTGCCTGAAAGTGTTATGGCATCCTTTGAGGGGAGGGAATGAGACTGCTACTCGACACCCATGTTTTGCTTTGGGTAATGACAAACGATGCAGCCCTGCCTCTCGTGGCAAGAGAGACAATCAGCAAGGCAACCGTGGTGTATGCCAGTGCGGTGTCCATTTGGGAAGTCAGCATCAAAGCAGCCTTGGGCAAGCTCAAGATCGATCAGGACCGCTTTATGAAAACGCTGCCCGCGACCGGGTTCGAGCCATTACCCGTAACCTGGGAGCATGCCGACGCCGTGCGCCGTCTTCCCGCCATCCACCGTGATCCTTTTGACCGGATGCTGATCGCCCAAGCGGTCAGCGAACCGCTCAACCTTATGACCGCCGACAAAGTGCTTATTCAATATTCAGAGCTGGTTCTTTTCGTATAAAAAAACAGTACCAGGTCTACTCCGCAGTCCCCTCTGTCTTCTCGATTTCACCAAACCCTGCCAAGCGCTTTCTTCCCAGCAACCAAACCGCGACAATGCTCACCTCATAGAGCACAATCAGGGGCAGAGCCATGAGACATTGATTGATCACGTCCGGGGTGGGGGTGAGGATGGCGGCGATGACAAAGGAAAGCAGGATGGCATACTTGCGGTGGCGGTTCAGGAAAGCGGCATTCACCATGCCCATTTTGGCCAGCAGCACCATGAAGATGGGCAGCTCGAAGATAACGCCAAAGGCAATAAGCAGCCGCAGACACAGGGAAAAATATTCCTTTACCGTGGGCATGGGGCTTAAAAAATCATTGGAGTAGCCAAGCAGGAACTTGAAGGCCGGAGGGAACACGACAAAATAACCAAAGGCAGCCCCGCCAAAAAAGAACAACGAGGAGAGCAGGCTGAAAGGCAGAATCACCTTTTTTTCATGTTGATACAGGCCTGGGGCGACAAACCGCCAAATCTGATAAAAAATCACCGGGCTGGCAAGAAGAAGCCCCGCGACCAGGGAAAGCTTTAGATAAAAAAAAACCCTTCCTGGTACGAGGTAAAGATCAGGCTGGAGCCTTCAGGCATGGCCTCGTACAGAGGCTTGAACAGCAGCTGGCCAAGCTCTTTGCTATAGGAATAGCACAGGGCAAATCCTGCCACCGTGGCGAGCAACGAATAGATCAGGCATTTGCGCAACTCGGTCAGGTGTTCCGTAAGAGCCTGTTTTTGAAAATCATCCATTCCCGGCACCCTAAAAGAATCGTTCAAAAGAGATTTTTGCAAAAGTCTTCCAAATTAAATCCCCCTCCATCGACGGGAGGGGGGCTGGGGGCGGGTGAAAATGGAACCCGCAAACCCCATCGGGCATTCCCCCTCACCCCGACCCTCTCCCGCAAGGGGAGAGGGAGGTTTTGTGCTTTTGCAAGAGGCTCGCCAAACCAAGCCATACTACCCCTTCTCCCCAAACCGGTCAAGAAAGAGCGTCGGCGAAAAACAGCCCCGCAACCTTCACTGCCCCGTCTTCTCTGCCTCGGCCAAGGCATCCTTGTTTTGCATGTTCAATTTCCACAGCGGGGTGATCTTCCGGATTCTTTTCGGCGGCAGCATGTCCCACAAAACCCGCTGGCCGGCATGGCCGCCAGAATGGTGCTGGGCAATGCCTTCCGGAGTGATAAATCCATTAAAACGGACATCCCAGGCAGCGCGCTCGATTTCCTGGTCAAGAATCTGCGCCTGCTCCCCCAGGCCATAGGCCTCGGCTTGGGGGGAAAGCCCGTGCAGCTCCGCGAGGATAGCGACCGCGAGGTCGAAAAAGCCCTTGCCCTCACCGACAAAATATCCAGCCGGGTCCACGGCTAGACAATCGGTGATCAGGAGACCGGCAGGCTCCTGGCAAAGCTCCTCCACGGCAATCTTGCGGCCGTATTGCGCCAACCCTTTGTAGCCCACGGCATAGGCCAAGTGCTTGAAGGGTATTTCATACGGGGTCAGGAGATAGAACCCCTCCTTCAAGCCAGGCGCTGGAACCAGCAGCTCCTTGCCGTCAGTCAGGGCATTGATCCTGATCTGCTGCAATCTCGCGGTGGGTCCGGCGAATATCCTTTTGGCATCCCGGTATCTCTCAAGACGCCGCACCAATTCGGCGGACTTGCCGGAGGCTTTCCCCTCCGGCGCCCCCAAGAACTTGGCCCTTACCTCTTCCTTGCTCATCATGGCATCACGTTGCTCTTTTCAATAAAAAAAGCCGACAGGCTGGCTCCTGTCGGCTTTTTTTTTGTTATGGCGATCAGTTCTACAACGTATCTTTTTTCTTTTGCCCGGTCAGCATGACATAGTGCGCATGTTTTTTGGGCATGCTCTTCTCGTTGACCAGCGAAACCCGCACGCCGGAGGAGGAATCCTCCTGCTGGCGTGAAGCCATGGCCTCCTTGGCAAAACCGTGTTCGACCAAGGTGGCGATATCATTCCACATGGAGGCGCTGCCCAACAAGGCAACAATAATAGACTGACCGTCGCGCTGGAATTTCCCGACATAGGTTTTTCCAGCGGCCACAGTATAACCGGTTTTTCCGCCAACCGCGCCGTCAAGGGTCCA
>JBAZSA010000090.1:8418-10340 GCA_041662645.1 Desulfurivibrionaceae bacterium
CACAATGCCTTGTTGTGGCTCCGCAGCACCTTGCCGTCGCTGGTGCGCACCTGAACGGTGGACATGCGCTCGGCAAATTCGGGGTTACGCATGGCCCGGTTGAAAACCGTGGCCAAGTCGCGGGCCGTGGTCTGCTGGCCCGGCCTGGTCAAGCCATTGGCGCTCTTGCAGATGGTATTTTGCGCGCCAAGGGCTTCGGCCTTTTTGGTCATCAATCTGGCAAATGCCTCTTCGGAACCGGCAACCTTTTCCGCCAGAGCCACGCTGGCATCATTTGCCGAAGCAAGCAGCACAGCGTTGATCAAATCGTTGGCCTGATAGGATTCACCTTTTTTCAGATAGATCTTCGAAGCCGGCATGTTTGCGGCATAGGCGCTGGTGTGCACCATCTCGTTGCCGTTAAGGCTTTCAACGGCAATAAGCCCGGTGATGATTTTAATGGTACTGGCTGGCTGACCGGGCTGATCAGCGCTGCGATCGTACAAAACCCTGCCGGTTCTGGCATCCATGATATACGCGCTGCGGCAGGTCAGTTTTCCCTGCAGCTCCGAGGGAGGCTCCGTCGCGACATTGTACGGCTCCACCGCTTTTCGTTTCAACTCTTCCGAAAGCCGGACTACTTCCGCGTGGTGCGCCTGCTTTTCCTTGATGTTGCCCTGTTCAGGCGCAAACTTGTGCACCGAGCGCAGGGACACAATTTTTGCATTTTTCACATGTTTTTGCGCAATTGCAGGCGAAGCAAGCAAGAAAACAAGCATTGCAACAGAGAAAAATTGTCGGTAAAAAAAAGAACCCATAACTAGCCCACATTCCGTGTTAAAAAGTTTATTTCAAAAAGGCTTATGATTTCAAATCACTAGATCTATATTTAGCTATAATTTATACTTACCTGCAAAATCAAGTTTTTTTTGAGGTTATTGTTCCATCTTGTTGATTTATTGTTTTTCCAGCATCAATAAATTATGCCCCCATCGGCGAAGAGTAACTTTTCACCTTTCTTATCGGACGCTGCCGCCTTTTCAATTATCGCTGATTATATACGTAAACCGTCATTCCCTCAGAGGCTGGAATCCAGGGGTGTGGATGCCCCGCTAAAGCATTCGGGCATGACTTAAATCGCCGGGCCAACAATAACAGTACCTACCCAGCATGAGGACAGCAATGCAAAATCCGGCAGGGCAATACCTCAGCTTCACGTTCGCCTTCCAAGAAATCCGCCTCCAGGCCATCTGCCTCGGCGACCGCCCTGTCCACATCTCTTTTTCGCCTGAAAGGCACGACATTGCCAAACAGTGGCTCAAAAAACGCCACGGCCCTGCCTGCAGCATTGAGCCCACCGGCAGCCATTGCTTTGCCGGTCTGCTTAGTGAATTTTTCGAGGGACACCTGCAGAAATTTCCGGTGCCGCTCAAATCGCCATTTATCGAAATGGGTACCGGGTTTCAGAGATGCGTCTGGGAACGGATTGCTGAAATCCCTTACGGGGAAACACAAACCTACGGGGAATTGGCTCAAGCCCTGGGAAGCCCTGGAGCTGCCCGGGCGGTGGGACAGGCTTGCAACGCCAATCCCCTGGCCCTGGTAGTGCCCTGCCACCGGGTGATAAGCTCTTCCGGGCTGGGAGGTTTTGCCGGCGGGTGCGCCGCAAAAAAGGTACTGCATCTTCTGGAACAGAAGAACATGCGGCAAGAAACCGGAAACAGGCTCTAGCCAACAAGGGAAGGGGGGGGTTAGAGCATCTTCATAACTTCCGCTGGGATATCGGACAGGGGAACGACCTTGTCTACTCCGCCGGCAGCAATGGCCTCCTTGGGCATCCCGAAAACAACGCAGGTTTTTTCATCCTGGGCGATTGTCTGCGCGCCGGCCTCTTTCATCTTCAACATGCCTTGCGCGCCATCCTTGCCCATCCCGGTAAGGAT
>JBAZSA010000091.1:0-10180 GCA_041662645.1 Desulfurivibrionaceae bacterium
TCTTCAAGCTGCGCCGCAATGCGGGAGAGTTCATCGTTGGCTTGCCGCAATTCTTCGTTGAGTTCGTTATTCGCCTTGACCAGGAAATACCGCTCCAATGCCTTGGCGATGGCCACCTTGAGTTCATCGTCGTTCCAGGGCTTGGGGATGAATTTATAGACCTGGCCTTCATTGATCGCCGCCACCACGACCGCAGTGTCGGCATAGCCGGAAAGCACGATGCGGACCGTGTCCGGCCAGCGCTCATGCACCTCTTTGAAAAAAGCGACGCCGTCCATTTCCGGCATCCGGTAGTCGGAAATCACCACCTGCACCGGCTCGTGCTGTTCCAGAAGGGCAAGCCCCTCCTTCCCCGATTCCGCGGTGAGGATTTCATACTCCTCATCAAGGAAAAGCCGCTTCAGGGATTTCAAGACATTCGCCTCGTCATCCACGCAGAGAATCGTCACATTTTCCGTCATACCGCACTCCTCACTCCGTCTTGATGGGCAAGGTCACGACAAAGGTCGTCCCCTTGCCCACCTCGCTTTCCACCTCAATCTTGCCGCCATGCTTCTTGGTCACGATATCGTAGGTTATGCTCAAACCCAGTCCGGTTCCCTTGCCCACCTCCTTGGTGGTGAAAAATGGCTCAAAGATCCGGGCCAGGTTTTCCAGGGGGATACCGCCACCAGTGTCGGCAATGGCGATGGTTATCTCCTGTGCGCTCGCCCTGGTGGTAATCACGATCTCGCCCTGATTCTCGATGGCCTGAGCCGCGTTGACCAGCAGATTCATGAATACCTGATTGAGCTGTTGCGGATAACACAGGGTCTGGGGAAGATCGCCATAGTCCTTTTTCACGGTACACTTGTATTTGAGTTCATTCCAGATCATGTTCAGGGTGTCGTCCAGGCACTGGTTGATATCGGTCACAGTGTAATTACTCTGGTCAACCCTGGAAAAACTCTTCAGATTCTGGACGATCTTGCGGACCCGCTCAACGCCGTCCAGGGATTCGGCAAGCAGGGAGGGCAGGTCTTCAAGAATAGGTTCGATCTTGAGCTGCTTACGGATCTCGGCCAGACGGATGACGCGCTCATCGCCTCCATCTTGGGGGAATATCTGCGCCTGGGTCTTTAAAAATTCCGCCACCCTTGCCAAGTACTTTTGCAGGGTGCCCAGATTGCTGGTGACAAAGCCGATGGGGTTGTTGATCTCGTGGGCCACGCCTGCGGCCAGCTGGCCGATGGAGGCCATTTTCTCCTGCTGGACAAGCTGGGACTGGGTTGCCTTCAGTTCATCGTAGGCCCCTTGCAACTCGCTGTTCTTTTTTTCTATGATCTGCATCATATAGCTGAACTGAATGCCGATCCGCGCCACCGGATCATCGGCCGCCTCCTGATAAAATTCGCAAGCCATGCATGTACTGATTTTTTGGGCGAACCTGCCCTGCGTCTCGCCTTTGCAACGGGTTCCTGCAATAGTCCAGCATTGCAACGGCTCCCGCCCGAAACAGAAGCAATTTTTCTCGCCGCATTGCATCATCTTCCAGCACGGTTCATAATCCGGCGGCAGAGTGAAGAAAAACTCCGCGGTATCCCCGCCGGTGACCCGCTTGATCATGGAGGAAATCTCTCCCAGGGCGCCTTCGAGCTTTTTTCTGTCCTGCTCGACTTTGAGCAGAATCCGCTTGCGTTCGGAGATATCGTGGAGCGTGACCACACGCCGGGTCTCGCCATTTTCTGCCTCGGGGGTGTAGCATGACTGGAGAAAGACCCTGTTGCTGGGGGTATGAAACCGCTCGCACTGGGATTTGCCAGCCTCGGTTTTCTCCGGCGGCATTCCGGCCTCGGCAAAAAGGGCGTCCCAGCTCCGGCCAAGAATCTCCGCATACGGCTTGCCCAGAAAATCGCACACCGCCTTGTTGCAGCGCTGCACCTGCCCGGCTGTATCGATCAGCAGAACCAGATCGGAAATCCCGTCCATGGACATGGTCCATTCGTCCTTGGCCCGTTTGACCTGGGCAAAGAGCAGCTTCAGGGTTTCATGCTCCTGCTGCGCTGAGGTATCCGGTTTATCCATGGCCTTTCTTTGTGTCCCGCTTCTCTCTTTCTCGAAAAAAACTTTCCCCGGGGAAGACGCGGCGCCCCGCAAGGACTCTGTAAATTACAGTATCATATCAGCACCCTGTTGAAAAACAGAGTTTTACAACAACGTTTTGGACACTGCCGTGCGCCTGTGCTAGTATCAATCAACAATCAGAGTCAACTTCCTTCCCGAAAAGCAAGGGGCCGACGCACCACATGAAATTCAGGTTTATCTTTCTTGCCCTCGGGCTCCTTGCCCTCTCCGCCACGATCACCGGCGGAGCCGTCTATTTCCAGACGGTCAACACGCTGGTCCATGACCAGGCCAGGAAGACGACCCAGGACAGCATCGAACACCTCGACAAGGGTATTTCCTCAATTCTCAAAACCGACCAGCGGGCGGTGGCGGTTCTGGCCGAGATGTGGTCGGTCCATAATTTTTTCAACAAGCAAAGCCCGGAAAATTTGACCGAAGCACAATCCGCGCTGGACGATTTCCGGGAAGCCTATAACGCCACCCGTTGCTGCCTATTCGATCGCAACGGGCTTGTGATCGCCGCCAGCGCCGGGAAAAAATCCCCGATCCAGATTGGCGATGATTATTCCAAGCGACCATTTTTCCAGAAAGCGCTGGCAGGAGAACCATCCACGGTCCTGGCTCAAGGAGCTACAAGCAAGGACCCGGCCGTCAATCTGAGCCATCCGGTCTTTTCCGGGAATACGGTGCTCGGCGTCGCTCTTATCACCGTCCCGCTGGCCGATATTGAGGAAATCTTTGCCCATTCCACCGGGATTGTCGCCCTCACCGATGAGCACAACATCGTTTTCACCAGCAACAAACCGGAATGGCGGTTCAAGGTGCTGGGGGCTACCACGGCGGAAACGCTCATTGATATCGCCGACGACAGATTGCTCTTGGGAGAAATGCCCACCCAACTCCCGATAACCTTTGATAAGGACAAGGATATTGCCCATTTTCCAGACGGCGGGAAGTATCTTTTTTCCCGGTCCCCGCTGTCGAGTTCGCCGAACTGGCGGATCAACTATTTTCTCGAATATGGAAAAATAGACGCCACGCTTCACCAGGCGCTGTCCGGCAAGACAGGAATACTTCTCGCAGTGATGGCCTTTTTTGTCCTCGGCGCAATAGGCTATCTTTTCCGGCAGGCGGAGGTGTTCCTGCGTCAACGGGAGCAGGCGGAAAAAAAGGTCAAATCCACCAATCTCTTTCTCTCCCAAGTCCTGGATGTGGCAGCCGACGGCATGCGGGTTGTTGACAAGAATTTCAACGTGGTGCAGGTCAACAAAACCTTTGCCGCCATGACGGGGATGGAAAAAAAAGACATCCTGGGGAAAAAATGCCACGATGTGTCTTGGGGTCCTCGCTGCAACACCGAAGGCTGCCCCTTGCAGCAGATCATGGCCGGCCAAAAACGGGTTGAATACGAATCCGTCAAGGAAAGCCCCACCGGGAATATCCTGAATTGCTGGATAATCGCAGTTCCTCTCTACGACACAAACGGCAAGCTCATCGGCATTCTGGAAAGCTTCAGGGATATCACCGCAAGGCTTGAAAATGAGCTGGCCATGGAAAAGGCCTTTGAAGAGGCGCACAAGCTTGCCGAGGAACTGGCCGCCTCCAACGACCAGCTGCACCGTCAGCAACGCGAACTTGCCCTGGCCCACGACACCCTCAAACAGAGCCAGGCCCAGATCCTGCAGCAGGAAAAGATGGCCTCGGTGGGTCAGTTGGCAGCAGGCGTAGCCCACGAAATCAACAACCCCATGGGCTTTATCTCAAGCAACCTGAGCTCGCTGGCAAAATACCTGGAGCGCCTCACCGGATTTATCCGGACACTTGAGGAGAAACTGCCGCAGGACCCGCCGGACGAGGAGCTTGCCGCCCTGCGCAAACAGCTCAAAATCGACTACATCATGGAAGACGCCGTGCATCTGGTGGAAGAATCCCTGGACGGCGCGGGCAGGGTCAAGAAAATCGTCCAGGGGCTCAAGAATTTCTCGCGGATCGATCAGGCCGAGCGGTTGGCCGCCGATATCAACGAATGCCTGGACAGCACCATCAACATTGTCTGGAACGAACTGAAATACAAATGCGAGGTGAAAAAGGAGTACGGGGAGCTACCCCTGACCATCTGCAATCCGCAACAGCTCAACCAGATGTTCATGAACCTGCTGGTCAACGCGGCACAGTCCATCGAAACCAAGGGGGAGATCAGGATCACAACCTGGGCCGACCAGGATTTCATCTACACCCGGATCAGCGATACCGGCTGCGGGATTCCCCCGGACAAAATCCAGCGGATATTCGAGCCCTTCTACACCAGCAAGGAGGTGGGCAAGGGCACGGGCCTGGGCTTGAGCATTGCCTACGATATCGTGGTCAAGAACCACAAGGGCGATATCCAGGTGGAAAGCGTTGAGGGCAAGGGCACCACCTTCACGGTCAAGATTCCGGTGATCAATGCGCCGCCTCCTGGACAATAGCGTGTCCCCTGTTCCGGCGAACCCAAAAGTGTAATCGTTCAGAAGCGCCGCTTTGCTGCTGCCGCAGATGCGCGAAAGAGGCCTGCGAAGTGTGCTATGCACATGAGCAGGCCGATGACAAAGCAGATGCGGTGCTGCTGAACGATTACAACCCCACCAGCTCCACCTCGCCCCAGGCGCCCAGCTCCTCGCCCCGGATGATGACCACGCCCAAAACCCCCGGTACGGTTGGACCCTTGGCCAGTGCAGGTTCAAGGCTTTGCCCGGGCTGCACCGCATTGCCTACCAGGGTGGCCACCGCATCGGCCAGGGCGGTATCCTTGGCCAACACCGTTACGGCATCGGCCTCGCCAAGACTTAAGGAGTGGCCCACGGTGCCGGAGGAGGTGCAGATGCCAAGGGGCATGAGGCCGGCCGGAATCTTCAAGCCCACCCGGTTGCTGAGCGGCGAGGCTCCGGCAAAGATGCCGACCACGCTCTCCTGGTGGCGGCAAAAATAGATGTCGCCGCCGTTTTCCACCACCACCTCGCCTGCACCCGCAGCCAGAAGAGCCAACCCGACATACTCGGCCATGGCCCCGGCCACCGCGGCCATGGGCCCGACCTGTGCCGCCTGCCCCGCAACGAGCATACTCTTGACAATGGGCGGGGCCGTGGGATCGAGCGGCAGGGGGGTAAGGGCCGTGACAAATTCCGGATGCCTCGCAATGTAGCTTTCCAGCTGACTGCGATACCTCAAAACAGCATCGTTGGCCTCGTGGCGCAACTCTTTGCCTGCAAGGATCTGCAGGTCGGTTTCCCTGATCCGCACCTCAAAACTGACCAGATCGCCAGGCGCAACGCGGCTCCGGTAGGTTCTCTTCCGGTAGGAACATGGGTCCGGGCGATTTTTTTTTCTTTTGACGGTCACGGGATGGCTGGTATGGTGAGGGGGTTTATTGAAAATAGCCTTGGCTGTAGTATAGCGGAGAACACGACGAGCGGCAAGGATGGACAGAGACAGACAGGCGCGCCTCATTCTTTTTACCCGCTATCCCGAGCCGGGCCGGACAAAAACCCGGCTGATCCCGGCCCTGGGAGCCCAGGGCGCGGCCACGCTCCAGCAACGGATGAGCGAGTTACTTGTCGCCCGGATGGCGGAATTTGCGGCCAACTTTCCGGTGCGCCCGGAAATCCGCTATGCCGATGGGAATCAGCAGGCCATGGAGGATTGGTTTTCCTGCGACATCCCCTGTCTGCCCCAGGGCGAGGGCGACTTGGGCGACCGGTTGCACCGGGCCTTTGCCCAGGCCTTTGCCCAAGGCGCCCAAAAGGTGGTGGTCATCGGCGCCGATTGCCCCCACCTTACCCCTGCCCTTTTCGCCCAGGCCTTTGCCGCTCTGGAACAAGAGGATCTGGTACTCGGCCCGGCCACGGACGGCGGCTATTATCTTGTTGGCCTCAACCGGCTTGTCCCTGGACTTTTTACGGAGATTCCCTGGGGCAGCGGGGAGGTCCTGGCCGCAACCCTGAAACAGGCTCAGGCCCTGCATCTTTCCACCCATCTCCTGGAACCCCTTGCCGATGTCGACCGACCGGAAGACCTGCGACATTTCGATCATCATCCCAACTCTCAATGAGGCACCCTGCATCGGCCAAACCGTGGCCGGGCTGGCCGGGCAGCCAGGGGTGGAGGTCATCGTGGCCGATGGCGGCAGCCAGGACCTGACTGTCTCTCTGGCCAAGGCCGCCGGGGCCAGGGTGCTGGATGCGCCGCTGGGGAGGGGAAGCCAGCAAAACGCCGGGGCACGGGCAGCACACGGGCGGGTGCTGCTCTTTCTCCACGCCGACACCCTGCTGCCGGAGGGATTTGCCGCGGATATCCGCGAAGCCCTGAATCAACCAGGCTTCATAGCCGGAGCCTTCCGTTTTGCCGTTGGCGCCAAGGGCTGGCGGTTCCGGTTGCTTGAGCAGTGCGCCAATTGGCGCGCCGCCTGGTTCGGGCTGCCCTATGGCGACCAGGCTCTGTTTCTGCCCGCCGCCCGGTTTTGGGCAATGGGAGGGTTCCGGGAGCTGGCCCTGCTGGAAGATCTTGATCTGGTGCTGCGCTTGCGCAAAACAGGACGCATCGCCCTGCTCGCACCCAAGGCTCGCACCTCTGCCCGGCGCTGGCGACGGTTGGGATTTGCGCGCACAACGATTATTAATCAGTTGATTTTACTTGGTTTTTTTTGCGGAATCAGTCCGGCCCGGCTGGCCCGCTGGTATGGCAAGGCCAGGGAAGGCAATGGCCGGAGCCTTGGGTAGCAGGGAACGGTGCAGGTTCTGGTCCGGGACAAAGGAAAGCAGGAATCCGGAACTTTTGGTCAGATAGGGCGCGGCGCGGGAGCCGGTGATGAGCGCATTGGAATCCGCCAGCATCCCGGAGATCACCATGAAGAGAACCGTGGTAAGCACCCCTGCCTTGACCAGGCCAAAAATCCCGCCCATGAGCCGGTCGAACCAATCCAGCAGCGAGACGCTCATGACCTTTCTGAGCACAAAGCCAAGGGCCAGAACCGCGAGAAATACCGCGAGAAACAGCAGGACGTAGGTCACCAAAAAACAGAGCTGGGGCGAAGAAATCACCGGGGCAAGGCGCGGACTGATCTGCTCGTAATAGCGGCCGGCAAAGAGGTAGCCGAGGATGAGCCCGGCCAGGGAGGCGAGCTGCCGGACAAACCCGATCCAGACGCCGCGGACAAGGAAGATGAGAATGATGGCAATGACGCCGATATCGATTGAGTTCATGGCTGACAACCTCGTAATAACTCAGAACTTGCTTCAGACAGGTGCTTCGACAGGCTCAGCACGAGCGGATCGATACGTTAAATACTTTCCGTTCGCCCTGAGCCTGTCGAAGGGCCGCTGTTACGAGTCCATCATGGTTGGTCTCTGGTGCTTGTTTTTATACGGCTTACAAAAACTTGTGGCCAAGGGCAAGGGTTTTCATGAACGGAGGGAGCAATGGCGTTAGCCCAAGCCATTTTTGAAGAATACTGGCCTTGCTGGCAGCGCCATTTTTCCCCGGAGGTCCGGCTGCGGCTTGGGGGTGTGGAGCTTTCCGCCCTGGCTGACTGCACCCCCGGCATGGCTGGCAGATATCTGAGCACGGCCGAGCTGGAACGATGGACCGGGTTGCGCCTGAAAAAAAGGAGCGCCGAATGGCTGGGCGGACGGCTTGCCGCCAAATGGGCGGCTGCCGGGCTGCTGGGCGAAACAGCGATGGACTGGCGAACCCTGGTGATCCACAACGAAGAGGATGGCCGCCCCTATGTCGCGATAGATACTCGCGCCGTGACCCCGTGCATCTCCATCTCCCATAGCGGGCCGATGGCTGCGGCCCTGGCGGCAAACTTACCCTGCGGCCTTGATATCCAGGAATCAGGGGACAGAATCCAGAGGGTCAAGGAGCGCTTTGCCTTTCCGGAAGAGATGGATATCCTGAGCGGTTCCCTGCCCCGCTCTTTTTCCGAAACCGAGCGGCTTACCATGCTCTGGACGGCCAAGGAGGCGGTGCGCAAAATGGTCCGCATCGCCCCCCTGCTCGGCTTGCAGGAGATCCGCTTGCTTGCGGGGCAGGGCGGCTGCGGTACTCCGCAAGAACCCCTGGCGCTGCATTTTGCCTCGGGCCGGGATCAGGAGGACTGCCCTGCGTTTATTTCCGTGCTCTGTTTTTTCGCGAACAACCTGGCCTGGGCCATTGCGTGCCCGCAGGCCCGAAAGGAGTAACCCATGGAGCTTATGCCCTTTCTCAAGCAGGTTCCGCTTTTTAGCGGCCTGAGCACCGAGCAGTACGAAGAGCTGGCCATGATCATCACCCTCCAGGACTACCGCCGGGGACAATCCATCTTTGCCGAGGGCGATCCAGGCACCGGATTTTATGTGGTCATGGAGGGGTTGGTCAAGATCTACAAGCTGTCCATGGAGGGCAAGGAGCAAATCCTCCATATCTTCGGGCCGGGCGAGCCCTTTGCCGAGGCCGCCGTTTTCATGGGCTCGACCTTCCCGGCCCATGCCCTGGCTCTCGAAAAAAGCCGGACCATCTTCATCCCGCGCCGTGCCTTCATCGACCTGATCCAGACCAATCCGGCCCTGGCCATGAACATGCTGGCGGCCCTGTCCATGCGGCTCAAGAAATTCGCCCACCTGATCGAGGATCTCTCCCTCAAGGAGGTGCCAGGCAGGGTGGCGGCCCACCTCCTTTTTCTCAGCACCCAGCAGGGGGACAGCGACACGGTGAAGCTCAACATCGGCAAGGCCCAGCTGGCCAGCCTCCTGGGCACCATTCCGGAAACCCTCTCCCGCATCCTGACCAAACTCGGAAAACAGGGATTGATCAGCAGCGAAGGATCGCAAATCACCATTTTAGACCGGGACGGCCTGGAGGATTTGGCCATGGGGGAGAAACTGTAGGCGAGGAAGCGGCACGCAAACAACCTGCCGCTGCCGGGGGGAAATGGAGGAAACTGTTCAGCAGTGCCGCAGATGCTAGGAAGAGATCTGCGAAGTGTGCTCTCGCACACGAGCGGACCGATGACAACGCAGATGTGGTGCTGCTGAACAGTTTACTGTTCCAGCCCGAACTCGAAGGCCATCCCGGTCTTGGCCAGATGGCCGAGGATATTCTTGAGTCCTTGCAGGGTATCGACCTGAAAGTTTATCTGCCAGGCCGAGGTGCGCGACGGCTGGCTGGAAAGCAGATCGATCTCGCTGATCTTCATCTCTTCCGGGGCCACGCCCAGCATCATCAAGACCCGGTTGCGGGACGGAGCCTCCAAGACGAGGATGGTCTGCATCTTGGGCACCGGTGTTTCCTTGAGCCGCCAGCGCACCTCCACCACATCCTCCCGCTGGACATGGAGGGAGGTGATGGTGGCGCACTCCTTCTGATGCACGGAGAGCCCCCGTTCGCTGAGCAGGCCGTACAGCACTTTTTCGGTGGGAACCGGGTTGCAGCAGCGGGAGAATTTGATGCAGACCGGATCCAGGGTGGCAAGCTCGATGCGGTTCAGGCTGCCGGTGGGCGGCTGCAGGGTTTCCCTCCCCGCGTACAACCGGGTCTTGATTTCGCTGATAAGTTCCCGCAACCTGAATCTGCCTTCGCCCAGGCCAAGAAAAAGGTCTGCCAGCTCCCTTGCTTCGAGAGCCGCCATGATGCTTTGCATGCCCCTGTTTTCCAGGATATCGTAGGGCAAGCCATAGCGTTTGAGTTCCTGGCGAAGAATGCTCTCGCCGATCATGCTGGCCAGGGCCTCGCGCCGCTGGCGGAACAGCTTGGACAACTCCGCCCTGGCCCTGGGGGTCTGGCAGCGCAGCTGGATTTCCGGCTCGAAGCGCACCGGCTCTTTCTGGCAGATGATCTCCACCTGGTCGCCGGCTTCAAGCAGGGCGTCGGGCTCCACCTGACGCTTGCCGATCCGGGCCTTGATGCAGCGTTTGCCCACATCGGTGTGCACCTTGAAGGCAAAATCCAGCACGATACTGCGGGCGGGCAGCTCAATGGGATCGCCCTTGGGAGTATAGGTGTAGATGGCCTTCTTGCCGCTGACCGCGATCATCTCCCGGTAGGAGAGATCCTCGTCCGT
>JBAZSA010000092.1:0-10114 GCA_041662645.1 Desulfurivibrionaceae bacterium
ACGGCCCGAAATGGCGCATCATCGCCGCCACCGTGCCGCGTCCGGCATTTTCCATCAATTCCAGCCCCGGGATGCCGTATTCCGCGCTGGTTAATCTGTCGCAGAGCAGCATCTGCTCGGCAGTGGCGATCTTCATCCCGCTCCTCCTTCAAGCGCCCGGCGGATAACCCTGGCAAAATCGCCCATCACCACCGGCTTCATGATATACCCGGCAAGGCCAAGTTCCCTGGCTTTGCCGTCGGTCAATGCCTCGCTGAACCCGGTGCAGATAATGACCGGCATCCCGGGCTTCAATGCAAAAATTTTCTGAGCCAGGGCGACGCCGGTCAATCCTGGCATGGTCTGATCGGTGACAATCAGATCAAACTCCTCCGGCCGGCCACGAAACAGAGCATAGGCCTCGGTACTGTCCGAAACGGCCACCACCCGATAGCCGAGATGTTCACTCATTTCCTTGAGCATTTTCAGGACATCTTCTTCGTCCTCAACCAACAGCATCCTTTCCGATCCGCAGGGGATAGTGGCATCCATATCCTTGGGCGATTGCCCGTCGGCATCACAGCAGACTGGGAAATACAAGGAAAATGTCGTCCCTTGCCCCGGCTCGCTGTACACGGAAATGTACCCGTCACACCCCTTGACAATCCCATGCACCAGGGCAAGACCGATGCCAGTGCCCTTGCCCTGTTCCTTGGTGGTGAAATAGGGCTCGAATATCCGCTCCAGCGTGGCCTTGTCCATGCCGAACCCAGTGTCGCCGACCACCAGACACATATATCTCCCAGGACGGAAATCCTGCCCGGCAATGGTATCGCCCTGATTCACCTCGATCTCCCGCAGGCTGACTTCCAGGGTCCCCCCGCCCGCTTCCATGGCATGGGCGGCATTGGTGCAGAGATTGATGAGAATCTGCTGAATCTGGATGGGATCGGCCAGAACCTGTCCGCAATCCGTGGCAATATCCTCGCGAAAGACAATGGTGGCTGGCAGGGTGGAGCGCAGCATCTTCAGGCATTCTTCCAGCACCGGTTGCAGCCGCATACAAACCAGCTCCTGCCCTTTTTGGCGGCTGAAGGTAAGTATCCGCCGCACCAGGTCCTTGGCCCGAAGTGCCGACCTCTTCACCTCGCCCAGTTCATTGCGCAAAGCGTCTCCAGGAGGCAGCCGGGCCATAACCAGATCGGTATAGCCGAGAATAGGGGTGAGCATGTTGTTGAAATCATGGGCAATCCCCCCAGCCAGGGTGCCAACCGCCTCCATCTTCTGGGACTGACGCAAGGCCGCAGTGAGCCGCTCGCGCTCTTCCCGGGCAAGCACCCCCTTAATGGCCTGGGCGCACGGCATGGCCACCCGAAGCAAGAGATCAAGATCCTTTTCCGTATAATCACGCTCACCATTGGCCACGGCGATCAGGCCAACCAAATGGTCAGCCAGCAGCACGGGCACGGCCAGAAAACGCTCCACCGTCACATGCCCATCCGGGCAACCGGCCGCAGCCGGATGGGCGCCCGGATCATTGGTATAAAAGCCCTGCCGTGTATTGAGCGCCTGCCCCCACAAGCCGCGATACCGGCCATCCGCTCCGGGCAGGAACTGGAGTTCTTGCCCGTGGCGGGCCATCATCTCGGTAAAGGCGTGACACACCAAATGGCCGGTTTTGGCATCAATAGTGCCCACATAGCCATGCGGGCTGGCGGTGAGTTGCCTGGCGGCGGCAAGAATTATCCGGGCAGTGTCAGTCCGGCTTTGCCCGGACCCGACCAGCTGCCCGGCCAGATCCGCCAGGGCCTGCTTCACCGTGAGTTCATGGGCCAGCTGCTCCTGCAAAGCGTACTCCTCGGTCACATCCCGGAACACGAGAACCACCCCAAGAGTCACGCCATCCTGCCCCACAATCGGGGCAGCGCTGTCCGCCACCTGATACTCCCTGCCGTCACGGGCAATGAGCACCGTGTGGTTGCCCAAACCAACTATCTTGCCGGTTTCAAGAACCTTCGCCACCGGATTTACCATTTTTGCCCCTGTTCCGGCATCAATAATATCAAAAACCTCCTCCAGGCGTCGGCCAAGGGCCTCGGTCTGAGGCCAGCCGGTCAACTGTTCGGCCACCACATTCATCCGGGTCACCAGCCCTCCGGTATCGGTGGCAATCACCCCATCGCCGATGGAACGCAAGGTCACCAGGGCATATTCTTTTTCCCGCCGCACCTCTTCTTCCGCCGCCTTGCGGGCCGCGTTGCCGGCCAGGTACTTCTCGGCCAATACGTCGAGATCCACCGCCAACTGGGTATGTTCCTTGGGCCAGCGCCAGTTAAGCCGCAGTTTTTTCTCCCCGTTAAGAATCGCGGCAAGCCAGCCCATGAGTTGCCCCTGCCGGCGGTTGGCATACTGGGCCAGGGCCATTGCCACCCCGGCGAGCAACACGACCAAGACCGCAACAATAATGGCGAGATTCCGTTTGGATTGCTGCAACCAGATCTCGATTACGCTTCTGTCCACCGGTTGCCCCACCCAGAGACTGTGCTCCCCTTCCGCCTCGCTGATCAGGGGCAGCCAGGCATGGCTCTCGCCCTGCACACTCTTGAGAATAACAGGCTTCCCATCCTGCATTGCCTGGCACAGCAAGGGAAAATCAACAAAAGCCTGCCCCGGCCCAGGATCATGGGGCTGCCGGTCACGAACCGACGTGGCCATATAGGAGCCATCCTGGCTCACCAGATCATATTCTTCCAATTCATTGACAAGACGATAGATATCCAGAACCAGCACCGCACTCCCGGAGGTGCCATATTCCTCATTCTGAACCGGAACCCCGAAATGGGCAATGAGCTGATGCAGCCGACCGTCCTTGTCAGGGCTGGCCGACCCTTGGATTGCGCCGACAAAAGTCGTCCCCGGCAAGAAGGCCTTTCCCTTGCGCGAAACTTTTTCTGCCATCCTGTTCTGGGACACGACGGAATCCAGCGCAAATTCGCCATTTTCCTGACGATGCACCCGGAACTGTTCCTGCCCCAGGCCATCGAGGACCGATACCGAGAGAACTTCAGGCCGGTCTCTGAACCAACGCTTGGCGACTACATCGGCAAGACGTTCCCGCAGCTGAACAAGAGGAATCCCCGGTTCCGGGCGGCCCACCAGATCCACGGTTTCCGACAGCATCCCGAAGACCCGCAGGGTTTCCCGGCCCTGTTCCACCGTGCGCTCCAGGGCGGCAAACTCTTCCTGTAACCGGGCCAGGCGTTGCTCCTGAACCGCCTGTTCAAGCGTTGTAAGAAACTGGGGGAGGTTAAAAATAATGGATGTGGCGAGGGGAAACAGCCCGATTGCAAAAAAAATCAGAAACGTTATGGTCCTCAATCGCATGCGCGCACTCACCCGTAGCTTGTTTTCCTTCCCAAAAACGATGTGCACTGCGTCATTCTAGCACATCCCGGCAGACGAACCAGAATTTTTTGTTGTAATTACAAAGAGGCGCAAACTACGAAAAGCCGCGATTACACCATCGGCCAAATCTGGGCATGATCAGGCTGATACCAAGCGCCACAAGCGCTTCCAGCCAAGAAAGATATTGCGCATTGCACTGCCAATGGTATAGTACAGGACTTATTTTGTGCTGAAATAATTAAAAAGTCAGCCCTCGTAGCTCAGGGGATAGAGCAACCGCCTCCTAAGCGGTAGGTCGTACGTTCAAGTCGTACCGAGGGCACCATGGACACCTGACATCCCGCTGTGAGTGCCACCGCCAAAGCCGCAGGGGCGGTGTACAATATCAAGATTTCCCAAGGAGAAACACCATGCAAAGATTCCTCGTTTTTGTCAGTTTCGTGCTTCTCGCTTTCGGTTTGAGCGGTTGCGGCTACAACACCATCCAGCAGAATGACGAAGCCGTAATCGCGGCCTGGGGTGACGTGGAAGCCTCCTACCAGCGGCGATCCGACCTCATCCCCAATCTGGTGGAAGCGGTAAAGGCTTATGCGGCCCATGAGAAAGAAACCCTCACCGCCGTTACCGAGGCGCGGGCCAAGGTTGGCACCATTCAGGCAGGCGCCGAAGTGGTCAACAATCCCCAGGCCTTTGCCAAGTTCCAGGAAGCGCAGGGCGGCCTTTCCTCCGCGCTTGCCCGCCTGATGGTGGTGGTTGAAAAATACCCCGACCTCAAGGCCAACCAGAACTTTCTGGATTTTCAGCACCAGCTCGAAGGCACGGAAAACCGGATCAACGTGGCACGGGTCCGGTACAATGAGTCCGTGCGCATCTTCAACACCTCCATCCGCACCTTCCCCAACAACCTGACCAACAACATGCTGCTCCAGCTGCCCCGCCGCGAGGCCTTCAAGGCAGAAGAAGGGGCTGCCAAGGCCCCGGCGGTAAAGTTCTAACCAATGCTGCCCAGCATGCGGCATGCGGCATGGCGGTTTAAGGATCAGGGGCTTTTCTGCCTGCTGGGCCTCTGCCTCCTCTTTGCCTGGGATGCCAGACCGGCCCTGGCTCTGGAGGTGCCGCAATACCAAGGCTACGTCACCGATCTGGCCGGGATGATCTCTCCGGGGGAGCGGCAACGGCTTGAGCAGACGCTGCTTGCCTTTGAACAGTCAGACTCCACCCAGATCGCGGTGCTGACCATCCCGTCTCTTGAAGGCGATTCGCTGGAGGATTTCAGCATCCGCACGGTGGAGGCCTGGAAGATCGGCCAGAAGGGCAAGGACAACGGGGTGCTGCTTCTGGTCAGCAAGGGCGACCGCAAGATCCGCATCGAGGTTGGCCGTGGCCTGGAAGGGGTCCTGACCGATCTTCTTGCCGGACGCATCGTGGATCAGGTCATATCCCCGCGCTTCAAGGCGGGCCAACTTGACGAAGGCTTTGACACCGGAGTTTCCGCGATCATCAGCGCTGCCCGTGGGGAATTCAAGTCCACCGGCAGCTCCGGCCGGGGGGCACATAAAGGCGGCCAATCCTCGCTGTTCAACTACCTCATCTTCTTTGCCATCCTGGTCGGCTTTCTCGGGCGGCTGAGCAAGCCGGCCGGCGCGCTGACCGGCGCGGTGCTCCTGCCTTTTTTCGCCTTTCTCGGTGTTTCCTCGCCGGTGGGCTGGCTGATCCTGCTCCTGCTTATCCCAGGCGGCGCCCTGCTGGGGTTGCTGCTCCCGATCCTCTTCGCCAATGCCGGCCGGGGCGGGGGATTCTACATGGGCGGCGGCGGTTTCGGCGGCGGGGGCGGGGGGGGTTTTGGCGGCTTCGGCGGCGGTGGTTTCGGGGGCGGCGGCGCCTCGGGGGACTGGTAGATGACAAGCGCAGAGACATTTTTTAGCGAGGCGGAAAAGCAGCGGATCGCCGCGACCATCACTGGGGTGGAGAAAACAACCTCCGGCGAGGTTGCCACCATGGTGGTGGCGGCCAGCGACACCTATCCCGAGGCAACACTTCTGGCAGGGTTCAGCATCGGCGGCTTGGCCGCCCTGCTCATCACCGACCTTTTCCTGGGTGACAGCCTCGGCTACTTTGTGCCCCTCATGCTTGCCTCCGCCGTTGCAATGAGCGGCCTGAGCAAAATCTTCCCGCCGCTGCTGAGGTTGTTCATCCCTGGCAGCCGATTGGAAACCAGGGTCGCGGAAAGGGCGCTCCGCTCCTTTTACGAAAAGAAACTCCATACCACCCGCGACAACACCGGGGTGCTGTTTTTCATCTCCCTGCTCGAACGCAAGGTCTGGATTCTGGCGGACACCGGCATCTACCAGAAAATTCCCCAGGAAGCCCTTCAGGCCCACGCCACGGACATCGCCGCCGGCATAAAACAGGGGCAAGCCTGCAACGCCCTGTGCCGGCAGATTGAAGCAGTGGGTGTTATCCTGGCCCGCCACTTCCCCATCAAACACGATGACACCAACGAGCTTTCCAACCAGGTGTTCACCGGCTAAAAGCCATTGCCCCACGTGGCTGATGCGGACTCACAAAGCATCAGCCAACCTGCCCCATATTCCCCCGCACCCCCTTCGGCTCAGTTGACAATATTAAAATATAGCTATATAGTAATACAGCTATGCTTTAATGTGTCTTGCATCCAACCGTCCTGCAACAGCCACACCGCGCAAGGAAACAGAGCCATGCAACCCATACAGCTGAACAACCTTGCGGCAAAACCGGAACCGGTCAAGCCGCCAACACAGCCGCTTCCCCCTGCCACCGTACGGCGCTATCTTTTCGCCGGGTTGCTCTTGTTGGCCGTCTGGTTTGGGGTCTACAGACAGCTTTCCCTCCTGGCCGATTTCATCGCCTACACGCTGCTCGGCCTCTCCCCGGACAGCCGGATGGGCAAGGCCGCCCAGTTCTTCCTCTACGATACGCCCAAGGTGCTGATGCTCCTTGCCCTGGTGGTCTTCGCGGTGGGCATCCTCCGCTCCTTCTTCACCCCGGAACGAACCCGGAAAATCCTCGCGGGCAAACGCGAATCCGTGGGCAACGTGCTCGCCGCCCTGCTGGGGATCATCACCCCCTTCTGCTCCTGCTCGGCCGTGCCCCTGTTCATCGGCTTTGTCACCGCGGGCATTCCCCTGGGTGTCACCTTCTCCTTTCTCATTGCCGCGCCCATGGTCAACGAGGTCGCCCTGGTCCTGCTCTATGGGATGCTGGGCTGGAAGGTGGCGGGCCTCTATCTCGTCACCGGCCTTGCCATTGCCATTGTCGCCGGCTGGACCATCGGCCGGCTCCACATGGAGAAATACGTGGAGGAATGGGTCAAGCATGTATTGGCCAGCGGCGGTGAGGCGAACGCGCCGGGAAATCTCCAGGAACGGGTGCTGTTCGGCTGGCAGGCGGTGCGGGATATCGTGGGAAAAGTCTGGGTGTATGTCATCCTCGGTATTGCGGTGGGCGCCGGGATACACGGCTACGTGCCCGAAGGATTCATGGCCTCGATCATGGGCAAGTCCGCCTGGTGGTCCGTGCCCCTGGCCGTGGTCATCGGCATCCCCATGTACGCCAACGCCGCGGGCATCGTGCCGGTTTTGCAGGCCCTGCTGGCAAAAGGCGCGGCCCTGGGCACGGCCTTGGCCTTCATGATGAGCGTCATCGCCCTCTCCCTGCCGGAGATGGTCATTCTCCGCAAGGTGCTAAAGCCGGCGCTCATCGCCACCTTTGTCGGCGTGGTCGGCAGCGGCATCCTGCTGGTGGGCTATCTTTTCAACTTCATTATTTAGGGAGATTCCGGAAATGGACTCAGCCAAGCGCCTCTCCTTTCTCGACCGTTTCCTCACCCTCTGGATCTTCCTCGCCATGTTCGCCGGGGTGATGGGGGGCTATCTCTTTCCCGGCGTCAAGGAGGTGATCAACACCTTCCAGGCCGGAACCACCAATATCCCCATCGCCATCGGCCTGATCCTCATGATGTACCCGCCCCTGGCCAAGGTCCGGTATGAAAAGCTGCACGAGGTCTTCAAAAACACCAGGGTATTGCTGCTCTCGCTGGTGCAGAACTGGCTCATCGGCCCCGTTCTCATGTTCGGGCTGGCCGTAACCTTTCTCGCCGGATACCACGAATACATGGTGGGCCTCATCCTCATCGGCCTGGCCCGCTGCATCGCCATGGTCATCGTCTGGAACGATCTGGCCGGAGGCGACCGGGAATACTGCGCTGGATTGGTGGCCTTCAACTCCATCTTCCAGGTGGTGTTCTTTTCGGTCTATGCCTGGATCTTTCTCACCCTCATCCCCGGCTGGCTGGGGATTGCAGGGGCAACAGTGGCTATCTCCATGGGACAGATCGCCGAATCGGTCTTCATCTACCTCGGCATCCCCTTTCTCGCCGGCATGCTCACCCGCTTCGCAGGCATCAAGATAAAAGGGGAAAGCTGGTACGAGGAACAGCTGCTGCCCAAACTCAGCCCGCTCACCCTGATCTTTCTGCTCTTCACCATCCTGGTCATGTTTTCCCTCAAGGGCGAATACATTGTCCAGCTGCCCCTTGACGTGGTGCGCATCGCCATCCCGCTGGCCATCTACTTTCTGGTCATGTTTCTGGCCTCTTTTTACCTTTCCGCCAAGGCGGGGGCCACCTACGAGCAGGCAGCCACTCTCTCCTTCACTGCGGCGAGCAACAACTTCGAACTTGCCATTGCCGTGGCCATTGCCGTGTTCGGCATCGACTCCGGCCAGGCCTTCGCCGCGGTGATCGGGCCGCTGGTCGAGGTGCCGGTGCTGATCTCGCTGGTCAATGTGGCATACTGGTTCAAAGGCAGGTATTTCCCCCAGACAAAAGAGACGGTGACCGGGACTTGCCAATCTGCCCGCAAGCCGTAAATCGTAAAATTCTCAGGAGAACGGATTATGAAAACTGTAACAGTGGAATGGCGTCATCTGGACAAGGAGGGAAAAACCTGCGACCGTTGCGCCGAAACCGGACAGGGGGTCGCAACGCTGGTGCACGCCCTGCAAAAGGAATGCAGACCCAAGGGGGTGGAGATTCTGTTCACGGAAACCAGACTGAGCGAGGCGGAAATCAGCCAATCAAACCTGATCCTCATCAACGGCAAGCCGCTTGAGACGGTCTTGCCGATGGCAACAGCCTCGGAAAGCAGCTGCTGCTCCTGCGGCGAACTCACGGGCAGGGAGGAATCCTGCCGGACCATCATCAGGCACGGCCAGGTCCATGAAGCCATTCCCCAGGAATTCATCCGGGAGGCGATTTGCCGGATTGCAGGCTGCTGCTGAACCAGAAATCACGAGAGGATCATTCTCCATGCACAAACAAAAAATTCTCTTCCTCTGCACCGGCAACTCCTGCCGCAGCCAGATGGCCGAAGGCTGGGGCAGACATCTCTATCCGGACCGCTATGAATTCTTCTCGGCCGGAATCGAAAAGCACGGACTCAACCCCATGGCCGTGAAGGTCATGGCCGAGGTGGGGGTCGATATCAGCGCCCAGTATTCGAAATTGCTCTCCGAGCTGGGACCCGTTACCTTTGATTACGTGATCACGGTCTGCGATCACGCCAATGAGCAATGCCCCTTGTTTCCGGGCAAGGCGATCAAGCTGCACCGGGAATTCCCCGACCCGCCCCGTCTTGCCCAGGGTGCCGCCAACGAAGAGGAAGCCCTCTCCCATTACCGCGCTGTCCGCGACGCGATCCGGGATTATCTGGCCACCCTGGACGCCGGCCTGGACGCCCATCAGAGATAAAAATTTTGGCGAGGGCTCGAAGAATTCCGGCGCCCTCGCCAAAAGTCCGCAAAACATACCACTTGCGCTCCCTGGCGAATCATGGTAAATAGCAAAATTCATTGTGTTGCCTCTGCCTGTAATCGCTGAACGTACAAAAGCGCACCGCACAAAGCCTCTGCCGAGGGCGTGCGGTTTTTTTGTTTAGGAGCCGTTCGTTACTCAATAACTTGTGCAATCCTGAACGTTCCCTTACGGCTCCTTATGCCGTTTTACCTACCCAGACGACAACATTATTTTGCATAACGGCTTAGGGCGTTGGGCCGCAAGGATTTCCTTTTTTCCTGCACAGCAACCTTCACCCACACGCCCTTCAATAAGGAACACCATCATGACCACCTTTGCTGACCTTGGCATCCATCCCGACATCATCTCCGCCCTTGAAGCCCTGGGCTTCACCGCGCCAACCCCGGTTCAGGAGCAGATCATCCCGATCCTCCTCGATAAACCGGTGGATATCGTCGGCCTGGCCCAGACCGGCACCGGCAAAACCGCGGCCTTCGGCATCCCCCTGGTGCAGCTCTGCTCGCCGGATAGCCGCAAGACCCAGGCCCTGGTGCTCTGCCCGACCCGGGAGCTCTGCATGCAGGTGGCCCGCGACCTCAACAGTTTTGCCAAGAATCTTCCGGCCATCCGGGTCTGCGCCATTTACGGCGGGGCCAGCATCGACAACCAGATCCGCTCCCTGCGGCAAGGCGCCCCGATCATCGTGGCCACCCCCGGCCGACTGCACGATCTGATGCGCCGCCAGGAGATCGATCTTTCCGCTGTCCGCTCGGTGGTGCTGGACGAAGCCGACGAGATGCTGCAGATGGGGTTCCAGGATGAGCTGAACGCCATCCTCGCGCAAACCCCGGCCGACAAGCACACCCTGTTGTTTTCCGCCACCATGCCGCAAAGCGT
>JBAZSA010000093.1:0-10014 GCA_041662645.1 Desulfurivibrionaceae bacterium
GCGATGTCCCGGCCTGCCGGATGATCCGGGATTCGATCACCATTGTCCGCGGGTGCTGCGGCAATTGCTCCTTCTGCGCCATCTCGCGCCACCAGGGGCCAAAGATCGTCAGCCGGAGCCGGGATTCCGTAGTGCAGGAGGTGCAGCGGCTCGCCGGGCAGCAGGATTTTTCCGGCACCATCAGCGATCTGGGCGGTCCCACCGCCAACCTGTACGGCACGGGGTGTAACAGCCCCCACCCTTGCGCACGGCACGATTGCCTCTATCCCAAGGTGTGCAAATTTTTCAAAGTCGACGAACAGGCCATGCTGGGTCTGCTGGAGGCGGTGGCGGATTGCGCCGGGGTCAAGCATCTCTTTGTTTCCTCCGGACTGCGGATGGAGCTGCTTCTCAAGACCCCGCGTCTATTGCGGAAGCTCTTGCTTGAGCATACTCCTGGGGCAATGAAGATCGCGCCGGAACATACGGAGGACAAGGTGCTGGGGCTCATGCATAAGCCGGGCGTGGCGGTGCTGGAGGAGTTTCTTGCCCTGTGCCGGGAGATTGGCAAAAAAGCGGGGAAGAATTTTCATTTCACCCCCTATCTGATTGCCTCGCACCCGGGCTGCACCCTTAGCGACATGGAGAAGATGGCGGCGCGCCTCGCTGCCCTCGGTCTTGCGGCCCGGCAGTTCCAGGATTTCACCCCCACGCCGGGAACGATCTCCACGGCCATGTATGTCACAGGCCTGGATCGCGAAAAAAGGGCGCGGCTTTTCGTGGCCAAAAAAGACAGCGAGCGGCGAGCCCAGCGTCAGGCCATGGACCTCGTGGGTTCCGGCCCAGAAACGCCGATGCGCAGGGGCAAGGCGCCAGGCGCGGGTCGTGGGCAAAAAGACACCGGTCGCGCCCGGTTAGAGAAGCCGAAAGAGCAGCGGCAGGGTAACAAAGGAAAGGATAATGCCAAGGCCAATCAGGGCCGCGGTAAGCCTCGGCGATAGTCCGGCCATGATGGCCAGGGCGCCTGCGGACACCATGGGCGGCATCCCGGCCTCGAAGACGGAGACCCGGACGGCAAGGCTATTGAGGCCAAGGATGCGGCAGATAATAAGGGCGATCAGCGGAGCTACGGCCAGCTTGACAATGAGTCCCGCGCCCAAGGGGCGTATGACTTCCGGGCTGAGCCGCAGGCTCAGCTGAAAACCAACCGCGACCATGACCACCGGGACAAGGGTTGCAGCCAGGGCATTGAGCAAGCTCAGCAGTGGTGCAGGAAAGGCCAGGGATCGGCAGGCAAAGGCCAGAATCAGCGCAATGAATGGAGGGAAGCTGACAACCCGGGTGAGTACCGATTTCGTGGTCGGTTTGCCCCCGTTGCCATACAGGGCAAGCACGACGGCGCCATAGGTGGCCAAGGCCAGAAACGAACCCAACTGGTCGTACAGCACAGCGTAGGGGATGCCTGTCTCCCCGAAAAAAGCCTGCACCATGGGGATGCCGAAAAATGAGGTGTTTCCTAACGGGATCAGGAGCAGCAGGGCGCCGGTAGTCTCTTTTTCCCAACACAGGAGCTTGCCGAGAACAATGATGATCAGGGCGGAAACCGTGAGCATGGCCCAGGGCGTGACGACCGGCGCCAGGATATCATAGGAAAAATGCAATTGGGGAACCTTGAGCAGAACCAGCGCCGGGAGGGAAAGGGTCATGGCGAACAGGTTGAGCACCTGCGCGGTGTCTTTGGGGAAATGGGGCAGGCGGCGCAAGCCCATGCCCATGAGGAGAAAGGAGATGGTGAGGACGAAGTTTTCCATTTTTTCCGTCAAAGATATGTGTGCGTTGTTGTCAGGATTTTGCGACAATGGCTTTGAGGGTGTTTGTGTAATCTGGTAATCAGCCGTAACCATATGTTGAAAATTGGCCGGTGTCAATTCCGATGAAACAGGTAATCACCACCGAAAAACAGCCGATCAAGCTCTGGCTTGACGATATCGAGGCCGGGGCCTTTGCCCAGGCGAAGAATCTCGCCAATCTTCCCTTTGTGTTCCGGCATGTGGCGGTGATGCCCGATGCCCATCAGGGATACGGCATGCCCATCGGCGGGGTCATGGCCTCGCAAGAGGTGGTGATCCCCAATGCGGTTGGGGTTGATATCGGCTGCGGCATGTGCGCCGTGCGGACCTCACTGAGCACCATCTCCCCGGAAAAGCTGAAAATGGTGCTTGCCGAGATCAGAAGAACCGTTCCCCTTGGTTTTAAGCACCACCAGCACAGGCAAAAGGCAAGCCTCATGCCGCAGGCAGAGGTTCCTTTGGCCGATCTGCCCATGGTTTCCAGGGAATATGAAAGCGCCCTCACCCAGCTTGGCACCCTGGGGGGCGGAAACCATTTTATCGAGATCCAGAAAGGCAATGATGGCCATGTCTGGCTCATGGTCCATTCCGGCAGCCGCAATCTCGGCTTCAAGGTTGCCAATTATTATAACCGGTTGGCCATGGAGCTGAACAAGCAATGGGGCTCAAAAATTCCCGCTAACTGGCAGCTGGCCTTTCTGCCCATTGACAGCGAGGCAGGCCAAACCTACCTGCATGAGATGCGGTACTGCGTTGATTTTGCCTATGCCAACCGCAAGATGATGATGGAGCGGATCAAGGATGCCCTGCTGGCCGTGGTGCCGCCGGTGTTTTTCGAGCCGATGATCAATATTGCCCATAATTATGCAGCCATGGAGATGCATTTTGAAAAGAATGTCATGGTTCACCGCAAGGGGGCGACCCGGGCCCAGGCCGGGGAGATCGGCATTATCCCTGGCTCCCAGGGGACTCCCAGCTATATTGTGCGGGGCAAGGGCAACCAAGAGAGTTTTGAGTCGTGCGCCCACGGGGCGGGCAGGAAAATGGGCCGCAAGCAGGCACAGCGCCAGCTGAATCTGGACCAGGAAAAAAAACGGCTGGATGACCAGGGAATCATCCATGCCATTCGTTCCGTGGGGGATTTGGAAGAGGCTGCTGGCGCCTACAAGGATATCGGCGAGGTGATCGGCAACCAGCTGGACTTGGTGGAGGTATTGGTTGAATTGCGCCCCCTGGCTGTGATCAAGGGATGATCCGCCGGTTTTTCCGGCAGGAATATTTTTGCCCCGTTGCCAAGAGTTCTTGACAATGGGTCGTGGGCACTCGATAATTTATGAGTTGTTACGGGATAAAAGCATCGGCACTCCAGGTGAGAAGGGGGATGTATGGAAAATGTGAATCCGAATCTGATAACCTGCATAGTTCAGCGCGGCGAAGCCGACCTGGTTGTGGAGGCGGCGATGCGGGCCGGCGCGGAAGGGGCGACGCTGTACTATGGCCGTGGCACCGGGGTGCGGGAAAAAATCGGTTTTGCCGGCATGTTCATCAAGCCGGAGAAAGAGATCATTCTGATTATTACCAAGGATGAACAGACCAACGCGGTGTTTGACGCGGTGGTAAAGGCGGCCCGGCTTGAGAAGAAAGGCCAAGGGTTTGCTTTTCTCCATAAGCTGGACCGCGCCATCGGCTTTGCAAGCTAGTGAAACCCTGGTTGACGGGATCAACGCATATTATGGTGTGTGCATAGTGGGCCGATACCTCTTCCTTTCCGCCTGCGCGGTTGCGGTTCTCCATCTCGCCGGGCTTACCTCCGCGGAGGCGCTTGCCTCGGTGTCAGGCTTTCTTGCCGCCAACCAGACACTGTTTCTCGGTGGCGGCCTGCTCGGGGCCCTTGCCCTGATCTGCGCCTCATTGCTTTTCGAGGGGATCGGTTTTTTCAATATCCTCTATGTCATGGCCAAGGCTGTCAATGGCGTGGCTCAGGTGCTGCTCTGCGCTATGGGCGTGGCTTCCCTGGTTTTTTGGTTTGATCTCGGGGTTAATCTGTGGCTGGAGGGCGGAAAGACCCTGGCGATTATTTTGTACGCCTGGCTCTATGGCGCGGCCTTCAGCCTTCGGGTCTTTGATTTCAACTATCCGGTCAAGGACATCCTGCTTTCCTACAGCGCCCTTCCTTTTTTCTGTATCGCTCTCTTCTGGCTCAGCGGCTTTATCCTGTAACAACCCCGGCTGAAAAAAAAACGCTGCCAGTCGTGGGACCAGCAGCGTTACGTTGATACAGGCAAGATTTTCCGGGCAGGCAGGCGTCAGTCGTCAAAATCCCCTGCCGGGCCTTTGTCGCTGCCGAGGCTGGCCGCCCTCCGGGCGATCTTTTCGCCGGTCCATTGGGCAGGGTCCTCGATGCGGCCGACCTTTGCTCCCATGTCGTGGGAACCCTTATCCAGGATGGCTTTGATCCCCAACGGGGCGCTGTCCTGGGCATTGAAGACATTGACCAGCAGATTGTAGACAAATTCCTCCACCCGTTTCACCATCCGTTCCCGGATCGGCTTGGGCTGCCCCATCAGCTTCGGTTCAAAGGGCAGGTTCAGGCTCTTGTAATTGCCCTTTTTCCAGCCGTTTGCCTCGGCATGGGCAACCATCTGCTGCCACATACTTTCGGTGACGCCCGCATCCTTCACCTTGATGAAGCCGCCGTCCGCGTCGAGGATGGCATTGCCGTAATCGTTTACCTGCAAGCCCCAGGAAACCATCTGCAGGGCCGTGGCCACATTGGCCTTGGTGGTGGAGGTCTTGGCGGCGATCTCCCGCAGCCTTTCTGAGCTGTTGCCCGAGGTGCCGTGCTGGGCGCCGGAGACATGGTACGGGGCGAGGCCAACGTGGATTTCGGCGGTGAGCCCCACCTGAATGCCCTGGCCGCTTTCCTCAATGCCGTGGGTGGTACCGTTGTTCAAGGCGATCCAGTCGGGGAAGATGTTGTGGGCATTCAACCCCTGGATAAGGAAGAGCGCTTCCGCCGGGGTGGAAAGACCCTGGTCGCCCTTGATCTCGCCGATTTCCGTTTCCAGCCCTGCCCAAGCGGGCACCAGCTGGGTCAGGGCCAGGTTGGTTAAAAGATTCTTGTCGTCCGGCAAATGGGAGGCATCGATGGCGATGGAGGTGATGCCCGCCTCGAAGATGGTGGGAATCTCCACCTTGGCGAAATCGAGATCTGTTTCCTTCTTGATCCCGTAATGATCGGCATGGATGGCCACCGGCACGGTGATGCCAAGCTCGTTCATGGCCTGGTCCACCTGCATGGCCATGTTCCAGTAATTCACCGGGCAGTAAGCGTTTGCTCCGCCTTCCGAGCGGGCGATTTCGATGATGATCGCGGCGTTGGCCCGTTGCGCGGCAAGCAGGGCCCCGCGGATGATGAAGTTGTTGCGGCCGTTGGCGGCGATGGTCATGGCCTTGCCTTTGGCCCGCAAGGCCCGGTCGATTACCTTGCCGCTGACGATCAAGGCTTTTGAGTTGGGGAACAGCTTGACAATATTGGGCGGGCGGCCTACGGCAAGGGCTTTTTCAAAATCTGCCTGGGAGACAGACATAGGGGAACCTCCTTGGTGTGCTGGTAGTTGGTTGGGTTGTCTGGCGCTATTATAGTGGATACAAGGGATGCGTCATCAAAAAAAAATCAGGAAACGGGCTTGGCAGCGGATATCGGGCGGCGGGTATTTCCCCGCAAGGAAATACGGGGCTTGGATGGGCAGGGGAAAGGAGCCTATATCACAGCAGGGTTTTCAGCCGTTCGATGGTGGCCTGGGTGATGGGTTTTGGTATGACCGTTTCCACCGATGGCCTGCCTGATATCTCAAGGAGCTTTCCTGGATCGTCAAAGCTGGTAATGACGATGACCTTCGGTTCTTTTTTGAGAAAGCCTTTTTGAAAGGCATCTTCGATGATGGCGAGGAATGCCTCGCCATCCACTATCGGCATGATCAGATCGAGGAGAACGACATCCGGCTGGTATTTCAGGTAGCGAAAAAGCGCCTCGGTGCCGTTTGCCGCCTCAAAGAGCTGGCAACCCGGCACATGTTGCAGGAGATGGTTCTTTAAAATGGTGCGGGCGGTTATTTCATCATCGACTATGAGTATCTTCATGTGTTTTCCCCGGGGAAGCTGACCAGTGGGTTTACCTGCGGGATTTAACGCCTTACTTGCGGGTATTATAATCACTCCCGGTAATTTTTTAAATAAGCGCTGCTATTTTTGTAGAGAAGGCAGAGTGGCCGCCAGTTCAGGAAACCAAGCGCTGATGGTGTTTGGTTGGGTCCAGCTTTCCCTGAGTCTGGTTTTGGGGATGATTGGAATATCCAGCCCTGTCTCGGCCAAAGCCGCCGTGATCCTTGCCAGGGGGGTGCCGCTGAAGAGGACAAAGCGCAGCCCCCGGCGTTGCTCCGCAATAAAGAGCCTGGTCGCAAGCTCGATTCCATCCATCTTCGCCATTTCGTAATCGCAGAGGATGTTGGCGATCCCTTTTGCAACCAGAAGGTCATAAGCCTCCAGGCCGTTCTCCGCTTCGTGGATCTTATTGGGCACCACTCCGGCCCCCTCCAGGCGCAAGCGGACAACCATGCGGATAAATTCGGCATTATCGACAATCAGGATGGTTGAATAGTCAGGAGGCATAAAGGCGTCAAAATCGGGGGTGGCGCCCGGTCTCCTGGTTTTGTAGCGACAGGTCGAGCCGGGTCGTTACATGATTCCGCAGCGACTCTTGGGCGGCCAGCACCCTCTGCCAGGCAGCCTCGGCCTCATTTTTTTTCCCCTCGCGCAACAAGGTAGCCAGTTCTTGCGCCGCCGTGCCCAATTTTTGGGCGGTGAAGATAGCGGATGATCCCCGGATGCTGTGACAACAGGCCAGTATCACAGCCTGATCGCCTGCGGTCATGGCCTTGCCGAGCAGGGCGAGTTGTTTATCGGTATCGGTAAAGAAGGCCTTGGCTATGCGGCAGAGAGTCGCCTTGTCAGTGTAGGTGGCGAGCAGGGTTTCAACGTCTAGTTCCAAATGCTCCTCGGGGTTCGTCATGGCAGCCCCGGTTTCTAGCCGGTTCACGCAGACAGGAAGGAGATGCTTGTCGATGGCGGCGAACAGTTGGCCGGGATCGAAGTTTTTTTCCGCATAGCCGTCAAGCCCCGCGGCTAACAGATGTTCCCGTCCGGCCGCGGTTTCGGCGGTAAGGGCAATAACCGGAATGGCGCGCCAAGCCGGGTTTTCCTTTATCCTGCGCGTGGCTTCGATGCCGTCAATGCCGGGCAGGCCGATATCCATCAGAATGATGTGAAAATCGGTATCTTTGGCAAGGATATCCAGCGCCGCCTCGCCGCTTGTGGCGGTAACGGCCTGCCATCCGCGCTCGGCAAGGATGGTGGTAAGGATCGCGAGGTTGAAATCCACATCCTCGACCACCATGATCCTGACAGTTTTTTGGGCAACATCGTCTGCGACTGGGGAATCCATCTGTCCCTCCGTAGCTTGATTTTTACCCCCCAGGACAAGATAGCCGATTAGAAGTCAATCTGGAAGCTGTAAACGTCTTCCTCCAAGCTGCTTTTCACGGTGAATCCGCAATGGAGGAAGATGGCCTGCATGCGTTTATTCTCCCGCAGCACCTCGGCGGAGAAACCGGCGATGCCGTTTCGCTTGGCGATGGTGACCAGATGCTTGAAAAGAAATGTGCCGATCCGTTTGTTTTGCCATTCGTCGCGGACAATAAAGGCCACTTCGGCCCGGTTGGTTTTTTCGTCCAGGTAGTAGCGGCCAATGGCGATGATTTTCTCACCGTGCGCTTCGGGCACGGTGCCGACAATGGCTGCGTCCTTGCGGTGATCGACGTAGACGAAGTTCTGGATCTGCTTGTGGCCGAAGCGCTGGCTATGGGTCATGAACCGGTAGTACAGGGTTTCCTGGGAAAGAGCGTAGAGGATGTCCCGCATCCGGGGCTCATCGGTGAGATGCACGGGCCGGAAATTGATTTGGGTGCCGTCCTCGAGCAGCATGGTGGTGTTCATCTCCTGGGAGGCGATCATGAAACGGCCCTCCACATCGCCGAGATCCTGGCGGAGATATTTGGCCTCGATTGCCTCCTTGAACAGCTGCTCCCTAAATTTGGGATGGGCGATGCTGATCAGGGCCAGGGCCCGTTCCTGTACGCTTTTCCCGTGCAGGTAGGCCACGCCGTACTCGGTGACCACATAATGCACCTCGCCCCGGGTGGTGACCACCCCGGCGCCCGGAGTCAACCGGGTGACGATGCGGGAGATGGTTTTGTCCTTGGCTGTTGACTCCATGGCGATGATGGGCTTGCCCCCGATGGAGCGGGCCGCGCCCCGGTTGAAATCCACTTGGCCGCCGATCCCGGAATAGAAAAGGGAGCCCAGGGAGTCGGCGCACACCTGGCCGGTGAGGTCGATTTCAAGGGCCATGTTGATGGCCACCATTTTGTGCTGCCGGCCGATGATGTGGGCGTCGTTCACGTATTCCGTGGGCCTGAAGCAGAACAGGGGGTTGTTGTCGATGTAGTCGTAGAGGCGCTGGGTACCCATGCAGAAGCTGGCCACGATCCGCCCCTTGTCCGTGGTTTTCCGGCTGCCGGTAACGGCGCCCGATTCCACCAGCTCGATGATGGAGTCGGTGAGCATCTCGGTGTGGATGCCGAGATTTTTTTTGTCGCGCAAAAATTCCACCAGGGCGTGGGGGATGCGGCCGATGCCGAATTCGATCGTTGATTCGTCTTCGATCAGGGCGGCGATGTGTTCGCCGATGCGGCGGGTATCATCGGACACCGGCGTGGATTCCCGTTCGATGATGGGGCTTGCCGCAGGCACCAGAAGATCGAGGTCGTAGATGTCGAGAAAGCTGTCGCCTAAAGTCTTGGGCATCATCGGGTTCACCTGGGCGATGACCAGCGAGGCGTTTTCCGCGGCGCTTTTGACGATGTCCACCGAAACCCCAAGGCTCACCTTGCCGCGTTCGTCCGGCGGCGTTATCTGGATGAGGGCCACGTCGATGGGGAGCTGGCCGGAGTTGAAGAGCATGGGAATGTCGGAGAGCAGGGTGGGGGTGTAGTTGCCCAAGCCCTGCTGGATATGCTCCCTTATGTTGGCCCCGATGAAAAAACTGTTCACCGAGAAGCAGTCGGTCAGGCTGCTGCTGGCGTACGGGGCGTCGCCCTTGGTGAGCAGCTGGATGATCTCCACGTCGGCCAGTTCGCTGGCCCGCTCGGTCAGGGCTTTGACCAGCAATACCGGCTCGGCGCAGGCCGTGCCGATGAAAACCCGTTGGCCCGGCCTGATTTTGGCCGCGGCCTGGTAAGGTGTGGCGATCATGTCGCTATATTTCTCTTGCCAGTCGGGATCGTAGTTTTTCGGGCTGGTCATCGCGCCACCTCAAAGCTCTGCAAGGTCATTCTCGCGTCCGCCACCACCGGCTCAGTGCCTATCTCCCCGACAATAAAGGGGTTGATGTCCAGTTCACCAATCTGCGGGAAATCGGTGGTCAACTGGCTGATCCGCTGCAACCCGTTGGCAATGCCCGCCAGATCGACGCCCTTGTGTCCGCGTTTTCCTTTGAGAATTTCGTAGGAGCGGGTACTCATCAGCATCTGGGTGGCCTCTTCGTTGGTGATGGGCGCCAGGTAGAAGGTGACGTCCTTCATCACCTCGACAAAGATACCGCCCAGGCCGAACATGAGCATGGGGCCGAACTGCGGATCGCGGTTCATGCCGATGATTACTTCAAGGCCGCGGGCCAGCATTTTTTCCACGTAAATTCCTTCAATCCAGGCCTCCGGCGCCCGTTGAGCAGTGCGGAGCATCATGAGGTCGTAGGCATCCGCCACCGCCTCGGAGCTGGTCACGTTGAGCCGCACCCCGCCGAGTTCGGACTTGTGGATGATGTCCGGGGAGACGATCTTCATGGCCACCGGATAGCCGATGCGTTCGGCGATCTCCATGGCCTCGCCTACATTGGTGGCAAGATACCCCTGGGGAATCTGGAAGCCGTAGGCCTGGAGGATGCTTTTGGCCTTGACCTCGCCGATCTGCAACCGGTTGGTCCGCAACCGCCTGGTAATGATGCGCTCCACCCTGCGCCGGTTCACCGGGAAGCGGGCTACCATCCGGGGCGGGCGCTTGCGCCAGG
>JBAZSA010000094.1:0-9918 GCA_041662645.1 Desulfurivibrionaceae bacterium
TAGCCGTTTAAGGAGAGGAGGACAGGGCGGAAGGCGGCTTGGCAGATGAAAAACACACAGGGACGTACTTTTGAGGTGTATGGATGACGAAAAAAATAAAAGTTCTTATTGTGGACGATGAAAGCGCCATTTGCGAATTGCTGAAGACCTATCTGGAAAAGCTGGGATTTCAGGCGTTCGTCGCCACAAATGGCGAACAAGCCCTTGCGATCCTCAGGGAGGAAGAGCCGGCCATCATGACCCTTGATATTAGGATGCCGGGGCTCAACGGCTATGAGGTCCTGCAGAAAGTCAAGAGGCGGCACCCCGAACTGTTCGTCATTGTTGTCACCGGCATCGATGTGCCAAATATGGAGGAGATGCTTGAACACAGCGGGGCTCATGCCCTCCTGCACAAGCCCATCGACTTGCAGAAGCTTTCCGATATCATCTGCGGGTTTGTCGGCATCTGCTGTAAGCCGATTTTGTCTAAAGGAAATGGGAATGGTTGACGCCGGCAAGGGGAAAAGGCTGCTTGTTGTCTGGACAGTCATTGCCTACTGCCTGATCGGCATTGAAATCATCATCATGATTTCCCCCTTTGCCCTGTATTTTTACTCGGTGTACGGCCCCGTTTTGCAAACCCTTGCCGCAAGCCCGCTCACCAGCTGGTCCACGGAATTCTTTTTGCCGCATCTGGTCTTTCCCGATGATCCGCTGATCCGAGCCATCTCCCTCTTGCAGGTCCTCATGGTTGTCGGGTTGCTGCTTTTTGCCCTGGCGGCCATCCCCCTGTATTATGGGCGCTTCACCGGCAAAGGGGTGGTGGCCCGCAGCTTTTACGGCAAGATCCGCCATCCGCAATACCTCTTCCTCGCCGTCTCAGGCTTCGGCCTGATGCTGTACTGGCCGCGTTTCATCATCCTGATCATGTATCTCACCATGCTCTTTGTCTATTATGCCCTGGCCCGCAACGAAGAGTGGCGGATGCGGCAGGAGCAGCCCGAGGCCTATGCCCGCTATATGGCCAGCACCCCCATGTTTCTGCCCGGAGAGCCGGGAGGCAGGGTGTACCGGCTGCTCTTCGGCCGGATCCGTTCCAAATGGCTGGGAATCGGCGCGGCCTACTGCCTGACCGTGACCCTGGCCGTGCTCCTGGCTTTTGCCCTGCGCAGTTACACGGTGCGAACCCTGCCCATGGTCACGGCCCCGGATGGCCGGCAGGTTGTTTCCGTGTTTCCCCGCCCGGACCGGGAGATTCTCGCGGTCTATCAGGCGGCCCTCGGCTCGGCCCGGGTGCGGGATGCTCTGCAAGGCAGGGAGGCCAATGCGGTCTATCTGCTGCCCGGGGATTTTTTCTTAAATGCCCTGCTCACCAAGGAAGACCGGCGCTTTTCCGACCAGATGCTGGAGCGGTTTCCGGAAATTCTCGAATGGCACCAGCATCGGTTCAGCGGCGGATTGGGCAGGTTTTTCCGGATTTTTTATAATTTTGTCCGGACCTGGGGTTCGGTGGAAACCGATTATGAGGTCGAACGGCTTATTTTCATGCGGGTGGCTGAAGGAGATGGACTGCTCGTCCCGCCGGCGGATATTTTCAGGGTCGGGCTGAAGCGGCGGCCGGTTCTCCTCGTTGATCTGGAGGCCTCGGACCATGCGGTCCGCTCGCTGATAATAACTTCGGATAATCACAAGTGGGGCCTCATGCCCATGCCCACCTTCTAGGCGCGGTTCCGGCAATGGGCCTCCCTCGCCCGCCCCCGTTGCTGCGGATTGGCTGATTATTTAGTTGAGTAATTTCCCGCTTTCCTATATTTGTAGAGCATATCTTTTCCCCCTCATTCTGGGCAGAGCATCCCGCACATTGGAGCCGTTACATGAGCCAAGCCGCTGGTTACAAGACCGACATTTTGCTGCAATCCGGTACAAATGAGCTGGAAATCATCACCCTTTTTCTCCAGTGGCACGATCAAACCACCGATTCCGTCAGCAGAACCGCCTACGGCATCAATGCCGCCAAGGTCCGTGAGTTGGTGGCCATGCCTGAAAACCTGACCGAAATCCCGGAAAGCGTCGCGGCCATGAAAGGCGTTTTTCTGCTGCGGGACCGGACCATCCCCCTGGTCGACCTCTGTGAATGGTTTGGGTACGCGCCCGACCTTTCCCCGGAGGCAAAGGCCAAATGGGTGGTCATTGTCACCGAGATCAACGGCAAGTTTTTCGGTTTTATCGCCCATGGAGTGGACAAGGTCTACCGGGTCAGCTGGACGGCGATCCTGCCGCCGCCGCCGATTATCTCCCATTACAGCAGCCTTACCGGGGTGTGCCTGGTGGATGGTAATATCATCCAGATGGTTGATTTCGAGAGCATCATCGCCACCATCGATCCCAGCATGGTTATCGATTCCGAAGCCCATGCCATCTCGGCGCGTCCCGATGAGGATCAGGTTGACAAGGCCGTGGTCATCGCCGATGATTCGCGGATCATTCAGGATCAGATCCGTAAAACCTTGGAAAAGGCAGGGTACCGGGTTGTCGCCCATTCGGACGGACAGGATGCCTGGGAGTATCTGGAAAAATTGAGAAGCAAGGGCACGGTGCACGATGAGGTACTGGCCGTGATCAGCGATATCGAAATGCCGCGGATGGACGGGCATAATCTCTGCAAGCGGATCAAGGAAAACAACGGGTATGATGGCATCCCCGTCATGCTTTTTTCTTCGTTGGTCAATGATCTTGCCCTGCACAAGGGAGAGGCCGTTGGCGCCGACGATCAGATCTCAAAGCCCGAGCTTGGGCAGCTTGTCACCCGGCTGCAGGAGTGCCTCCGGCGCTTGGCGGCCTGATAGCCGCTGTCCTGTGAGTGCCGCTTTTTTTCAGATACCCTCTGTTGCGCCCCCTCTCGTAGCACCATTGCATAGCGCGGGATAAGATCATGAAGAGCGCCATGCATATCTATCGGTCCAACAGGGTTGAGGCCCTGCTGGACTCGCTGGCGGATGTTTTGCGTACGCCGCTTGCCTCGCCGCTTGCGCCCGAATGCATTATCGTGCAAAGCAAGGGCATGGCGACCTGGCTTGCCATGCAGCTTTCAGGCCGCTTCGGGGTGTGGGCCAATCCGGATTTCCCCCACCCCCGGCAGTTTGTCCAGCGGGTGCTGCGCGCCACCCTTGGCGAAGAGGGCGATCAGGTACAGAGGTACAGCCGGGAAAGGCTGTCCTTTGTGATCTGCGGGCTTCTCGATGATTGCCGCAACGATCCCGATTTTTTCCCCCTGATCTCCTATCTTTCCCATGGCCCGTTGAGCAAGAAGCTCCAGCTGGCCAGGCAGATCGCGCATCTCTTTGATCAGTACGCGGTGTACCGGCCCGAGATGATCCTTGCCTGGGAGGAAGGAGAGAACCGGGCCTTTACCCACGCTCTGGAGGAGGATCTCTGGCAGCCCAAGCTCTGGCGTTTGCTGGTGGCGCATCTGGGCTGCTGCTCTCCGGCCCGGCTCATGCAAAGAGCCCGGCAGGCCTTGGCCGCAGGCGATATTCCCTTTCCCCAGCTCCTGCCCGCCAGGGTTTCCCTTTTCGGTATCGACACCCTGCCCACCATCTATCTCGGCATCATGGGGGAACTGGCGCACATCCTGCCGGTGCATTTCCATCTTTTTTCCCCGGCGGAAGGGTATTTTGCCGACATCCGCTCAAAAAGTGAGGCGCAACGCGCCCTGGCCCGTTTGCCGTCCGGCCTGGACCAGGCGGACCTCTATCTGGAAATCGGTCATCCGCTTCTTGCCTCCATGGGCGGCATGGCCCGGGATTTCCAGGAGGTTCTTGAAGATTCGGTTCTCTATGTAGAGGCTGGGGAACAGTACGTAAGTCATGCCGCGCCTAAGACTATGCTGGAGGTGCTGCAAAACGACATCCTGCATCTGCATCATCGCTCTTTGGCAGACGGCAATACCTCCCCCCAAACCCTGGCCGGGGATGATGCTTCCATCCGCATCCATGGTTGCCACAGCCGTCTCCGCGAGGTCGAGGTGTTGCAGGATCAAGTGCTGGCCCTGCTCCAGGATGATCCGGCTCTTGCCCCCCGCGACATCGTGGTCATGCTGCCCGAGGTTTCCGCCTACGCCCCGCTCATTGAGGCGGTGTTCGGGCTCTCCCCGGAGGATAAACGGTTTATCCCCTTCCGGATCGCGGACCGCTCCCTGTTGAGCGGCGCCCCGCTCATCGATGTTTTTTTACGCGTCCTCCAGATGGCCCCCGGCAGAATGACGGTCTCGGAGGTTCTCGAACTGCTGACCTGTGAGGCCATCCAGCAGAAGCACGGGATTACCTCCGATGATCTGCCCAAGATCAAACTCTGGGTGGAAAAGACCGGGATCAGGTGGGGCATTGACGAGCTGCACCGGGAATCGCTGCAGCAGCCCAAAGAGCGGCAGAATACCTGGCGCTTCGGCTTTGACCGGCTGGCCCTGGGCTATGGCGTCCGGGCGGATGGGGCCTTTCTGGGCGAGGTTTTGCCCTATGAGGAAATCGAGGGCCAGGCAGCGGAGCTTGCCGGCCGGTTCATGAATTTTTGCGAGACCCTCTTTGTTGCGGCAGGCAAGCTCTCCTTGGCCAGGGAGATGGTGGAGTGGCAGCGGGTTCTCAACGACTTACTCGAGGCGTTTTTTTGGGAGGATTCTCCCCAGGCCTGGCAAGTGCAGAAGGTGCGGGACAGTTTGGCCCAGATCACCCTTGAGACGCAGGACGCCGAGTTCAGCCAGCCCCTTGACCTGAACGGCATCGTGATCCTCCTCAAGGAGAAGCTGGCCGGCCAGGCAACGGCTCAGGGGTTTCTTGAAGGCGGGCTCACCTTCTGCGGCATGCTGCCCATGCGCTCGATCCCCTTTAAGGTTATCTGTCTGCTGGGTATGAACGATGGGGATTTCCCCCGGGTGGAGCATCCGCAGAGCTTTGATCTCATCGCCCGCTACCCCCAGCGGGGCGACCGGGCCAAGCGCAACGATGACCGGTATGTTTTTCTCGAAGCCCTGCTTGCCGCCCGCGAGAGGTTTTTGGTTTTTTATCTGGGCAATAACCTGCGGGACGGCAAAACGCTGCCCCCTGCCGTGGTGGTTGAGGAGCTGGTGGATTGCCTGGCCGAGAGCTTCAGCCTTGCGCCTGACGCTCACGGCCCCGGCGGCGTGGATTCTTTTGCCGAGAACCGTAAAAGGCTGGAGGCGAGGATTGTGGTCCACCATCCCCTCCAGCCCTTCAGCCGGAGATACTTTTCCGGAGCGGATGCAAGGCTGTCCAGTTTTGCGGCGGAATACTGCCGGGCTGCCCAGGCAAGGGAGGCAGGCGTCCGCACCCTCCATGCCTTTTTGCCCGAGCCTTTGCCGCCTGCGGAATTCTGCCCGGCTTCGCTCTCCCTTTTGGAGTTGTCCCGCTATTTTTCGCACCCGGTCCGCTGGTTTCTCGAAAACCGGCTTGGCCTGTTCCTGCAGGAAAGAAACCGGGAGATTCAAGACCGTGAGCCCATCCATCTCGATGGTCTGGAAAAATACCAGCTGAGCCGCGATCTGCTGGCCATGAAAGGGGAGGGGCTGTCCAGGCCGGAAACGCTTCTGGCCCGCTGGCGGGGGGAGGGACGGGTTCCCCTGGGCCAGGGGGCGCAGGCGGTTTTTGCCGAGATCTGGGAGACGGTGCGCCCCATTGTGGAACAGCTTCTTGCCCATGAGACAGGGGATGTGCTTCCGCCCCTGCGCCGGGAAATCGTGCTTTCCCCGGAGATAACCCTGCACGGCGAGCTGGACAACAGATATCCCGGAGGGCATCTGTACTGGACCAACAGCCTGCTCCATGGCCGGATATTGCTGCCGGTCTGGCTGGAGCATCTTTTCCTTTCCGCTGTCGCCCCGGAGGATCAGCGGTGTGAAACCATCGTGATCGGCAGAGGGAGCGACAAGGGGTCTGCCCAGGTTCTCCGTTTTGCTCCGGTGCCCGAGGCAAAAAGCGTGCTGCTGGAGCTGGCCAGCCTGTTTGCCGAGGGGGCCAATGCGCCGCTGCTGTTTTTCCCTAAAAGCGGGCTTGTCTTTGCCCGGACCATGGCCTCAGGCAAGGGGACCGAACAGGAGCGGCGGATGAGCGCCTTTGCCAAGGCCGGGGAGGAGTACCTTGGCAACGACTTTGCGCCCGGCGAGGGGGAAGACCCGTACTGCCGCCAACTTTTTGGCGACTCTCTGCCGGTTTCCCCAAGCCATGCCCTGTATCGGGAAGGCAACTCCCCCTCCTTTGGTGAGCTTGCCTGCCGCATCTTCACGCCCATGCTCAGCCAAATGGAGGAACTATGAGCCGGGGTTTTGATCCGCTTCTGGTGGCCAACACCGGCGTCCAGCTCATCGAGGCCAGCGCCGGTACGGGCAAGACCTATTCCATCACCTCCCTCTACCTGCGTCTGTTGCTGGAACACCGGCTGACCGTGGAGCAGATTCTGGTGGTCACCTTCACCGAGGCGGCAACCGCGGAATTGCATGAGCGGATCAGGGCCCGGCTGCGTTCGGCGGTGCAGGCCTTTGAGAACCAGCAAGGCGGGGATGACCCTTTTGTCTGCCAACTTCTTGCGCGCAGCAGCGACCTTGAGGCGGATCGCCGTCTTCTCCTCCGGGCCGTAAGCGACATTGACAAGGCAGCAATCTCCACCATCCACGGCTTTGCCCATCGGGTTTTGCAGCAACATGCCCTTGAAACCGGTCTGCTCTTTGAACTGGAACTCACCGGTGCCACCGAGGTTTTGGTGCGGGAAATCACCGATGATTACTGGAGCCGGTTTTTCTACGATCTTGATCCCCGCTTGGCCAGCCTGGTCAGGCAAGGCGTTTCCCCGGGCCAGCTGCGCGGTTTGACCCAGGAGGCGATCCGGCATTCCGATTTTGCCATTGCCGGGGAAATCGCGGCACAGGAGGAGATTCCGGCCCAGGTGCGGGAGTATTGCCGCCTCTATGCTAAGGCCCGAGCCTGCTGGCAGGAGCAGCATGATGCCCTGATCCGATACTTTGTTCGGGCGGAAGGGCTGACCGCTTCCTTCAAGGCCTTGCTGGAACATGGTTTGCTGGATCGGATTGCTGCTTTTTTTGGCCAGCCCGAGCCGGTTGCCTTTGCCCTGCCAAACCAGGCGGAGCTGCTTGGTGCGGAAAACATCTTTCAGCCCGATGGCAAGGTGTTCACCGCAACGGCCCTGAAAAAGGGGCTGGCGCAACCCAATCCCTTTTTCGAGCACTGGGGCAAATTGGTCGCCCAGGCAGAGGCCCTGGCTGTTGGCAGCCAAACGCTCTTTTTGGCCGGGGCGGCGCACTATATCCGGGTTGAGCTGCCCAAGCGGCTTTTGGCCGGGCAGCAGCAATCCTTTGACCAGCTCCTCACCGGGCTGGACCTGGCCTTGCAGGGCGGCGATGGCACAGGGGCGCAGCTTGCCCAGCGGATCAGGGCCCGCTTTCCGGTGGCGCTCATCGACGAGTTTCAGGATACCGATCCCATCCAGTACCGCATCTTCCGGACCATCTACGGCGGAGGCGGCAAGGAGGCGCTTTTCCTGATCGGCGATCCCAAGCAGGCCATCTATGGCTTTCGGGGCGCGGATATTTATGCCTATCTTGAGGCAGCCAGCCAGCCGGCGTCCGAAAAGCACACCATGACCACCAACTGGCGGGCTGACCGGAAGATGGTGGCGGCGTTGAACGCTCTCTTCGGTGCGTTGGCCCAGCCCTTTGGCGATGCTCGCATCAGCTACGCCCAGGTTGCCGCCCGCCCTGGGGCGGAAGATCTCTGGCATTCCCCAAGCCTTGGCTCGGAGCCCCTCCAGTTTCTCACCCTGCCCGAAGATCTCTGCCCCAGCAGGGGAGGGCGGCTGGTCAAGAAACAGCTTGTGCCCCTGATCCCGGACTTGATTGCCGGAGATATTGCCGCGCTCCTGGCCGGGGATGCGAAAATCGGCGACCGGGGTGTCCGGGCCGGGGACATTGCCGTGCTGGTCCGCACCAACACCCAGGCAGCGGAGATCCAGGCGGCCTTGCGGGGCCATGGTATCAACGGGGTGCTCCAAAGCAAGGCCAGTGTCTGGCAAAGCCCTGAGGCGCAGGAATGCCTGTGGCTGCTTGCGGCGGTGGCTGAGCCGGGCAATGAGCAGCTGCTCCGCAAGGCGCTTGCCACGCGAATGCTTGGTTTTGTTGCCCATGATCTTGAGCGGCTCAACCAGGCGGAAGCCGAACTGCACGCGCTCATGGCCCGGTTTTCTTCCTGGCAGGGGATCTGGCAGAAAAACGGGGTCATGCGGATGCTGATGTGTGCCTGGCAGGAGCAGTCCGTTACCGGCCGGCTGCTTTTGCTGGCAGAGGGCGAGCGGAGCCTGACCAATCTGCGTCATCTTGCCGAACTCCTTCAGGAGGCGGAGAGCCGGAACCATCTCAGCCCGGCCATGCTGGTGGACTGGTTCAGCCGGACCCTTGCCGCAACCGAGGCGGGAGAGGAGGCCGAACTGCGGCTGGAAAGCGACGAGGATGCCGTGCAGCTGGTCACCATCCACCGCAGCAAGGGGCTTGAGTATCCCATAGTCTATTGCCCCTATCTCTTCCTGGGGGGCAGCAGTGCAAACAGGCAGCCCTTTGTCTCCCTCCATGATCCCAAGGCAGGCTGGCAGGGCAGGATTGTCCTCTTTCCCGATGATGAGGCCCGCGCATTGGCCGCGGCCGAGCGTTTTGCCGAAGAGCTGCGCCTTGCCTATGTGGCCATGACCCGGGCCCGGCACAGCTGCCATCTCCTCTGGGCCCCGGCCTCCGGGTACGACAGCAGCGCTCTGGCCTGGCTTCTGCACGGAGATCAGGGTTTGCCTGATAGCCCGGAGGCGTTACCGCAGCAGCTCAAGGGGTGCCCTGCCCAAGAGCTGCTGGACCGGCTCAAGGATCGCGCCAAGGCAAGCCAAGGCTGGCTGGTCCGGCAGCTGCACATGGTTCCGGCTTTGTCCGGGGAAACGGTCAAACCTCCTGTGGCAGCGGGTTTGGCCTGTCGCACCCCGACCCGCAGGCTTGCCCAGATATGGCGGATCGGCAGTTTTTCCCATCTCACCGCCCAGGCCGGGCACGACCCGGAGGAACGGGCGCCGGAAGCCGTGGGCAACATTTTTGCGGAAGAAACAGCGCTTCCGGAGATACCGGTTCCCTCGGCCCCGGTGATCCCTTTGGCCCAGTTTCCCAAAGGACCGGTGGCTGGAAATTTCTTCCACACCCTTTTTGAAACCATCTCCTTTCAGGCAGACGACCCTTTGCAGTTGCGGGAACAGGTGCGCGATCAGCTCCGGTTTTACGGGTATCCGGAGCTGTGGCTGAACCTGGTCTGCCGGGCCTTTGCCGAGGTTCTTCAAACGCCGCTGCGCACCGAGGCCCCCTTTTGTCTGGGAGATATCGGCAAAGCCCAACGCCTCCACGAGATGCCTTTCACCTTTCCGGTGGGCGCGGACCTGGGTGAGGATGCCAGCCTGTCCGCCGAACTCCTGGCCCGGCCATTCAGCGACCATCCCCAGGGGATTCCCGCCGGGTATGCCGAGGCGTTGCGCGCCCTGCGCTTTATCCCCCTGCGCGGTTTTCTCAAGGGGTTCATGGATCTGGTCTGCGTGCATGAGGGAAAATGGTATCTGTTTGATTACAAGAGCAACCATCTCGGAATAAGCCGGGATGATTATGCTCAAGCCAAACTGCCTGCAGCCATGGCCGACCATCACTATTTTCTGCAATACCACATCTACACCGTGGCCTTGCACCGCTATCTGACCTGCCGCTTGCCCGGCTATGACTACGACCGGGATTTCGGCGGGGTCTTTTATCTGTTTATCAAGGGGATGCACCCGGACTCCGGGCCGGAATGCGGGGTATTTGCCGACCTGCCGCCCCTGGCCCGCATCGAACAACTCTCG
>JBAZSA010000095.1:0-9882 GCA_041662645.1 Desulfurivibrionaceae bacterium
CTTCTCCGCGCTGGGTCCGTAGCGCATGCCATCGGCGCTCAGATACACCGACCCGTATGGCGGAGCGATTACCGTGGGAATCGCATTGACGAAAAGCCGGGTGTGTTCCACCTGAATAGGTTCAAGCCAGTCAGCGCGTTCGGAAAGTGACTGCCGGAGGGCCTGGGCCTCGGAATCCCAGCCAAGCCCGGCAAGAAAGGTGTCAAGCGCGGAAAAATAATCCGCCTGCATCCAGTCGGCGCTGGGATATTGCATGGACTGAGCGAGAAAGCGGTAGATTTCCGCCATGCTGGTCGAAGTGGCTTGCGTCATGGGCCTCACGTGGGGGGCAGTAATCATCTTTATAAAAAAGGTTCCTACCCGATGAGCGTTTACAAGGAGAGGGAACAACAGAATGGCTATAACACAAGGCCCCGCCATTGCAAATGCGGCAAATTGTCGCATTTGCAATGGGACACAGGAAGCACTTCAACTTCCAACCGAATAATGGTATGCATGATGGGTTGCTTTCCATTAAAAAAGATGAGGCCCTTTTGTGCACACTGCCTTCCGACACAGCAATTTTACAGGGGAAGAGAAAAACACCGCTTCGGCCAGAATCGCCTTTGCCTGGCTGCTGCATTTGCGTTGGGGCGCGGTGGCGGCCCAAATCCTCCTGGCGCTGATTGCTCTTTTTTTTCTCGAAATCCACCTTCCCTACCGGATTATTTCCGGCATCCTCGCCTTTGAAATCGCCACCAATTTCCTGTTCGGATTCCTGAAAGGAAAAGAAACAGCCATGGCCAGCCGGGTGTTCGCGCTGGTGATGTTCCTGGACACCGCCCTGCTCACCGGCCTCATCTATTACTCCGGCGGCCCCATGAACCCCTTCACCTTTCTCTATCTGGTGCATATCACCCTGGGTGCCATTCTCATGCCGCCCAGGTGGTCATGGAGCCTGGCCATTTTCACCACCGGCTGCTATGCCATCCTGTTCCTTCTGCCCGCCGAAGGAAGCATGGCCCAGGCCTGCCATCCGGCCCCGGAAATACTAGACTCCTTGAGCGACCCCTTGAAGATCCATCTCCAGGGCATGTGGGTTGCCTTCGCGGTAACCGCGTTTTTTATTGTTTTCTTTGTCAGCCGGATTCAGCTGGCCCTGGCAAGGCACCAAAAAACCCTGGCGGACCTTCAGGAGGAAAAAACAAAAAGCGAACGCATGGCCTCCCTCGCCACCCTGGCCGCCGGCGCGGCCCATGAATTTTCCACCCCGTTGTCAACCATTGCCGTGGCAACAGGCGAGATGCTCCATTCCTTGAAAAACAACAGGAGCGACGTTCCAGAGCTGCTTGCCGACCTCACCCTGATCCGCGACCAGGTAACCCGGTGCAAGGATATCCTCTTTCATCTGGCCGCCGATGCCGGAGACCAGATGGGGGAGGCCTTCTCGGATTTTTCCATGGACGAACTCATGGAAAATCTTCTCAATTCCTTTTCAGCTTCACTCAAAAATCAGGTACATTATAAAAACCGTACGGGCGGGCTGTTGGTCAGGATGCCGCTTCGCACCTTGCGCCGCATTGTCCGTGGCCTTATCAAGAATAGCCTTGACGCGGCCCCGGGCACGCCTGTTTTGGTGGAATGCCGGCACGACGCAACCCGGCTCTATATTGAAGTCACGGACAATGGCTCCGGCATGCCCCCGGACATTGCCGCCCGGGCGGCGGAACCGTTTTTCACCACCAAGGAACCAGGCAAGGGGCTGGGGCTTGGCCTCTTTCTCGCCAAGTCAATAGCCGAAAGGTTTGGCGGGGGGCTTGACCTTATTTCCGAGCCGGGTAAGGGTTCGAAAGTGACACTTTTCTTTGCGCTGCAACAGATTACGGCCGATGCGCCGGAGGGATTTCATGGGTAAGAAGACGATTATTCTGGTTGACGATGAGGAGCTGTTCCGGGAACGGTTGGCAAAGGCTTTTGGCCAGCGGGGCTTCACGGTGTTCACGGCCGGCAATTTCGATGAAGCCGTGCGGGTCATCAACGAAAAGAGCCCGGACCTGGGAGTGTTTGACCTGAAAATGCCAGGCAAATCGGGATTGGAACTCATTGCCGCAGCCAAGGGAAGCAACCCGAAAATGCAGATTATCGTGCTCACCGGTTATGGCAGCATCGCCACGGCAACCGAGGCGGTCCGGCTGGGAGCGCTCTATTACCTGCCCAAACCGGCGGATGTGGACGATATTCTCGGAGCTTTTGCCAGAAACCCGGAACTTGCCCTGGAGGTGGACCAGGATGAATTTACCGCCCCTTCCTTGGCCCGGGCCGAGTGGGAACACATCAATCGCGTGCTCACCGACTGCGACGGGAACATCTCCCTGGCCGCCAAAAAACTCGACCTGCACCGGAGAACCCTGCAACGAAAGCTGCAAAAATATCCTCCCAGCAAATAACCACTGCAACCCTCACCAGGAGAAACCTTATGCACCTCACCCACCCTGGCACCACCTGCGGAACACGGCTTATCCTCGCGCTGATGTGCGCGGCAATGCTGCTGACCTCCGGCCTGGCCATCGCTGCCGCAGGCCAGCAACCCCAGACGATCACCGAAAAGACGAGCTGCGCGGCTTGCGGCATGTATCCGCATCGTTACCCCCAATGGCAGACCCAAATCATCTTCACGGATGGAACCATGGCCGCCTTTGACGGCTGCAAATGCATGTTTCGCTTTCTCCTCAACATGCAGAAATTCGCCCCCGAACGCAAACCGGAGCAGGTGGCGGCGGTATGGGTGAAGGATTTCAAGACCACCGCCTGGCTCGACGGCAAAGCAGCCCATTATGTAATAGACAGCAAGGAAATGGGCCCCATGGGCAAGGAGCTGATCCCCTTTGCCACCCGCGCCGCGGCGGAAGAATTCCAGAAGGCAAACGGCGGCGCCATCGAAACCTACGCAAACATCACCATGGACACCATCAAGCCGCTCATGGGCGGAATGCACATGAAGATGAATATGCCGCACGCTCCCATGCAATAAGACAATCAAAAAAAGGCACGGGAAATCTCCCGTGCCTTTCCCTTTCCTGCCCCGGCCAACACCTGCGCCGCCCATCCACGTATCTTTCCCTACCCCTTCCAATTTCTGACAAAATCAAACAAGGTCCGCACCGCTATCCCGGAAGGCCCTTTGGGGATGTAGGATTTTTCAGTGAAATCCCAGGCCGTGCCGGCAATATCCAGATGAGCCCAGGGGGTATCCCCGACAAATTCCTTAAGAAACGCGGCGGCGGTGATGGTGCCGCCGTCCTTTTTTCCGACGTTTTTGAGATCGGCGATCTCGGATTTGAGCTGCTTGGTGTACTCCGGGTCCAGGGGCAACCGCCAGAGAGGTTCGCCGCTGCGCTCTCCCGCAACAAGCAGCCGGTCGCACAACTCGTCGTCATTGGCCAACAGGCCGGTACGGTGATGGCCAAGACCAATGATGACGGCGCCAGTCAGGGTGGCAACATCAATCACCATGTCCGGTTTGTACTTTTTGATCCCGTAGGCCAGGGCATCGGCCAGGATCAAGCGGCCCTCGGCATCGGTGTTAACCACCTCCACGGTTTTGCCGCCATACTGGGTAATCACGTCGCCTGGTTTCAGAGCGGCCGGACCGGGCAGATTTTCCGTGGCCGGGACAATGGCCACCAGGTTTACCCCCTTGAGCTTCGCTTGGGCAACCGCCTGCATGGCGCAGAGGACCGCAGCCCCCCCGCACATATCGTACTTCATCTCTTCCATCCCGGCGCTGGGCTTGAGCGAGATGCCGCCGGAGTCAAAGGTGAGGCCCTTACCAACCAGCAGCAGAGTTGGCGCGCTTGGTTTTACCGCATACTCGAGGATGACCATTTCAGGGGGCCTGGCCGAGCCCTGATTTACGCCAAGAATCCCGCCCATCCCCAGCTTTTTCATCCGAGGCTGATCCAAAACGGTGCAGGTCATCCCGTGGGTGACAGCCAACTGCCTGCCGTATTCGGAAAAATTCCCCGGCCCCCAATAATTGGCTGGCTCATTGGCCATATCGCGGGCCTTACAGGCAGCCTGCGCGGCGATTTCCCCCAGCTTCAGCGCCTTGCCGATCCCTTTGCTGTCCGCGGCATACAGGGCTGCCTGCTGCAGTATCTCCCCCGGACCATCCGGGTCTTTCTTGGTCTTGTATTTCTTAAACCGGTAAGCGCCAAGCACAAGGCCCTCGGATAGCCCCTCAACCATCTCAAGTATGTCACAGTCAAGGTCAGGTTCCACGAGCAGCAGCTCCCGAGCTTTGCTCTTCATGGCCAGGGAGACGATGGTCCCGCCCGCCTTGCGGAACACCTCGCGGTTCGGCTCATCCTTGCCCAGGCCGACAACCAATATCCGTTTTGCAGCCGGCATGCCCGATTTCCCCTTTCCCGGATAAAAAAGCAGATGTTCCCCCTCTTTTCCGGAAAAATCCCCGAGCGCATGCACCCGCCGGACAACCTCATCGACCGGCCCAGCACCGCAGCGGGGAGAGCCCTTGGCCGGCTGACGCGCCAGATACACGAGAAGATCGCCGGAATAGGTCTTGGGGTCAACCTTGCTGAGCTGCAACATGAATATGTTCCTCAATCTGTATTGCTGATTATAACAATGCAGCCAAACACGACAATCACGCGGCAATGGGCATGATTGTTTCCATGGTCATGGAACGGGCGTATTGCAGCCATTGCTCCACGGGCAAATCCTTGGGGAGCAGATTAAAATCCGTGGTAATAGCCTCTCCGTTGACGGCCTTGAGAAGACAACGATCGGCAATGGCCACGCATAAGGGGACCCCCTGCAGGGAATTGAGCGGCTGGCTGTGGTTTGCCGCTGCGTCAACCATGACCAGGGGGAGATTCCACCAGAGGAGCAGGGCGCTGCCCAGCTCCAGGTGGCTGATGCCGAAAAGCTGTTCTTCCATCTCGGTGGCAAACAGCCCATACCGCTGCATGAATGCAGGGGAATGGTGCAGCGTCTCATCAAGAGAGGCAAGAAAAACCAGTTTGCCGATATCGTGAAGGAGCCCGGCGGTAACCGCGGTTCGCTCCTGCCCAGGGGCAAGACTTTTGGCTATGAGCCCGGCCAGCCTGCCGCACTGGATGCTGTGATCGATGATGTTCAGGGCAAGTCGATGGCATTTTTTAGGATACTGGAAATGGTTGAGCGCACAGATAAAAAGAACCATTTTCCGTGTTCTGCTGATGCCAAGACAGCTTACCGCCCGATGAAGATCATCAATCTTCATTCCTCTGGAAAAATGCACGGAATTGACCATCTGCAAGAGCCGCGCGGCAAGGATCGGATCCTTGCCAAGAACCTCGACAACCTGGGTCAGGGCATAATCAGGATTCTGAAAAATGGCTTCAAGTTCATGCACCACGGGGGGAAGCATGGGAAGCCCCTGCCCATGGTTCAGGAAACTCCAGCATTTACGAATCCGGATCCGCGAGCACACGCTCAGATCATGCTCCAGCGAGCGCCCAATTTCCTTACTCAGGGGCAGACAGAACGCACGGTGTGCCGCCCCGGTCGCCACAAGCCTTACCAGTGCGTCAGCCTCTATCTTTTCCGAATAGACAATCCTGATGGCATGGGGGCAGACGCTGGCTACATAGCGCAAGAAATCCTGCGCCTGCTGACCAGGCAGATTGAGATTGCACAGGACAACATCAGGCACAATCCCGGAAAGAAGCTGTTTGAATTCTTCGATGGTTTTAGAATAGCAAACGAGATGCGGCCAGCGCCCCAGTAATTCCTGGAAAGCGCCCGTGCGTAACGGATTCGGATCAACGATAAAAACCGAACATTTTTTGGTACAAACCATAGAATGGTAATCCCCTTCTGGCCTTTTCGCACAAGGCCGTGGTGGCGCATCCAGAAAACAGGAGCTGTTTTCGCCATCTCAAAAAAATGAAGGGTTCGGTGGTGTGTCCTGGCCGGCTTTCCTTGCCTGTGTGGAGTTAATTGAAGGAGATATTTTTTTATATAATACTGAGCACCCCTTACGCAACGATAATTGCATGATACAATCAAATAATTACGGTACATTTCCGCCTGCTGTCACAAGGAACTGTTTAAACCCATACCCCGAACAACAAGGAGGCCCCCGTGGTCTTGCAATTATGTCTGTCCGTTGGCCTTGCCATAATAATCTCCGCGCTGTGCAGCATCTGCGAAGCCGCCTTCTACTCTTTGCCGATGAGTCATGTCGAAATCACCGGCCAGAAACACAAACGGATCGGCCGGATACTCATGGGAATGAAAAAAGATATCCACCGGCCCATTACCGCCGTCCTTACCTTGAACACCATTGCCAACACCGCAGGCGCAACGGTTTCCGGCGCGGCGGCCGCAGCGGTATTCGGCCCCGACAGCATGGTCTGGTTTTCCGCGCTCTTCACCATGGCCATTCTTCTTTTTTCAGAAATACTCCCCAAAACCCTTGGCGTTTCCTATAGCCGGGAACTGGCCATCTGGATTGCCTATCCTCTCCACTGGATGGTGAAATTGCTGAGCCCGTTCATCCTTTTGATCCAAGCCATCACCCGGCTTCTCCCGGCAAAGGACGACGGCCTTCTGGTCTCGGCCCAGGAAATCCAGGCTCTTGCCCGGCAAAGCCATAAATCCGGAGAAATAAGTCTTCAAGAGCGCCGGGTCATCACCAACATTCTCGACCTTAAGGATAAGAACGTCCGACAGATCATGACCCCGATCACCGTCACCTTCATGCTCGACGCCAAACAGACAGTGGCCGAGGCGATGCAGGCCAACGAGATGCTCCTCAATATGCACAGCCGGATTCCAGTCTATGAAAAAAGCCGCGACGAGGTGATCGGCGTTATCCTGCGCAAGGATCTGTTCAACTGGGCAACCCAGGGCGCCGAAGAAAAAACCCTGCGGGAGTTCATGCAGCCTGCGCATTTTGTTCCGGAAACAGGACGGCTGACCACGGTCATGCTCGAATTTTTTGAACACCGCAAACATCTCTTTGTGGTGGTTGATGAATACGGCTCGGTCACAGGCGTTGTCAGCCTTGAGGATATCATTGAGGAAATCGTGGGCAGGGAAATCATTGATGAATCAGACCGGGCCACGGACATGCGGGAACTTGCCAAACGCAAACGCCTTTCCTTCCTGACCCGCCCCAGCTAAATTAAAAAAATGGCAAGAACGGCTTCTAAAAAATAACCGTCAGATAGAAAAAGAGAAGAGCGATAATCAGGAGATTGATCCCGAGAAAATTCCGGAAACGGACATGCCCCTCGAAATCATTGAGACAAAACTGCCAAAGAATGTAACATCCGGCGATGGAACCGTTGAGCATGAAAAAAGCCGAAAGTATCTGAATCGGAAAATCCGGGATGGTGAAAAAGAGTTTTTCCAAAAAACTTACCCCGATCTGACGCCCAACGGTGGGGATGAAATCGCCCACCCCAGCGGCAAAATATCCCAGCCGGTAGACAAGCTCCCCGGTAAAGGCCATGGGAATCAAGATGGGAACCATGGGCGAAAACTTGCCGAACATGGGATCCTCGTTGATCCCGAACAGCCGGGCGCCGAGACGGATAATCGTCAGGCTCAGGCCAAACCCGAGCAGAAGCAGCAGGCTGAAAAGAACCGCGTCCGGCCAACCGGAAACAGCGGCAAGCTGGCCGTAGATCTCCTTTTTTCGCAGGAACCGGGCGAGCTGGGAGCCGATGAGGAAGGGCACGATATACGAGCAGGTGATGTAGCGGCCCTTGTTGCGGATCAGCTCCGAATAGGGGTTTCGCAGAAGCAGCTGCGGTGAGTCCCGGTCACAGAAGGGAAGACAGTGGCCGCAGACCAGGCAGTGCAGGTTGTTCTGAACACTGTAGGCGCCAAGATAGACCGGGCAGCCCCGTTTGCCATCAAGCCCTTTTTTGCAGGCGAAGGTCTCGCAACCCCGGCATTTTTCGTGATCCGGCCGGAACTCGGTGATGGAAAGGGTTGCCGCCGCGCCACTGATGCGACCCAGGGGGCAGAGATGCCTGCACCACGCTTGCCCAGGGAAAAAAACCGAAAACAGGGCCGCGCCAAAGACAATGGAGAGAACAAAAAAGGAGGTGCCGATCGGCGAACGGTCAAGTCCGGCAACAACCTCGGTCCAGATGATAAGAGCCAGCAGAATAACCGAGGCGTATACCCCATATTTCTGCAGAACTTTCGGCACACTCAAGGAAAGGGTTATCCCCCGGCGCTGGAGAAAGACGCCGAGCCCAGGAAACGGACAAATCCCGCACCACATCCTGCCCACAAAAAACCAGCTCAGCACAATACTTGGCCAGATGAAACCCCAGGAGAGAAAGACCGCGACATTGCTGCGTGCGTCCTTGGGGCCGAAGAGCCCGGAAACAACCACCAGGACAAAGAGCACATCACCGGCGGTTCGCAGATAGGCATAGTGATGCCGGGCCGCCAGAAACCTTCGTATTCCGGGAAACACCCGAAACAGATCCAGTCGCTGCTCGTTTATGGAGATAAGACTTTTGAGAGCGCGGGTCCACCAAGTCACAAAACTATCCCACCTCTTCCAGTACTACTCGCAGTTGCATCTGCCGCTCTTCCCGTTCGATGGTCAGGGCAACCGTATCCCCGACCTTATAGCGATCCATGACATTGCGCAGGTCGTCGTAGGAAGAAACCTTGCTCCCATCGACAGCCAGGATGACATCCCCGAAAATGATCTCACCACGGATCTGCCGTGTTCCCCGCAACCCGGCGGCCTCGGCGGAACTGCCCGGCTGGATATTCATGATCAACACCCCAGCCACCCCTACCCGCCTGGCAATCTGATCATCCGCCACGGCAATGCCGAGACCGGGACGAATCAGCCGCCCATGCTGGATAATCTCCGGGATCACCCTGGCCACCACGTCCACCGGCACGGCAAAGCCGATGCCCGCGCTGCCCCCGGATGGGCTGTAGATGGCGGTATTCACCCCGATAAGGCGGCCGGCGCTGTCAAGGAGAGGCCCGCCCGAATTGCCGGGGTTGATGGCGGCGTCCGTCTGGATCACCCCCTGAATGGTTCTCCCGGTTGCAGATTGGATCTCGCGGCCCAAGGCACTCACTATGCCGGAGGTGAGGGTCTGGTCGAGGCCGAAGGGATTGCCGATGGCAAAAACCTTCTGGCCCACCAGCAGATTATGGGATTCACCCAAAGGCAGCGGAGAAAGTTTTTCCGCGGGCGCCGAGATCTGCAACACCGCCAAGTCCTTGTCAGGAGCAACGCCCACCAGGGTGGCCTGCCAGGTTGAACGATCCGCCAGGGTGACCTCGACCCGGCTGGCCGACTCGATGACATGGTAGTTGGTTACAATCCGCCCCTGCTTGTCCCAGATAAAACCGGAACCTGTTCCTTGGGGAATCTCATGGATATTGAGGCTGAAGATATTCCGCCGCACCTCGATGTTGGTGATATAGACCACCGCCGGCGAGGCGGAACGAAACAGGGAAATGGTGCTTTGCTCATCGGCGGCGAGGTCTCCCCGCGCCGTTACGGCAACGGGAGTGACTATAGGTGCGGGAGCCGGTCGTTGGTAAACGAAAAAAAACCACCAGCCAAGAAGGATGAGAAGCAGCAGGAGCGCGAAGGAAACACGCTTTTGCCGGGGGGTATTTGCAGGAGGAATATTCATCCCGTACCCCAAAGGCGCAACAGCTTTTCAACAAAGCGCGTGGCCGTAGGCAAACAATGCATGGCGTCTGCATGCACCATCGTTTTGTTGCGGATGCGGTGTGTCTTGACCGTAATATGCATGCTCTCAACCCGTCTGTACGTCGAAAATCAAGAGTAATACGTCAAAAACTATAGCTTCTTTCCGCAAAAACCGCCCGCCATAA
>JBAZSA010000096.1:0-9856 GCA_041662645.1 Desulfurivibrionaceae bacterium
TGCTTAAATGGTATCAAACCTGGCAGACGGAGGCAATCGTTGCGGCTAAAAAAACGGCAGGAAGAGTGTTTTTTAATCGAGATCGTTGTGATAGCTGCACGGGGCGCCGAGATAATTTGTCAAGGTAATGCTCTTGCCCAGGCTGGTGAGATAGTTTGGGGTAAGCGGAATTTTGCCTCCCCCTCCCGGCGCGTCAATGGCAAAGGTCGGCACAGCCAGGCCGGAGGTGTGGCCGATCAGGGAGCGCATGATCTCAAGGCCCGTCTCCACCTTGGTTCTGAAGTGGTTGGTGCCCCGGGTCATGTCCGCCTGGAAAAGATAATACGGTTTTACCCGTATCATGAGCAGTTTGTGCATGAGCTCGGTGATGGTTGCGGCGTTGTCATTGACGCCCCGGAGCAAAACGGTCTGGTTGCCCAGGGGGATTCCGGCGCCGGCCAGACGACCGCAAGCCTTGGCCGCCTCGGCGGTTATCTCGTTGGGGTGGTTGAAGTGGGTATTGATGTAGAGCGGGTGATACCGCTTGAGGAGAGCGGCCAGCCGGGTGGTGATCCGCATGGGCAGGGTGCAGGGGACCCGGCTGCCGATGCGGATGATCTGGATCGAGGGGATGGCCCGCAGATTGTCCAGCAGCCAGGCAAGGGTCTCATCGCTCAAGAGCAGGGGGTCTCCGCCCGAGATGAGGACGTCGCGGATATGTTTGTTTTTGCGCAGGTAGGCGAAGGCCGCTTCCATGGTTTCCCGGTTGACGAGCATGCGGCTGGTGCCCACCTTTCTTTTTCTGGTGCAGAACCGGCAGTACATGGCGCATTGGCTGGCCACCAGAAACAGGACCCGGTCCGGATAGGTGTGGACCAGGTTTGGCACCGGCGAGCGGTTTTCTTCATCCAGGGGATCGGTAAGGCAGATAGTGTCCTCAAGCTCCAGCGGGTCGGGTACGGCCTGCCGCCAGAGGGGATCGCCCGGACCCTTGATCAGCCCCAGGTAGTAAGGGTTGATCCGCATGGGAAATTGTTCGCTCACGGTGTTCAAGGCCGAAAAATCGGCGCCGAAATGATGGCTCAGCTGTTCCGGGGTGGTTATGCTGCGGGCCAGCAGGTTTTTCCAGTGTGTCATTATCAAAACCCGGTAAAAAAAATGAGAAAAAAGCAGTGTGGCGGAGATTACCCAATATCGGGTGGCGGTGCAATGGGCCTTTACTGCAAAGGGAGCAGCGTTTCAAGATATTTTGCTTACGCGGTGGGGATATGTTTCAAAAAAACGGTTGGAGAAAAGTACTAGTCAGGATGGAGGGGGAAGTGGTAAGAAAATAAGCTGGTTTTGTTGCCAGAAAATAACGATCATGCCGTTTGACTGCAAAACATTCAAATCTTAGCCCAGGTAACGCATCCATGCCGCAAAACAGCTTCCGTTTTCAGTATGATCCCTATGGCAGCACCAAGGCAATCGAGGTGACCAGCCGTTGGATCGGGGTGTATGACAACCAGTTTACCAACAAGGGGACGGCGTTTACCCGGGATGAGCGGGAGCAGCTCCAGCTGGAAGGCACTTTGCCCCCCAGTGTCCGCACCCTTGAACAGCAGGTGGACAACTGTCTGGAATCCCTTGGGCGGACAACCAGCGACCTGGAACAGTTTGTTTACCTGCGTTCTCTGTACGACCGGAACGTGACCCTGGCCCACGCCGTTATCGCCAGTGACATCGAGCGGTTCATGCGCATCATCTATACGCCCACGGTGGCCGAGGCGTGCCGTCAGTATTCCTCCATGTTTCGCAGGGCAAACGGGCTGCATTTTTTCCCCGGCAACATCGACCGGGCCGAGGAAATCCTGGGCCGGTTCAAGGCCAGGCAGATCAGAGTGGCGGTTGTCACCGACAACCAGGGCATTCTCGGCATCGGCGATCAGGGGGTGGGCGGGATATCCATCTGCCTTGGCAAGCTCATGCTCTACACCCAGGGAGCCGGGATCGCGCCCTGGCATTGTCTGCCCATCTCTCTGGATGTAGGGACGGACAACGCCGCGCTCTTGAACGACCCGAACTATCTCGGCTGGTGGCATCCCCGCCTGGTTGGCGAAGAGTATCTTGACTTTGTCCGGCGTTTTGCCAAGGCCTTCAAGGCGGTATTTCCCCATGCCCTCTGCCAGTGGGAGGATTTTTCCAAGCAGAAGGCCTTTGCCATCCGCGATGCCTACCTGCATGATCTGGTCTCCTTCAATGACGACATTCAGGGCACCGGGGCTGTGACCCTGGCTGCGGTGCTCAACGCCATGAAGATCAAGAAGGAACCGCTGACCAAGCAAGTCTATTTGGTTTATGGCGCCGGTGCGGGCGGGGTTGGCATTGCCGAACAGATCGAGACCGCGCTTATTGATGGCGGGCTTGGCCAGGAAGAGGCAAGAGCCAGGATTTTCACCGTGGACAGCAAGGGGTTGGTGACCACCGAACGCGAGCTTGAACCATACAAGCAGAAATTTGCCAAGAACCCGGCGGCCTTGGACTGGTACGCCGCGAAAACGGATGGCAACCTGTTGAATGTGATTCAGAAGGCCCGGGTTACGGTGCTGATCGGCACCTCGGGCCAGCCGGGCGCTTTTAGCAGGTATATTGTGCAGGCCATGCAGGGCAATACCCGGCGGCCAGTCATTCTGCCGCTCAGCAATCCCACGGCCCAGGCCGAGGCGGATCCATCCGACATCTATAAATGGACCTCCGGCAGCGCCCTGGTCGCCACGGGTAGCCCCTTTGAGCCGGTAGTTGTCGGGGGGTTGCCGGTCAGGATCGGGCAATGCAATAATGTTTTTATTTTCCCTGGGGTGGGGCTGGGGGTTTTGGCCTCGGGCGCCCAGGAGGTGCTGCCCCAATTTTTCACTGCCGCGTCAGAGGCGGTGGCCGGGCAGGTGGAGGCTGCGGATCTCAAAAAAGGCATTCTGTTGCCGTCGGTGGCCAAGCTGCGGGAAGTGAGTCTGGCCGTGGCCTTAGCCGTGGGCGAGGCTGCCATCGACCGGGGAGTGGCCAAACCCTGCGTGTTCAGCACCTACCAGCATGATTACAAGCGTGAACGGTTGCAGCGTCTGGTGGAGATGATGGGTTGGCAGCCCCGTTATCTGCCGATTGTCCCCCGGTGATTCCGGCAAGCGCTTAAAGAAGCCCTTTTTCTTTCCAGAACCGGATGGCTCCCGGATGCATGGGGATGACGACGTTCCTGGCGCCGGAGCGCCGGGTCATGCCTTTCAGGGCGGGACTCTGTTTTTCCAGGTAGCGCCGTCCTTTTCCGCTGTAGAGGGTGGAAAGCAGCCGGTAGACCACCTCGTCCGGCACTTCGGCATTGGCCAACAGAAGGGTGGAGTCCTGAAAGGACGGCGTGTTGTGTCTTACGCCCCGATAGGTTCCGGCAGGCAGGGTGCGGGCGGTGAAATAGGGATATTTTTTGTAAAAGCCGCTGGCCTTGGCTTCGGCATCGAGATCAAGAAGGTCGATCTTGCCGGTTCGGGCGGCCATGGTGATGGCGCTGTTCGGGAACGCGGTAAACAGCCAGAAGGCGTCGAGCTGTTTGTTGGCAAAGGCCAAGGCCACCTCGTTGTAGCCGATATGACTGGGGATGATGGTGTCCCAGATTCCCAGATGTTTGAAAAAAAGCTCGCAGTTGGCAAAGGCGCCTGAACCAGGACTGCCGACCCCCACCATTTTCCCTTCGAGATCCTTAGCGCTTTTTATGCCCGAGCCTTTGCGGACAACGAGTTGGGCTGGGGCGCCGTAGAGGGAGGCCACGGCCAGGGCCTTGTCATAGGTAGCGCTGTCGTCGGGCAACAGCCCGTTGCGGCCAAGGTAGGCATGGCCGGAGTAGACCAGGCCGAAATCGGCTTGGCCGGCATGGATTTCGCGGAGATTTTCCAAGGAGCCTGCGGATGGCGGGGCTGTGATCCCGAAGCCCAAAAGGGCTTTTACCCCCGGGTATGCCGCGATGGCGTTGGCCACCTGCTGGAAGGTGCCCCCGGCCGGTCCGCCCCGGAATACCAGATTTTTTTCAAGGGCTAGGGCCTTGGGGGCAGGGAAACAAGCCAGGAGCAGGCTCGTACAGATGATCAGCGCGAGGCGAGAAGTTTTTTCTGCCATGGAAAAGGTCTCTGTTGAGAGGGGAAACGGCTCGCTAAGGCCGGTCGGGCGTATTTGTGTGGCAAGTTGCGCCGCTGCCCGCCGGTTCTGTTATTCTGATGAAAATAGTACAGCTCTTTTCCCCCCGATGCAATATTGTTGACCGGCATCTTCGTCTTGTTTTTACAACTGCCCGGCGTTAGGTGCTTCATCCAGCCGGGAAACGATTGGGAGAGATATGAGTATTTTTGAGATTGCGATGCTGGTTTGCTTCGGTGCGGCCTGGCCTTTTTCCCTCTACCGGTCTTACCGTTCCCAGACCAATGCCGGTAAAAGCCTTTTTTTTCTGGTTGTGGTTTTTCTGGGGTATGTCTCCGGCATCCTGCACAAGGTGTTTTTCAACCCCGACCCGGTGATCGGCCTGTACATCCTGAACGGAACCATGGTTGCTGGAGATATTTTCCTGTATTTCCGGAATCGTAATATTGACCGTATCAACGGATGAACGGAAGAGCCAGGAGGATCGGGCTTCTGGGGTTACAGTTCCAGCTGAACGCCAACCTCGATGACCTGATCCGAGGGGATGTCGAAAAATGCCGCGGCATCCATGGCGTTGCGGGCCAGAAAGAGAAAAAGATGGGAGCGCCAGCGCCACATTTCCGGTTGTTCGCCGATGGAAAGTTTTTCCCGGCCCAGGAAAAAGCTGGCCTCTTTCATGTCCAGGTTTACTCCCTTGCTGCGGGACAGGGCAAAGATGGTGTCGATCTTTGGTTCTTCCATGAAGCCGTAGTGGGCAATGATGCGGTAGAGTCCAGCGCCTAGTTTTTCAGCCTCGATCTTCTCGAAATTCGGCACCCTGGGGATTTCCTCGGTGCGGATATTGAGGAACACCACCTCCGAGTGCAGGATCTTGTTGTGTTTCATGTTGTGCATCAGGGCGGCGGGCACGATATCGTGGCCCCGGGTCAGGAACACGGCTTGGCCGTTGATCCGCTGCGGGGGATTGTTTGCCAGCATTTCCTTGAACTCTTCCAATCTCGGGGTCAGACTCCGCATCCTTTTGCCGAGGATCTCCCGGCCCTGTTCCCAGGTCAGCATGATCAGGAAAAAGAAACCGCCAATGGCCAAGGCAAACCAGGCTCCATGGAAAATCTTGCTCATGTTCGCCCCGAAGAAGGGAAGGTCAACCACGAAGAAAAGGGCGGTGAGCAGACCGGCTGTCAGCCTGTTCCAGCCCCAGCGTTTGCTGGCGACCACGAAAAAGAGGGTGGTGGTGATCAGCATGGTGGCGCTCACTGCCACGCCGTAGGCTGCGGCCAGCTTACTCGACGATTGAAAGCCCAGGACCAGACCGATGGTGCAGAGCATCAGTGCCCAATTCACCGGACCCACGTAAATTTGGCCGATGTGGGAAGACGAAGTGTGGGTGATCCGCAGCCGCGGGAGGTATCCCAGTTGAATCGCTTGCCGGGTGAGGGAAAAGGAGCCGGTGATCACGGCCTGGGAAGCGATGATGGTGGCCATGGTTGCTAAAAGCACCATGGGAATCATGCCCCAGTCCGGAACCAGGGCGTAGAATGGGTGATACGCTTCTTCCGGCCGGACAAGCAGGAGTGCCCCTTGGCCGAAATAGTTGAGGACCAGTGCCGGAAAGGCAATCAGGAACCAGACCAGCTGGATGGGCCTTTTGCCGAAGTGGCCCATGTCGGCATAGATTGCTTCGGCCCCGGTAACCGCGAGGAAAACCGCGCCCAGGACGATGAAACCGTGCATTTTGTTTGTGAGAAGAAAACCGATGCCGTGCCAGGGAAAGACGGCGGCCAGGACCTGCGGAAAGCGCACGATCTGGATAATGCCGAGAACGGCAAGCATGCAGAACCAGAGGAGCATGATCGGCCCGAACAGGCGGCCCACCCTGGCGGTGCCGCTTTTTTGCAAAAGAAACAGCCCCCCAAGGATGATAATGGTGGCCGGGATGACATAAGGCCCAAGCACCGGGGTGATGTTCTGCACCCCTTCCACGGCGCTCAGCACCGAAATGGCCGGGGTGATCATGCCATCGCCGTACATCAGGCAGGCGGCAAAAAGCCCGAGGCCCACCAGCGCCCACTGTGGGGTGCGTGGTTTGACGTTTTTGGGTTTGATCAGAGCGGTCAGGGCCAGAACACCCCCTTCGCCCTCGTTGTCAGCCCGGAGGATGAAGCCGAGGTATTTGACGCTGACTATAAGCAGCAAGGCCCAGAAGATGAGGGACAATACCCCGAGCACATTGCCGGGGGAAACCGCGATGCCATACTCGCCGTGAAAACATTCCCGCATGGCATACAGGGGACTGGTGCCGATATCGCCAAACACCACGCCCAGAGCGGCAAGCGATAAGGCCGTCAGTTTCTGGCCTTGCAGTTCCTTGGATGGAGGATTCATATCGTTTCTTCCTTTGTGATCAATATCCGGCACTATTGGCGATTGTCTGTAAAAGAGCAATAAAAAAACGCCGTTTCGCCCGCCGGGGGCTTTGCGCTTTGCCCGCGCGGCTTTCAATGCTATGCTGTATCCAAGACAATTGGGTCTCCATTTTCGGGAAAAGGCAAAGGGATGAAGCGCGAGCAGCGGCGCGCTTTATCCTGAGCTGGGCTGTACATTTTTTATTTTGGAAAATTGGAGAGAAATAGAGGAGTTGTAAGCCATGCCCGATGGATATTCAGCCATCTTCGCTCTGTGTGCCCTTGTGGCGATTATTGCCTTTTTTTTAGTAAAGGTGAGCGGGTCCATGGCTCAGCGGGATGAAGAAGATGATGACAAAATAGGGATTTTTCAACGGTTTCATCGCCGGGATGATTTTTTTGTGGTCGACGGAACCGGCAAGACCATCCTCATGCAGGCGGTTGCCCAAGGGTTTGAAGAGGGGATTGATCATGTTCTGGTCAAGGCCAGTGTCGAAGCGGTTAATTCTGCCACGGATGATGGCACCACCGCGCTCCATTGCGCCATTGCACCTGGCAATCCGGCCATTGTCGCCCGTTTGTTGGATTTCGGCGCTCAGCCGAATGTCGCCGACCATGACGGCAGGACGCCTCTCTGGCTTGCGGCTCACAAGGAGGATGCCCGGATCGCCGCTCTCCTCCTTGATTACAAGGCAGACCCCAACTGCCGGGTGGGGCAAAACCGGTTGACCCCGCTCATGGTGGCGGCCAAAAATGGACGGATTGAGGTTGTTAATCTGCTTCTTGACCGGGGCGCTGACCCGCGGCTTGTTGCGGAAGACGGCAGAACCGCAGCGCAATTCGCCAAGGAGAATTTTAAGACGAATATGATTGACCAGCGGGGTGCGCACAATCAGAAACTCGCTCGTATGGTATTGCGTCTTGAGGCTGGGCTTAAACGAAAGCCCGGGGCCTGAGTGCAGCAAGTCAGACTTCATGTGTCATGCCGGGTAGTTCCCTGGATCTTCGTAAGATTTTTGTCCCGATCGTTTTTTCAGAGCAAAAAAACTTGCGTCTCTTGCTAACTGATTTTTCTGGTAAACCTATCTTAAGGTTTCTGGTTTGGGGCAGGCTTGTGGCGGATCATTTTAATGGATGCGCTGTGTTTCGTGCCGGAGAATGCAAGAGGAGGAGGCTGTAGATTATGGCTTGACAAAGATTAAGGTTTCCCTTATTTAGGGGATGAATTTTTTAATTATATTCTTAACCTTTTTATTATTGGTATCGGAAGGGGGGCCTCCGGTGGGGAATACGGTTAAGATTAAGGCCCAAGGTCCGGAAGGTGGCGGGGATGAAAGAAAACAAGAATCGTAAATATTGGCAGTTTGCTCTTGCGCCTCTTGTGCCTCTTGTGGTGATCGGCGGATATTTTTGGCCGTATCTCGGCTACATCGCGATCGCCATGCTGCTGTTCATGCTGACCCTGGCCCTGTTCCGTGGCCGGTATTATTGCGGCTGGTTCTGCGCCATGGGCTCTTTCCACGAGCGGGTTCTCTCCCTGGTCAGCCGCAATAAAAAAATGCTGCCGGTTTTCAAGGCACAATGGTTCAGGTGGATTGTTTTTGTGCTTATGATGGGTCTGCTCGCCTCGCGGCTTGTGATGTCTGGCGGAGATCCGAAAAAGATCGGGGCGACCTTTGTCATGATGTGGAGCATCGCCACCGGGCTGGCCATCGGGATCGGTCTTGTCTGGAAACCGCGCTCCTGGTGCAGCATCTGTCCCATGGGCATGTTTCAAGGGCTTATTGGGGCGCGGGTCTACTGCTTACAGGTCGGAGAAGGGTGCCGCGAGTGCGGTTTATGCGAAAAGGTCTGCCCCATTGAAACCAATCCCGGCAGCATGCGGAACATCGGCAGTGTCAAAAGTGCCGATTGCATGCGGTGCGGAAACTGTGTGGTGAATTGTCCAAGCAAGGCTCTTTCCTTTCCGGAGCGGCGATAGGCTTCCCGGCGATTGTAGAAAAATATTTTTGGTCTTTCCCTAAAAAAGCCCGGACCGCCTGACATGGCGATTCGGGCTTTTGTGTCTGACGCAGGGAAGGATGGCATCGTCTCTCCTTCCCGTTGAAAACCGTAGAATTTAACCCTGCAGCAGGCTCAAGACATTCTGCTTGTTCATATTCTTGGTTTGCGCCATGGCAGAGGCATTCGCCTCGGTCAGAACTTTCATGGTGGTGAAATTGATGGTCTTCTCGGCCAGGGATACATCCTCTGAGGTCGAAGCAGCGGACAGCAGATTGCTGCCGGTGGTGGCGAGGTTCTTGATGGTGGAGGCAAGCTGTTGCCGGGTTGAGCCGATGCTGGCGCGGGAGGTGTCGATCTGCTCCAGGGCCGCATCGGCGATCTTGATCGCGGCCTGGGCGCCCTCCTGGCTCAGGACATTGACCTCGGAGAGTGTGCCCAGGGCGGGGCTGCCGAGTTTGTCCGTTGCTGCGGAGGCGATGGCGAGCTTGACGGTTTCACGGTTGTTCGTGCTCGTTTGCACCTCTTTACCGGTGAAGGAGCCGGAGAGCAATTGTTGTTCGTTGTAGGTGGTCTCTTGGGCAATTGCATCGAGCTGGGCCAGGGAATTGTTGATGTCGTCTTGCTGAGCCTGGCGAGTTTCCGCGATTTGGCCGTTGTTTGCAGCCTGCACTGCTTTCTCGCGGATGGATTGCACCAAGGCCTTTGACTGAGCCAGGGCGCTGTCCGCCACCTGGGCCATGGACATGGCATCGTTGGCGTTGCGCAACGCCTGGCCGGTTCCCCGGGCCTGGCTGAGCAGGCTACCGGCAATGGACATCCCGGCGGCATCGTCTTCCGCCTTGTTGATGCGCGGTTCGGCAGCGACTTTTTCCAGGGATGAGGCGAGGTTTTTGGGGCTGCGCTCCGGTTGGCTTACGGCGAAAGAGCTGCTGCCGGTGTTGATTGTGATGGCCATGTTGTCCACCTCCTTGCATACTTTTATATTACGCGGATTCCCCGACAAAAGTCAAGGGGTGGATCAGGAGATAAATTCGTTAACTTGGGGAGATACGCGTTGTTAGCGCTGCCGGTCTTCCGGAGAGGCAGAGGCCTGCACGAAAGAACAGGCTCAATCCGCTGCCGCATCCGAGGGCTGATCTGTCCCTGCTTCTGGCGGGAGTTCCTTTTTTTCCCGCAAGCTCTGCTTTTTTTCTTCCTTCTTTTGTTTTTTTGCCAGCTCGCGTTGTCTTTTTTCGTATTGATAGTTGGGTTTTGCCACGTTATCACCGTGTTGGGGGAAGAGGGTTGATTTGTTGCCTTAGCTGTTTTAGGGG
>JBAZSA010000097.1:0-9648 GCA_041662645.1 Desulfurivibrionaceae bacterium
GTGAGGAAATGTCCGTGCCCCAGGGGGATGAAGCGGCTGGTATTGGTCTGGGCCAGTTCGAGCAGGGTGCGCATGTCGAGCACCAGGGATTCGTTGAGCTGCAAGGTTCCGCTCATTTCAAACCAGTTGTTGCGTTCCTTTACCGTGAGGAGAAACTGGTTGAGTTCGGCGGGAGGGCTCACCGTGAGCCGTTCTCCTTCGGGCCATTCGATGATGACGTCATCGGGCAGGCGTTGCAGCTCCAAGAGGAGTTGCAGGCATTCTTCGGGATCCTGCAGCAGCCATTCCCTCTCAAGGTCCGTGCCTTTTGCCAGCATGGGGCAGGAGTCTTCGACAAAACGTCCGTTTTTTTCTTCCAGATTCAGGTCGCGCTTGGTCTGGACGCGGGCGCCGCCTCGGTGGGTGATGATGGTTTTGGGGCCTTCGCCCGGTCTTTGGTATGGACCGTCGGGCTGGAGCGGCCTGACGAGCATGGCCAGCCTGAATCCGGCCCCGTAAGGCAGCAGCTGCATGTGGATGCGCGAATCCGGTTGCACCTCGGCAATGCCCACGGATTTTCCTTCGATGGTCGAGTGCACGGTCATGAAGGAGGAGATGTTGCCCAGGGTGGCAAAAAGTTCGTCCTTGCCGTCCAAGGGGACGCTCAAACCGTGGGGTCCGATAACCTGGGCCACCCGCCGATGGTCCGCGGTGATGGGGAAAATCCGGAAACGGGCCGGGGTTTCCCGGAGGACTATTGCTTTGGTGCTGTCGGGCCACGGAGAAAACTGGATCAGCAGCGCCTCTCCCTGCTGGTCCACCCGCAGCTCCGGCTCCCCCTGCAGAATCTCAACCGGGGTTTTGGGTGAATCGGCAAGGAAGGCATGGGGGTGCCCGATGAGGGCCAACAGGGCATCGGGCATGATAAACCGGAAAAAAACGCCTCGGCTGTCTTTTTTCTCGACTATGGTTTCACAGGCCAAGAGATCCTGCGCGCTTAAAAAAGAGGGCTTGCTCTTGCGAAACAGTTTTCTTAGGGCCACGGACCGGCCTTTGGTCCATTGGCCCCGTGCGGTGAGATTTTGGATCTTTGGCGTCAGGGAGATGGCTTCATCCTGGCTGCGGTAAGCTATCATCCAGGCAAGCCGGGAGGCGGTCTCCTGCTTGGGTTGGTTTAGGGTCGGGGCCGAGCTGAAGTTGAGGGCGCGCAGGGCGCGTTGCCATTGTTCCTCCGGAGTGATTGCCGTTACCAGGGAGCAGGCCTCGCCCAGTCCGGCAGTGATGGCCGCAGGGGCTGATCTTTCTTCGGCCAGACGCAGCAGGGAACCGTATTCGCGGGCAAGCCAGAGGTAGCCATGGGCCGCGGCTTTCTTCTGGAAGGCATTCAGGTGCGGCAGGCAGACCGGGCTGGGCTTGCCTTCGATCCAGTAGGTGACCAGGGCCAGAAAAAGCGTGGTGATGCTGTGCGGCTTGGGCAGGAGGCTGACCGCGGTGAGCCGGTCCCGTGCCAGATCAAGCCGGTTTTCCTTTGCATCCACCAGGGAGAGGAGCAGGGTATAGGCAGGGAGAAAGAGGTTGTGGGGCTGAATCTCCTCAATGTTTTGGATGATGTTTCTGATCTGTTGGTGGGTGGTGTACTCTCCGCTTTTGAGCAGGGCCATCAGGTAGAACAACCCTTCAACCCCGGTGAAATATGCCCGGTCGTTCTGGTTGGCCTTTCTGATCTTGGCGAGGTCATCTTCGTAGCAGTGAATGGCCGAGGCAGTTTCCCCGGCAAGAAAACGCAGCCAGCCCAAGACCCCCAGCGGCGGCCCCTGTTGCTGGCTGCCTGCAAGCCAGGCGGAGGCTGCCTGGGTTTGTCCCTGGATGAGCAGATGGGAGGTGAGCAGATAGGAAAAAGGCTCCCTGTTTTTCGCGGGCAAACTTTTAAGAAAACGCTTGTCTTGCAGGTATTCCAGGGGCAGGGTGATTTCCGTCAACTGGAGCAGGCCGTCAAGAAATATCTGGTGCAGGGCATAGAGCTGGACATGGAGGGGAAGCCCGGCAAACCAGGGCGGGTCAAAGGGGGCGCCGCACAGAGTGACCAGAGGGTTTTCCGGGAAATGGCCAGGAAATGTGTCTTGGAGTTCAAGAAGGCGGAGGAGATTGTGGTTGTATCCTGTTTCATCCCCAGCCAGGAGGGCAAGGCGAAGATCGCGCAGGGAGCGGCGCCACAGGCAATCCGGCTCTGGAGTTTCTTCCGGGGGAAGGGTTGGCCAGGCCTGTTTGATGGCACCGGCCAGGGCCTGGAAATACGGTTGTTGCCGGGCATCGTGGGCCACGGGTTCAAGAATTTCTCTGCGGCAGAGGCAGCCATCTTCGAGAAGATTTTTTTTTGTAAGCTCGGCCAGAGCGGCCAGGAGCTTTTTTTCCGTGGCCGTGGGCCAGACCTGGCTGGCCGCCGGGGGAAATAGGCAGGAAATCAGGGCGGCTTCCCGGACAGGTTCTCCAGCCAAAGCGCAGGCTTGCAAGGCGAAGCGGGGCTGAGGCGGTAAGGATTGGTATGCGGCCCAGGGGCCATGGCTTTTTTTCGGGAGGTTCATTTTTCGGGAGACGGTGGTCCTAACTCCGGATGAAACTGGTGAGCTTGGCGATGAGGGCGTCTTCGGGCAAGGCCCCGACCACCTGATCGGCAACCTGGCCGTTTTTAAAGAAAATAAGGGTTGGAACACCTCTGATCCCATATTGCCGGGCGCTGAACTGGTTTGCGCTGGTGTCGATCTTGGCGATGATCGCCCGCCCTAAAAAATGGCGCGCCAGCCTGTCGAGAACCGGGGCCAGCATCCGGCAGGGACCGCAGCTTGGCGAATAGAAGTCGAGCATCAGCGGCAGATCGGCCTCCCGGATCACCTGGGCGGCGTCCTGGTCGGTAAGCTCAACCGGCATGGCGTAACCGGCCATGGGCAGAGGGGTTTTGCATTTTCCGCAACGCGGGCCGCGGTGTTGTTTGATGGCGATCATTTTATTCTTGGTCTTACAGCTTGGACATGCAACAATCAGGGTATTCATGGTATGATGCCGATTAAGTTTAAAGATAAGGGGTAAGAAGGCCGCCGCGCATGAAAGTTCAATTTCTGGGGGTTGGCGAAGCCTGCGATCCGGAGCGGTTCAATACCTCTCTTCTGGTTGTAAGCGGGAGCAACAATCATTATATCCTACTTGACTGCGGATTTACTACCCCCCATCGATATTTTGCTGATTGTTTTGATCCAAACCAGCTGGATGCGCTTTGGATTTCCCATTTTCACGGGGATCATTTTTTCGGGGTTCCCTTGCTGCTTCTGCGTTTCTGGGAGATGGGGCGCACCAAGCCGCTGTTGCTCGCCGGGCCATGTGGTCTGCAGGAGAAGATTGAAATGGCCCTTGGTCTGGCCTATCCTTCTTTTCTGGGAAAACTTCAGTATGCCTTGCAGTATCGCGAGATTGAGGATGGCGGTTCTTTTCAGGGCGCTGGATTTCTCTGGCAGGTGGCCGCCACGGAACACTCGCAGCCATGCCTTGCCCTTAAGTTGAGTGGTGGCGGGAAATCGGTCTTCTACAGTGGGGATGGGCGGCCAACCGTGGCGTCAGCCAGTCTGGCAAAGGGATGCACTCTTGTGGTGCATGAGGCTTATCGGGTTGCCGGGCAGACCGCCAACCACGGCAGTCTTGCCGAATGCCTTGATTTGGCGCACCAGGCAGGTTGCGAAAAACTGGCAATCGTGCATGTTGCGCATTATGAGCGGGAAAAAGAGGAGATTCATCGGATTCTGCGGGAAAGCGGTGTTCCTGGGGTTTTTCTGCCGGAGCCGGGAGAGATGCTGAGTCTTTGATCGATATTCAATAATGGGAGCCCGTGATGGAGCAGGATACAACCGTGGTGAAATATGGGGTTCAGGAGAGGGCCGCCTGGCTGGTGATCGTGGTGCTTGTCACGCTTATCGTGAAAACCCTTTCCTTTATCTTTATTCCCCTGAGTGTCGCGATTCTCGTTTTTTTCGCGGTGGGTATCCCCATGGAATTCCTCCGGCGGTTTGGGGTTCCTGGTTGGCTCCGCATCCTGTTGGTCGTTTCCTTTATTCTTGATGGGCTGTACTGGGTTGGGGGGTTGTTGCAGGCGAACATCATGGAATTTGTCGGCCAGCTTCCTGTCTTTAAACAGAAGCTCTCCGAGTATGCGGCCATTGAGCTGAATGCCTTTGGCATAACGGTGGAGCAGGGAAAGGAGATCCTGGATGCGTTTATCGGCACAGTTGAAGGCAAGAAGATGGAGCCGTTGGGTACATTTCTGCATGCTGCCGGGGGATCTTTTTTCCATTTCATAGGCAATCTTGTCTGGGTGGTGCTGTTTCTGATCTTCATGCTGGCCGAACGGGATGGAATGGAAACCCGGTTGCGGAATGCCTTTGGTCAGCGCCGGGCCGGAAAAATCATCAGGGTCGGGGGAAGGATCAGTCAATCGATTGAGGAGTATCTTGGCCTGAAAACGTTGTTGAGCCTGATTGCCGGAGTGCTTTCCGGCATGGCCCTTTGGCTGTTTGGCGTCCAGTTTGCCCTGTTGTGGGGGGTTCTCGCCTTTTTGCTGAATTTTATTCCCAATATCGGGGCGCTCCTCGCCACCGTGCCTGCGGTGATTATGGCCCTGTTCCAGTCCGGCTCGCCGGGGTTTGCCCTGCTGGTGGCCAGCGTGCTTGTTGTCATTCACTTTGTGGTGGGAAATTATATGGAACCAAAAATCATGGGCCGCGGTCTTAATCTTAGTCCGCTGGTGGTTCTGTTCGCCCTTATCTTTTGGGGCTGGATGTGGGGTGGGGTCGGCATGCTGCTGGCCGTGCCCATAACCGCGGCGGTCAACATCGCGCTGGAGGAATACGACCCGGAAATGCCACTGGTGAAGATGATCAGCGCGGAATAGTGGCGTCTTTTTGTGAAATGATTATTGTGTTGGGCAGCTGTCTCGCAACTTTAAATTTTTCAGGGTAAGGAGAAATTATGTACAGCAGTGACAATGGCAGATCAATGGTTATTGACCAGTCCCGTTCCCAGGCGGCAACCCTCTTTCTGGCCAAGGTCTTCAACTGGATGGCCATTGGCCTTGGCCTCATCGGTCTCACCGCCTTGCTGGTCGCTAGCACTCCGGCCTTGCAGCAGGCAATCTTCGGCAACAAGATCGTGTTCTATGGCATGATTTTCGGTGAACTTGGCATGGTTATCTATCTCTCCGCCCGGATCGAACAGATGTCCGCCATGATGGCGACCAATCTTTTTCTGGCCTATTCCATCCTGAACGGGGCGACCATTTCCGCGATCCTCCTGCTCTATACCGGCGCCTCCGTGGCCACCACCTTCTTTGTCGCGGGCGGCATGTTCGTTACCATGGCGATCTACGGCACGGTGACCAAAAAAGATCTCACCAGCCTGGGTTCCTTTTTGTTCATGGGGCTCATTGGCATAGTGATCGCCTCGGTGGTGAATATCTTCCTGGCCAGCTCCATGGTTTCCTGGGTGGTTTCCGCCATCGGCGTGATTGTTTTCACCGGCCTTACCGCCTATGACGTGCAGAAGATTACCCGGCTCGGCTCGGGCGGGATCATGGAAAACGGCCAGTCCGCGATCCGGAAAGGCGCGATCATGGGGGCTTTGGCCCTGTATCTCGACTTTGTCAATCTGTTCCTCATGCTGCTCCGTTTCTTGGGGGATCGCCGTTAAGCCGTAGCGTCATAGTCATAGGAAAAAGCGATTGTCCGAGAAGGCAATCGCTTTTTTTTTCGATTTGAATATCTCCTGGGATCTGCGTTACCTTGCGAGGCCGCTCGCGTGTGGCAGCGGCTTGCTCAAAGCAATAAAGAAATTATTTTTGATCCGGAGGAGAAGATTCATGCGAAATGTGAAAGTTCTATGGTTGCGTGGGGCAAAAACCATTACCGTGTTGCTATGTGCGGCAGTGTTGGCAGGAGTTGTTGGGTGCGCGAGCCAGGCAGGAGAAGCCCCCAAGAAATCAGGCGGCGGCTGTGTTAGCTTTTTGCGGTTGTTTTCGTAACCACAGCTTCTTGGAAACAGGACGATGAGAAATCCGGCCGGATAATTCCGGGCCGGATTTTTTGTAGGGGGTCAGGAGGTGAGGCCCCGGTAGATTTCTGGAATCCGATTGGGGAGTTTTCCGACCTCGTCGATGCAGATGTAATTCACCTCCCCGTACATATGGGGCAGGTAGGCGTGGGCCTCTTTGTCAATGGTGATGCAGAATGGATGCACCCCCTGGGCCTTGGCCTCGATCAAGGCGTGGCGGGTGTCCTCGATGGCGTAATCCCCCTTGTAGTCGTCATAGTCCTCGGGCTTGCCGTCCGACAGGGTGATGAGCAGCCTGATTTTGGCATCGCTTTCGGCAAGGAGTTTGGCCAGATGCCGGATGGGCGGCCCCATCCGCGTGTATTCCTGGGGGGCAATGGCGGCAATCCTCCCCTTCACCGCATCGTTGTATGGTTCGGCAAGATCCTTGATCTGAAACAACTCGGAGCGCGTGCGGCGCATGCCGGAAAACCCGTAAATGCCATAGGTGTCGCCCAGAACTTCAAGGGCTTCGCACAAGAGGATCAGGGCTTCCTTGATGGCCGTGTTGACCCAGCCCTCGGTGGAGGAGGACATGTCAACGAGAAAGAGGGCGCTGATGTTGCGTTTGTCCCGGGCCAGCCGGATAAAGAGTTCCTCCGAGGGGGAAAGCCCGGCCTTGATATCGGCAAGCGTTTCGATGAGGGCGTCGAGATCGATTTCGTCCCCGTCCTTTTGCCGCCGGACAAAGCGTTCTTGATTGCGCATCATTTCGAACTGGCGTTTGAGCCGGACCAGGTGGCCGCGGTATTTCTCCAGGGTGTTGCCGACAAAAGTACCTGCGACCGGAATGATTTTTTTGGCGGCAAGCGAGCACCAGTTCTTGCGGAAGCCCGAGCGCCGGTAGTCCCATTCGTCATAGATGAAGAGCCCGGCTCCGGTAAGGGCCTCGCCTCCCTGCGGAGGGGGAGCGTTTCCCTGTGCCACCCCCTTGCCCGCAGCCTGCTTGGCGCTGGAGATGTACTGGGAAGGAATCTGGCCGAGATCCTCGACGATCTCCCGGGCCAGTTTTTTAAGTGTCTCCGGAAGATCGATTTGGCTGTCGTCGATGGTGATGAACTCCAGGGTTTTCTCTCCTTGCGTTTCCGTGTCCGGGAGGTCTTTCCCCGCCCCTTCGGGTGAAATAAGGGCGGCGGTCTGGCCTTCGAGTTCGGGAAATCCCGCGCCCAGGGCTTCGTTTTCTTCTTTTTCGTGGGGGAGCTCCCGGGGAGGCTGGTCGCTGATGATGGCGGCGAGCGCCTTGATGAATTGCTCCTTGGCCGCCGCTCTTTTTTGCCGCTGTACCGCCAGCACCTCGGTCGGCCGCAGCACTCCCTGGAAGATCAGGGGCGGGCAGGATTCCTTTACCTGGTTGCGGAACCGGTCATAAGCCTCCGCCGCAAAGCAGGCGGAATCTTGGCTGGTTGCATCGCCTTGAAATAATCTACTAAAAGGTGTGGCTGCGGAAGACCCTTCGCCGGGACCCTGCGCGGCGTGGAAGAGGATGGTCCTTTGCAGATCTCCGGTTGAGTTCCGCGTGCCCTGGGGGATTGTCCGGGCAAGGTTCTGGAAGAGCGGGCCGCTTTCCCGCATGAGGCCCGGAAGCCTTTCTTGAAGAAAGGCGGTGGCCCGGGCTGTTTCTCCAAGATGGAAAAGATGGGCTGCAACGGATGGCTCAGGGAAGAGGTTGAAGAAGTCGTTGAGGCCTGCGGATTCGGCGGAGAAGACGGTGTGGTATTTTTGGGTGGCGGCGGTAATCATCGGGGAGCCCTTATGGAGATGGAGGGAAAAGGTGCCGATGGCGGTGAAGGCCCACTGAAAGGAGATGATGAGTTTGTAGAGCAGGAAATTGTCCGTCTGTTTTGGAAATATGGCGATCCTGGAAGGGAGATAGACCGCGGCAGTATCCGTGTAGATCTCCGGGCCGGGGAGCAGCTCCAGCGGATGCCCGGCAAGCCCGGTGGCATAGGGTTGCAGCCGGCCGGTGATCTCTGCAAGGTTGATGCCGGTTTCGCCCCTGATCGCGCAGAGAAAGGTCTCCTCCACCCGTTCGAGAAGTTGCCTGGCCTGGTGCAGCCCCCCGGATTCATAGGCCGCAAGGATGGCCTTGACCCAGTCACCAAGCTGGGAGTGGTGCAGGCAGGTAAGTCCCTGTGTCACCGCCTGCAGAAAATTATTGCACAGGGCATGGCTCACCGGCCAGATCGCGGTAATCTGGCGGAAAATTTCGCGCAGCGCCGCATCGGGCAACCCCTGCAAGGGCTCGGTCATCTCTTCGATCTCCCAGTCGTTGAGGATGTCCGGCCGGATCGCTTGGGAAAACCTGGTTTTGAGTTCGCGTGGGTCCAGGGGGGTGCCTCCGCTTAAAAGAGGGAGCTGGTTATCTCCTCGAGGGCTGCCAGCATTTCATGGTCATCGGTCAGGGTTTCGGTGATCGTGGCCTTGCAGGCAGTGCGCGGGGGGATTCCGCTTTTGATGAGTTTTCCTGCATGGATCAGGAGCCGGGTGCTTGCTCCTTCTTGCAGTCCCGAGTCTTTCAGGCTCCGGGTCATGGTTGCCAGCCGGACAAGTTTTTCCGCCAGCGGTTGCTCGATGCCGGATTCTTCCCGGACAATACTGGCCTCCAGCTCGGGCGGAGGGTAGTTGAATTCAAAGGAAACGAAACGCTGGCGGGTGGATTGCTTGAGATCCTTGAGCACACTCTGGTAGCCCGGATTGTAGGAGATGGCCAGCATGAACTCGGGCGGTGCGGTCAGGGTTTCCCCCAGTTTTTCGATGGGCAGTTCCCTGCGATCGTCAGCCAGGGGATGGATGACCACGGTGGTGTCCTTTCTGGCCTCAACGATCTCGTCAAGATAGCAGATGGCTCCGGTCCGCACCGCCTTGGTGAGCGGCCCGTCCATCCAAACCGCTTCCCCGCCCTTGATGAGAAAGCGGCCGACCAGATCGCTGGTGGAAAGATCGTCATGGCAGGAGACGGTGATGAGCGGGCGGGCGAGTTCCCAGGCCAGCCGCTGCATGAACCGGGTTTTGCCGCAGCCGGTCGGGCCTTTTAGCAGGATCGGCAGGCCGTTGTTGTACGCGGTTCTGGCGATGTGCAATTCTTCCGCCTGTTCCAGGTAGAATGGTTTTCCGGTAATGATATGTTCTTCGGTGGCGATGTTTTTCACGTGTCCAGGCCCTCCTTGATAAAAGGAAAATAAGGACGGTTGGCGCCGGGGGCAAATGAAAATATCGCGGATTCGTAAAAAAGGAAAAAATCGCGGGTTGTTGCGATTTCAGCAATATGTGGGGCCGGGACAAAAAAACTTGCCGGTGACAGCCTGTGGGGGTAAAGGAAAGAGGACACGGCCATGATATGTCATGGGCAAATACAGGAGAGGCTTGGCTCTCCTGAGTAAGGGAGGAATCATGGTCACAGGCGCAGAAGCTGCGGTGGTGGAAAAAAGGAAATGGTATGAAAAATACCTGCCCTTTGTTGCCAAAAGCCCGGAAATGCAACTGCGGTGGCTTGAGTCCGCCTTTCGAAAAGGCGTTCTGGCCTCACATGAGATCACGCCATAC
>JBAZSA010000098.1:0-9600 GCA_041662645.1 Desulfurivibrionaceae bacterium
GAGTGTTCCCCAAAGACCGAGGGTTTTCCCTCGGACATGACAAACTTTCCGTCAAGGGCGGCAAAGATTTTTGTCTCGTCAGGCGAAAGGGTGACCCCCTTGCCATACTTGAGCTTGCTGTCTTTCCCCGGCTTGGCCGGGATGCTGACCCCAAAGACATCCTGGCCGGCCTTTCCCTGGCTGGGCGATACCTTTTCCAGCAGCAGCCTGTCCTTGGCGACATTGACGATGCTGCCGAGTTCGCGGTAATCCACCTGATCCTTATCCGGGTCCGTTCGCTGCGGGCCGGGGATGGCGGGCTTGACATGCATTTTCACCCTGGCGTTCTCGCCAGGCTCCGGGGCAACCCCTTTGGCCACAAAGAATGCCCCTCCTCCCGCCGGCTCGGGAGTTGGCAACACCCCGCCGACAATCCCGTTCTCGGCAAGTTCACGCTGGAGCAGATCCTGGGCCAGCGGCACCCCCGCCCTGGCGTCTTTTGGCATGACAACGGCCTGGAGGCGGTCCTTGGTAACCTTCAGAATAAAAGCGCCATTCTGGATATCTACCCCGCCTTTGAAAAGTTTTTCACTTGCCATTGCTCGTGCCACCCACGGAAAAATGAAAAAACGGGATGAAAGCCCCTTTCTTTTATCCTATCGGCCAGGAAGAAAAAATCTTCACGGCCCTATTGACAATGCTTACACTATATCACAACTGCGTCATCTCACAGCTGTTTTTCAAGCGCCGCAATATGCGCATGCTCGCCAAGTACAACCAGAATATCTCCGGGGAGGATAGGGGTTTGCGGCTTGGGGTTAAAGTGCATCTCCCCCTCTTCCCTCTTGATGGCGACAACAATGAGGTCATACTCCTTGCGCAGTCCGGAGTCCATCAGCCTCTTGCCGACAAGGGCTGAATGCTCGGAAACACGCAGCTCTTCAAGGCGCAGACCAAGCTCACTGCCATGCACAGTGAGATCGAGAAAATCCACCACTGTTGGCCGCACAACAAGCTGGGCCATGCGGCAAGCCCCGATAAAATACGGGGAGGTCACCTTGTCGGCGCCAGCCCGCAGCAACTTGGTTTCCGAACCTTCCGCCCCGCTGGAACGGGCCATGATGAAAAGATTGGGGTTCAACCCCCTGGCCGAGAGAATGATATACACATTTTCCGCATCGGAGGAGACCACGGCGATCAGACCTTTGGCCTGCTTGATCCCCGCTTTAAGCAGCATCTCGTCGCTGGAAGCGCTGCCGAGCAGGGCCAGATAACCGAGTTCATCGATTTTCTGCACCTCCTCTGGGTCGCTTTCCACGATGACAAAGGGAAGTTTGTTTTCTTTGAAGTTCTTGCAGATCACTTTGCCGATACGGCCAAAACCGCAAACAATGTAGTGGTTTTTCAAGGCTGCCACCCGCTTTTCCATGTTGTTCCTCCCCATGATTTTCCGCAATCCGCCTTCAACCATGGATTCCGTGACCTCGCCCACCAGATAGAGGACAAAGCCGACCCCGGCCAGGATAAGACAGATGGTAAAGACCCTTCCCGCCGGGCTTAAGGGGATAATCTCCCCATAACCCACCGTGGTGATGGTAATCACCGACATGTACAGGCTGTCGAGCAACGAGCCGTGTTCGATCAGCATGTATCCGGACGTACCGATGCACAAAATTATGACCAACATGAATACGGCGAAAAAGATTTTTTGCATGCATCCCTCGAAAATTTTCCTGCCGGGACAGCCCAGCCTCAGGAGCAGTATCCGTTGCAACGATAACAACAACGGCGCACCCCATCCGGATACGGTACTATATAAATCACATTATGCTGTATTTTTCCAATGGTATCAACGAGTAAGAATGCAGCTGGGGGCAAGGATCGTTTGCCCCCCCGCCGCGAACCCGCGCCCCTTTTCTTTTTCCCAATCAAGTTTTCCCGTAAAATCTCCGATGAGATAAGCAAATGATACTGCGGATGAAGCGATCACCCATTCCGAGGAGAGACTACCATGACCCAGCAAAAAGCCATACAGATCCTTATGCAAAGCCCTTTCTATTTCAAGCTGGAACTGGTCGCCCGCAAACTGCTGATTAAAGAATTCTGTGCCTTGCACAACGCAAGCTGAGTCGGCCAAAACGCTGAACTACCTCCGCAAGACTCCTGCCGAGCCTTGCAGCGTCCCTGCCCACGCCTTTCACCCGCCGGTGACAACAATCGCTTCGCCCGTCCCCCTCTGATCTTCCCTGAAAAAATATTTTTTGTTGAAGTCGCAAAAACACCGCGATTACAGCTGAAAGCGAAAGCGACCGGCCACGGTTGCCACTGCATTTTTTTGTTTTTTTGTTACGGCGCTGCGCCGATGGGTCAAGCCCATCCGCTGACCTCTTTCCCTTTTTTATCGGGTCATCATTTTTTCTGGCCCCAATCATTTTTTTGGTATATAGTCATCACCTATTTCTTCCTTGAGTGAATACTCATTCATGTCCATGGAGCGGGGGGCATCAGGCATTCCCGCCAACATATACTGTATTGATAAACGAGAATCGTCATGGCGGTAAACATCCTGGCTTTCGGGCCAAATGGAAGCGGCAAGGGCACCCAGGGCGCCATTGTCAAGGACAAGTACAACATCAACCATATTGAATCCGGCGCCATCTTCCGCGAGCACATCAAGGGCGGCACCGAGCTGGGCATGAAGGCCAAGGCGTTCATCGAACGCGGCGACCTGGTTCCCGACGAGATCACCATCCCCATGGTCCTTGAGACCCTGAAAAAATCCAAGGACAAAGGCTGGCTTCTGGACGGTTTCCCCCGCTCCTTGGCCCAGGCCGAGGCGCTTGACAAGGCGCTGAAAGAAGCGGATATGCCGCTGAGCTATGTGGTGGAGATTCTGCTGGACCGCCAGATCGCCAAGGATCGGATCATGGGCCGCCGCCTCTGCGCCAACGACAACAATCACCCCAACCACATCGCCTTCGACGCCATCAAGCCGGTGGAAAAAGACGGCAAGTTGGTTTGCCGGGTGTGCGGTGGCGACTTGAGCGCCCGGGCTGACGACCAGGACGAGGATGCCATCAACAAGCGGCACGACATCTACTACGACACCAAGACCGGCACCATGGCCGCAGTCAACTACTTCAAGAAGGCCGGCGGCGCCAAGGTTATCTCCGTGGATGGTTCAACCTCCATCAAGGCAGTAACCGAGGCGATCCTGAGCCAGCTGGCTTAAACGACCGACGGCCCTCTCCGGGCTTCATCTTCAAAAAAAGAAGGGGGGTGGGACACATGTCCCGCCCCCCTTCTTTTTTTACTTCACACATAACGCTCAGGCATGCAGCCGCCGGAACCGCTCCAGGGAATCGATATCCGTCTGCACCACCAGGGTGTCGCCTTCCTGCAATCCGACTGTCCGCTGCGGGTTGTACAAGGGATGCGCATTGTCCTTGCGGATAATGGCCATGACCAGCAACGGCCCGAAATCATCAAAATTGATCGCGCTCAACGGCTTACCAACCAGGTCCGACCGGCCGGAGAGGGTGACATCCTCGATGCGGACCGGGCAGTTCTTGTCCCGCAGCATCAGATCGAGATACCCGACCACCTGGGGCCGCAGCATCTGGGAAGCGATCCGGAGCCCGCCGATGGCGTTGGGCATCACCACCTCGGCCCCGATCAGCTCAAGCTTGCCGGCGAATTCGGCATCCTTGCAGCTTGAGATGATGCGCAGCTTGGGATTGAACTGCCGGCAGGTCACCACCACGCAGAGATTGTCCTTGTCATCGCTCAGGGTGGAAATAACACCCCTGGCCGTGGCCAACATGGCTTCCTCCAGGTATCCGGCATGGGTTGCATCACCCACCACCGCCGGAAAATTGCCGAATTGCGCCTGGAATTTCCGTATCCGCTGCTCATCCTGATCTATAACCACAAAGGGGGTATGGGTACGCTGCAGTTCTTCCATGATGGAACAGCCGATGCGCCCCACCCCGCAGACAATGATATGGCCGGAAAGTTTACGAATCTGCTGCGCCATCTTTTTTCTCCAGAACACATTGGTGAGTTCGCCTTCGACCAAAAAAGCGGTGAGGGTCGAAACAAAATAGGCGGCAAGCCCCAGGCCGCTCAAGAGGATGAAGATCGTGAAAATCCTGGCCCCGGGCACGTTGGCCAGGTCAAGAATCTCCCCGAAGCCCACGGTGGTGAGGGTGATGACCGTCATGTAGAAACAATCGCCCAGCGCCCACAGAGGACCCCCATGCTCCAAGTATCCCAGCAGGTAATAGCCCAAGGTGCCGATGGCCGTCACCACCAGTAGAAAAAAACCGGCAAGGACGCTTTTGTTTTTCAGAGTGTGTTGCATCGCAACAATGAACCTCCCCTGCCCAAACGGTGGCTACGCGCCGTCATGAGCGTCCTTGCCAAACTCGCCCCACGCCTGGGCATACAAACCATTAAGCCGAAGCTCCATCTCCAGGCGGCATTGCTCGATCGCCTCGGCACCGGCTTTTTCCGGAACAATCATGGGGTCGCCATACCAGAGGTCGAGCCGGGCAAATGGCTTGGGCAGCAGGGTACGATCCCAGCTGCGAAAGGCCCAGTAACGGTCCGCCGCCACCGCCATGGGCAGGATGGGCGCACCGCTTTTGCTGGCCAACAGGATGGCGCCGGCCTGCATTACCCGGGGTGGCCCCTGGGAACCGTCACCAACGATGGCCGCGTTATGCCCCTGGCGCAGCAAACCAATCAGCCCCTTGAGCGCGGAAAGCCCGCCCCGGTTCCGGGAACCGCGCACCGCAACGACTCCCTGGCGGGCAAGAATCCGGGCAACAAATTCACCATCCTGACTGGCGCTGACCATGGCGCCCCAACCGCGGCCCCGCCCGCGGATGAGTTCAACCGCGGCAAACACGCTGTAATGCCAGAACACCCCGACAAAGGGCTTTGTCTGCGCCTCACACCGTGCCAGGTTTTCACCCCCATGCACCCGGATCCTGCAGGTGGCGAAAAGCGCCCAACTTAAGGCAGCATGGAGGTGTGGCACAATGGCCAGCAATACTGTATACAAAAAACCTTTTTTCACAGCCATGCAAGTTCCATTTCCTTCAGTTTCTTGAGCTGATCGCGCAGGGATGCCGCATCCTCAAAGGCAAGCTCCTTGGCTGCGGCAAGCATCTCCTTTTCCAGCGACTTCATCTCCCGGCGCAATTCCGCCAGGGTTGCGTACTGCGGCCCTGCTTCGCCGGTTGCCACCGGAACGGTCACATAATCCTTCTCATACACCGTATCCATGAGATCCTTGATCCGCGACTGCACGCTCTCCGGAGTGATACCGTGGGCTGTATTGTATTCCGCCTGGATGGCTCGGCGCCGCTCGGTCTCGTCCATGGTCTGGCGCATGGAATCGGTGATCCGGTCTCCGTAAAGAATCACCATGCCCTTCACATTCCGGGCCGCCCGGCCGCAGGTCTGGATCAGCGAACGAGCGCTGCGCAGGAATCCCTCCTTGTCCGCGTCCAGAACCGCCACCAATGAGACCTCGGGGATATCCAGCCCCTCGCGGAGAAGGTTGATACCCACCAGCACCTGATACTCCCCGAGGCGCAGGTCGCGGATCAATTCCATGCGCTCCATGGTTTTGATGTCCGAGTGCAGGTAGCGCACCCGCACCCCGAGCTTTTCGTAATACTCGGTAAGATCCTCGGCCATCCGCTTGGTCAGGGTGGTGACCAGCACCCGCTCGCCAAGCTCCTCCCGCAGCCGCACCTCTTCCAGCAGATCATCCACCTGATTGGTTGCCGGCCGGACCACAATCTTCGGGTCCAGAAGGCCGGTGGGGCGGATCAGCTGCTCCACCACCCGCCCTTCCGCTTTTTCCAGCTCGAAATCCCCAGGGGTCGCGGAAACATAGACCGCCTGGGGTATGCGGGCCGCGAATTCATCAAACATCAGGGGCCGATTGTCAAGGGCAGACGGCAGCCGGAAGCCGAATTCGGTCAGGGTTTCCTTGCGGGAGCGGTCCCCCCGGTACATGCCCCGCACCTGAGGGATGGTCACATGGGATTCGTCGGCAAAGAGAACAAAATCAGGGGGGAAGTAATCCAGCAGGGTGGGCGGCGGCTCGCCGGGCGCCAGGCCGGTAAAATGACGGCTGTAGTTCTCGATCCCGTGGCAATACCCCAGCTCCTGGAGCATCTCCAGGTCAAACATGGTGCGCTGCTCCAAGCGCTGGGCCTCGACCAGCCGGTTATTCGCCTGAAAAAAGGCGAGCCGCTCCCGAAGCTCCTCCTTGATGGTGGCCGTGGCCCGCTGCAGCCGGTCCTTGGAGGTGACGAAATGGCTGCCCGGGAAAACGGTCATCTCGGAGAACCGCTCCAACACCTTACCGCGCAGGGGATCGATTATGCTGATCGCCTCGATGGTGTCGCCGAAAAACTCCACCCGGACGGCGCGGTCCTCCTCATAGGCAGGGAAGATCTCCAGCACATCACCCCGCACCCGGAAGGTGCCGCGGTGAAAGTCGAGATCGTTGCGCTCGTAAAGCATATGAACCAGCCTGCGCCGCATCTCCTCCAGGGGATACTCCTCCCCTTCCTTGAGCAGGAGATGCATGCTCTTGTACTCCTCCGGGGAGCCCAGACCGTAGATGCAGGAAACAGAAGCAACGATGATCACGTCCCGCCGGGTAAGCAGCGCCCGGGTCGCCGAATGGCGCATCTTGTCGATGGCCTCGTTGATGGCGGAGTCCTTTTCGATATAGGTGTCCGACGAGGGGATGTACGCCTCGGGCTGGTAGTAGTCGTAGTAGCTGACAAAATACTCCACCGCGTTATTGGGAAACAGCTCCTTGAACTCCGAGTAGAGCTGGGCGGCCAGGGTTTTGTTGGGGGCCATGACCAGGGCCGGACGGCCGGTCTTGGCGATGACCTGCGCCACGGTGAAGGTTTTGCCCGAGCCGGTGACCCCAAGGAGAACCTGATGCGGCAACCCTTCCGTAAGCCCTCGGCACAGGAGGTCGATGGCCGCAGGCTGGTCTCCGGCGGGAGTAAAGGTGGTTTCGAGCTGAAAGGACATGGGGCGCATCTCTCCAGGTGCAGGGACAATCAGGGGGAAACCTTGACATCATACCATATCGGGGAAATGTTACGAAACAATCCGGACCGTTGCGCCCATTTCGTCGCCGTCAACAGCAGTATTCGCGGCGACAATTTCCGCTTTCCCGAAAAAAAATCCCCCGCCCATGAACAGGATTGACAAGCAACCCCCTTCAGACGTATATACTGGTACTATTCATGGTGTAATTTCCAGCACTTTCCCCCCATACGCGTATTCAAAAAAAAATGGGTTCAACCCCGCACATCTTCTCACAGACCAAACAAGACGCCGGGTCTAGGAACAGGCCTTCCTCGCCGCTGTTTTTCCCCAGCCAGCAGCCCGTGCGCCTGCAGAAACAATTCACGCACAAGAGAGCCATATGACCAGGGCGAACCTCCTCATTGCCATCGCGATCGCGGTTATTTCCAGCAGCATCTGGGCCTTTGTCAATCAACCGGCGCAGGAACCCCGCTGGCCCAACCGCATCCAGGGTTTTTCCTTTTCGCCGTTCCGCGAGTGGCAGAGCGCCATCGACCATGTCCTGCCCACCGAGGAGGAGATCGACGCGGACCTGGCCCTGCTGGCCAAGAAAACCCACGCGGTCCGGACCTATACCCAGGAAGGCTCCCTGGCGGAAATTCCCAGACTGGCGCGCAAACACGGACTCAACGTGACCCTCGGCGCCTGGCTGACCAGCGATCTGGAAAGAAACGAAGTGGAGATCGAAACCGCCATCAGGGTCGCCCAGGAAAATCGCAAGAATGTGATCCGGATCATCGTCGGCAACGAGTCGATTCTCCGGGGCGACCTGACCCCGGAACAGCTCATGGCCTATCTCGATCGGGTGCAGGCAGCCGTCGGAGTTCCGGTGAGCACTGCCGAGCCGTGGCATATTTGGATGAAATATCCGGAACTCGGCGAACATGTAGACTACATAGCCACCCATATGCTGCCCTATTGGGAAGGCGTGGAGATGGCGGCATCCATTGACTACATCGTCAAGCACATGAACATGTTGAAACAAAAATTCCCGGGCAAACAGGTGGTGATCGGCGAGGTGGGCTGGCCCAGCAACGGCAGAACCCGTCAGCTGGCCGTGGCGTCTCCGGCCAACGAAGCCATCTTTCTCCGCCGTTTTCTGGCCAAAGCCGAACAGGAAAAATACATTTACTATGTCATGGAGGCTTTTGACCAGCCCTGGAAACAAGGAAGCGAGGGCTCGGTGGGCGCATACTGGGGCGTTTACGACGTCAACCGCCAGCCCAAATTCCCCTTCATCGAGCCCATTGTCAAGATTCCCGAATGGCGCGTGCTGGCCGGAATCTCGGCGATCATCGCCATCATCACCTTCGCCTTTCTCCTGATCGACAGCAAAACCCTGCGCACCCGAGGCCGCAGCTTTCTTGCCACCATTGCCTTCACCGCTTCAACCGGGGCGGTGTGGATCGTTTACACCTACACCAGACAGTACCTCAACCCAACCACCATCCTCATCGGCATTCTCATGGTGATCGGCATGGTCGGGGTTGTGGTGGTTCTTCTGGCCGAGGCCCATGAATGGGCGGAGGCAACCTGGCTTTCCCAGTGGCGCCGTCCATTTATCCCGCAGCACTTGGAAGATGACCAGCTGCCCATGGTCTCCGTCCAGGTGCCGGCCTACAACGAACCGCCCGAGATGCTGATCGAGACCCTGAACGCCCTGGCCCAGCTGGACTACCCCCGCTACGAGGTCCTGGTTATCGACAACAACACCAAGGACCCGGCTGTCTGGCAACCGGTGGAGGCCCACTGCCAGAAACTCGGACCCAAGTTCCGTTTCTTTCATGTGGCCCCGCTTGCCGGGTTCAAGGCAGGAGCGCTGAACTTCGCCCTGAAAAATACCGCGCCCGAGGCCGAGATTCTGGCGGTCATCGACAGTGATTACATGGTAACCCCAGACTGGCTCAAGGACATGGCTCCCCAGTTTGCCAAGCCCTCCCTGGCCATTGCCCAGGCGCCCCAGGATTACCGGGACGACGGGGAAAATCTTTTCAAGGCCATGTGCTACGCCGAATACAAGGGATTTTTCTATATCGGCATGCTGACCCGCAATGAACGCAACGCCATCATCCAGCACGGCACCATGACCATGGTCCGCAAATCCGTGCTGGAAGAGGTGGGTGGCTGGGCCGAATGGTGCATCACCGAGGATGCCGAATTGGGGTTGAAGATCTTTGAACGCGGCTACGAAGCTACTTATATCCCCAAGACCTATGGCCGGGGACTGATGCCGGACACCTTCATCGATTTCAAGAAACAGCGCTTCCGCTGGGCCTACGGGGCGGTGCAGATTCTGCGGCGGCACGCCAAAGCCCTGCTCTTTGGCAGGCAAACCGCCCTCACCAGGGGGCAGCGGTATCATTTTGTCGCCGGCTGGATCCCCTGGCTGGCGGACAGCCTGAACATGCTCTTCACCGTAGCCGCCCTGCTCTGGTCCATGGGCATGGTCTATTTCCCGCTCAAGGTTGATCCGCCCCTGGTGATCCT
>JBAZSA010000099.1:0-9595 GCA_041662645.1 Desulfurivibrionaceae bacterium
TTTTTAGGACATTGAAGAGCCCCATGGGGACAAAGGAGGAAAAATCATCCCGTCCTTCATGCTGCGGCCCGCGGTAGAGCAGGGCGACCCGGATCCGGTCTCGTTGCATGGGGTGGCGCTCCCTGAAAATGTCTTGTCTTCAAGGGGGAAGCTGAAGGAGTTGACGGCCTTCCTTGCCCCCCAATCCTTTGTCCTTTTTCCTTGTCCCCTCGGCTGGCGGCGGCCCCAACTCTACACGCCGTACTGATCATGGTCGAGTAAAAAATTACCGCAACCCGCTCAAATTCCTGCGCATTCCGTTTGACGGCGATTGCCCATCGGCAGTGTAATCTGGAAAAGGAATGAAAAGCCGCGCCTTCTTGTCCGGCAGAGCAAGCTTGCACAATCAGATGCCGTACAATATAGTAATGAATATCAACACTAAATCCATCCTCAATCCCAGCTGACACCCGAAGGATCCAGGCATGTCCAGTCGCCCCATCAAGGATCGTACCACCATCACCCTGTCGCGAAAACGCATCGCTGCGGCGCTTTTTCTTGTCGCCATCATCTCCATGCAGGTTTTCAGCGTTTTTTCCACCGACCGTCTGGGGCATTTCCACAAACAGCAGCTCCAATATCTCAGTAATCTCCGGGTCGGCGCCACCTCGGCCCATCTCCTCCTTGAGGCCATCCTCGCGGGAGATAAGCCGGAGGATCCCAGGGTGGTTGAGAAACGGTTGGACTGGGCCATCGAACAGGCCCGCCTGCTGCCCATCTCCAATAAAGAAGAGTCGCTGCTCCATCATCACAGCCCAGCCGGGCTTGAGGGAAATCTACAGGAGATCATCACGCAGCTTGAGGCCCTGCGCCTGCTGAGCCGCCAACGGCTGTATGCCTCGACGGGCCACGAGGCCTCTTCTGCCCTGGCTCTGCGATACGATGACACCTTCAGCCAGCTAATCGACAGCGCCAATAGCCTGGAAGCCGTGCTCTGGCAGTCCAGGGATCAGGACAAGGCTTTTATCCTGGAGATCCAAGTTGGCATGATCCTGGCAAGCATGGCCTTGGCCTTGCTCACCATCTTGGTTTTCCACCGCTACGACAGGGCGCGGAAACACATCATGGAGACTATCGCCGAAAAAAAGGAACGGGAGCAGTTCATCTCCCAGTTCAGCCGCTTCTGCCGGGATGCCGCCGCCATGGAGCCGGTGTACCAGATGGTGACCTCCTGGCTTGCCGAGCATTTGGGGGTTGGCAGGGTCTCCGTGTGGATGTTCCGCGAGGATGGCGCCAAACTATGCTGCTGTTGCCTCCATGCGTTGGCGGATAAGCAATTTTCCCAGGGGCAGACTCTCTCTTCCGTACAATTCCCGAATTACACTGCCTCCCTCAAGCACGATACCCCGATTATTGCGGAGGATGCCAGAGTTCATCCGATCACCCGGGAATTCACGGGAAACTACCTCATTCCCTTGGATATCCACTCCATGCTCGACATCCCTCTCAAGCAGGAAGGAGGAATCATCGGGGTTCTCTGTCTGGAGGCCCAGGGAAAGATCAGGCAATGGGCGCCCGCCGAGATTGATTTCTGTGTGGGGGTGGCCGCCCAGATCTCCATTGCCTTCAGCCGGATCAAGGAAAAGGAGTTGCGGGAAAAAGCGCAGGCCGACCATGCGATCCGGCTTGAGGAAGAGGTGCGGGAGCGCACCAGGGAGCTGGAGGCAGCCAACAGGACTCTGCGGGAAAACGAGGCCCGCCTGCAACTTACCTTCAACAAGGCGCCGTTCGGCGCCGCGCTGATAGGAGTAACAGGGAACATCATCACGGCCAATGAAGCGTTTTGCCGGATGATCGGCTATTCCGAGGAGGAGCTGCGTTCCCGGTCCTTTGCCGATCTTATTTCGCCGGAACATCGAGAGGTCTGCCTCGAACATTTGGCTAAAATCCTGGCCGGCGATCTGGGGGTATCCGGCGCCGATAAAAAGTATCTCCGCAAGGATGGAGAGTCTTTTTGGGGCAGAACGACCATCCGCCTGGTCAGGGATGAAAACGGCGAACCCCTCTACTTTTTGCCCACGGTCGAGGATGTCAGTGAGCGAAGGCTTTACGAAGAGCAGCTCAAACGGCTCTACAAAGCCATTGAGCAGAGCCCGCTCTCCATCGTGATCACCGATTCCGGGGGACACATCGAGTACGCCAATCCTTTCTTCAGCGAGGTTACGGGCTACGCACAGGCTGAGGTGGTCGGCAAGAAACCCAGCGCCCTCAAGTCTGGGGTCCACCCTCCGGAATTTTATCGTGAACTCTGGCAAGCCATTTCCGCCGGCAAAACCTGGCAGGGCGAAATATGCAACCGCAAGAAAGACGGCACTCTCTTTTGGGAACATGTCATCATCGCCCCGGTCACCGACAACGACGGCACGGTGGTCAGCTACATCGCGGTCAAGGAGGACATCAGCGAACGGAAGAAGCTGACTGACGCCCTGCGGGAACGTACCGAAATGCTGGCGAGTATCGCCTCCGCCGCCCTGAGCGCCATTATCATGATGGACAGCGATGGGTGCATCACCTTCTGGAACAGGGCGGCGGAGGAGATCTTCGGTTGGTCCCGGGCCGAAGCGCTTGGCCAGGATCTGCACCGGCTGATCGCGCCGCCCCTCTACCAGAAGGGGTTTCAGGAAAACTTCGCGCTCTTCCGTCAAGAGGGTGACGGGGCCATAGTGGGCACCCAGGTGGAGTTGAGCGCTCTGCGCAAGGACGGGACGGAGTTTCCGGCGGAACTTTCCATTTCGGTGTTGCTGATCAAGGGGCAATGGCATGCCGTGGGGTTGGTCAATGACATCTCCGCCAGAAAGGAGGCGGAAGAGGCCATCCTCCTGGCCCGGGATGAAGCCCAAGAGGCCAACCGGGCCAAAAGCGATTTCCTGGCCCGGATGAGCCATGAGGTGAGAACCCCCATGAACGCCATTATCGGACTCAGCCATCTTGCCCTGGAGATGGATCTGTCACCCCAATTGCGCGATTATCTCGCGAAGATCGCCACCTCCGGGAATAATCTCCTGCGCATCATCAACGACATTCTTGATTTTTCAAAGATCGAGGCGCACAGAGTGGAAATCGAACCCCATCCCTTCTCCCTGGAAAGGGTGCTGGATGATCTGGCCAGCATCACCACGCTCAAGGCCCAGGAGAAGGGGGTGGAATTCATGTTCAGCGTGGCCGCCGATGTGCCGGACCGGCTCATCGGCGATTCAGTACGGCTGGGCCAGGTGCTGCTCAATCTGACCACTAACGCCATCAAGTTCACCGGCCATGGCGAGGTCGTGGTGGATATCTCCGTCCAGGAGCGCATCCACGGCCGGCTGATCCTGCAATTTTCCGTCCGGGACACCGGCCCGGGGCTCACCGAGGAACAGCTCGGCAAGCTCTTTACCCCCTTCAGCCAGGGTGATGGCTCCATCAGCAGAACCCACGGCGGGACCGGTTTGGGTCTGGTCATCAGCAAGCGGTTGGTGGAGCTGATGGGCGGGGAGTTGCAGGTGAAAAGCGTACCGGGCCAGGGCAGCACCTTTTCCTTTACTGCGGCCCTCGCCGAAGCGCCGGAACCAGCGGTCCCGCTCCTCCCTCATCCAGAGAGGCGGAATCTCCGGGTGCTGGTGGTGGAAGACAATCCCTCCACCCGCGCCATTCTGCAAAGGACGCTGGAGTCGTTTTGTTTCACGGTGGAGGCGGTTGCCAGCGGCGAAGCGTGTCTGGAGCTCTTGCGCCAGAAAGGGACCGAAAATCCCTTCGACCTTATCCTGCTTGACTACTGCCTGCCAGGGATGAACGGCGAGGATGTGGCCCGGGCGGTGCGGGCAGAACAGTCAGCCCAACCCAAGATCATGGTGCTCACCTCAACCAGAATTGAGGAGGTCATCGGCCATTGCCTTGAGGCAGGCTGCGATAGGGTGATAACCAAGCCGGTGAGCAGATCCGGCCTGCTTGAGGCAATCATGGAGCTGTACAACTCCGGCCGCCCCAGAGCCGCCGCAATGGTTGGGGGGGAGAAAAGCGATCCGCAGATGCCTCTGGTCAAAGGGGCTCGGGTCCTTCTGGCCGAGGACAACGAGATCAATCAACAGGTGGCCCGGGAGATTTTGGAGCGGGCCGGGGTTGTGGTGGAGATCGCCGGCAACGGCGGAGCAGCCCTGGCCATGGTATTGAAGAACGAGTACGATCTGGTGCTCATGGATATCCAGATGCCGGGCATGGATGGCCTTGAGGCGACTAGGCGCATAAGGGCCAGCGAGGTGCCCCGGCTGAGGACCCTGCCCATCGTGGCCATGACCGCCCATGCCATCAAGGGCGCTGAGGCGCTGAGTTTGATGGCCGGCATGAACGACCACATCACCAAGCCCATTGATCCGAAAACCCTTTTGGCCACCCTGGCAAAATGGCTTCCCTTCAAGGAGATTCCAGCGGAGAGCATCCAGCCCCCAGAGGCAATATCAGCGGCGGAGGCCGGGCTGCCCCGGGAGATTCCGGGGCTTGACCTGGCCCTCGGCCTGGAACGCCTTGGCAATGCACGCCTTTATCGGGATATCCTGTGCCAGTTTGCAGAAAGATATGCGACAACGGCGGAGACCATCACCGGACTTGTCCAGCAACAGCGCTGGGATGAGGCCGGTCAGGCGCTGCATGCCTTGAAGGGAGTGGTGGGGACCATCTGCGCTCAGAAACTCTTCGGCCTCACCGTGGAGTTGGAAAAGGGTTGCCAGGCGCAGCTGGTCTCGCCGGAACTCCTTGCCGCATTCAGGGAAAGCCATGAGGCGGTCATCCAGGCACTGCGTGCCCATCTTCCGCCCGTCGCGGAACCATCGCCACCCGCGCCAGAGCTGTCCGAGGCAGCTCCTGCCGGCCCGGCGGCGCTACGGGCTCTTCTTTCGACCATGCTCCCCGACCTTGAGGCCCACAGACCGATTCACTGTGCCGAACATGTTGCGAAGATCAACACGGTCAAGTGGCCTGTTCCGCTCCAGCTTGAGAAAAACAACCTGGTCCGGGCGATTGGAAATTATCAGTTCAGGCAGGCCCGGCAACTTGCGGAAAGGCTCCTCGCCGCCCTTGAAGATGGAGGCCCGGAATGAAAGAATTTTCCCGATGCACGGTGTTGCTGGTGGATGACACCAAGGAGAACATCGATGTCCTGGTAGGCGCCATGGCCGGCGCCTATGACATCATGGTGGCCATGGACGGAGAGACCGCCCTGGATATCAGCCGCAGCAGGCTGCCGGATCTCGTCCTCCTCGACATCATGATGCCGGGACTGGATGGCTACGAGGTCTGCCGCCGGCTAAAAAGCTCCCCTGCCACCCGGGACATTCCGGTCATCTTCCTCTCCGCCCTCACCGAGATCACCAGCAAGGCCAAGGGGTTTAAGCTCGGGGCGGTGGATTATATCACCAAGCCTTTTGAGGTGGAGGAGGTGCGGGTGCGGGTCAAGACCCATCTCTCCCTGCGCTTGGCCCAGCGGCAGCTGGCCCGGCAGAACGAGCTTCTGGAGGAGCGGGTGCGGGAACGGACAAGGGAGCTGGCCCTGACCCAGGAGGTCACCATCGACTCCATGGCGGCCCTGGCCGAGTACCGCGATCCGGAGACCGGGGACCATATCAGGCGGACCAAGCACTATATCCTGTTGCTGGCCACCCATCTTCGCAGCCACCCCAGGTTCAGGGAAATCCTTGACGACACCACCATCGATCTCCTGTACCGGTCGGCTCCCCTCCACGATATCGGCAAGGTGGGGGTGCCGGACAATATTCTGCTCAAGTCCGGCGGGTTGACCGCGGAGGAATTCCGGGAAATGGCCCGGCACACCAGCTATGGGCACGATGCCATTGCCGGTGCGGAAAGGAAGCTGGGCGGCAACTCCTTCCTCCGCACCGCCAGGGAGTTCGCCCAGACCCATCATGAGAAGTGGGATGGCTCAGGCTATCCCCTGGGGTTGAAGGGAGAAGATATTCCCCTGGCCGGCAGACTGATGGCCCTGGCGGATGTCTACGACGCCCTGATCAGCAATCGCCCTTACAAGCCGGCCTTTTCGCATCAGGAGGCGGTAAGGATCATCACCCAGGGAGACGGCAGGACCATGCCGCATCATTTTGACCCCGATATTCTGGCGGCTTTCGTGGCCCAGGAGGATGCCTTTAGAGTGACAGCCTTGCGGTTTGCCGACACCGGGGAAGAACAGCGGATTATTGAGCCGGAGTCTGGGGGGTGAGCTTGAGCACCCCGTTGATCTTTGCCTCCAGGGTTGCCGCGTTGAATGGCTTGAGGATGTAGTCGTCCACTCCTGCTCTTTTGGCTTCCAGGATGGAGTTTTTGGCCGTGTCGGAGGTCAGCATGATGAAGGGGATGTGTGCCCAGGCGGTGTTGTTGCGGACAAATCGCAACAGCGCTATGCCGCTTAGCTCCGGCATGCTCCAGTCGGAGATGATCAGGTCGATCTTTTCCGTCTCGAGTATCCGTTGCGCCCGCTTGCCGTCCAACGCCGAGATGACCTTGGGAAAGCCGAGCATCCCGAGCATCTGCCGCAAAACCATGTGCATGATGTCCACGTCATCGACAACCAGGACGGTGTATCCTGCCTTGGAAGCCTTGTCGTCCGCCATGTCGCCCTCTCTTCCTCCCTGTGGGGCGCGCCTATTTCAAAAATAACGCCTTTACCCCCCTTGCGCTGGAGCCGGGATTATTCCTTGAGGAAATCGATCTTGCTTTCGGTGGGCGGCATGGCCGGATCCGGGATAATGTTGATCTCTACCTGATGCTCCTGTTCCAGCTCTATTATATCCTGACGTTTTTTATTCAGGATGTACTGGGCAACCTCCATGGGCAGACGGCAGACCACGCGTTTGACCTCTTTTCTGGTAACCCCGGTCTGGATATGCCGGAAATGCACCAGTGCCTGGGTTTCCACGGAGCGGACCATGCCGCGCCCCTGGCAGTGGGGGCAGATCCGGTAGCTGCCCACCGCGACCGGGGCGGCCATCTTCTGCCGGGATATCTGCATGAGGCCGAACTTGGAGATCTTGGAAAAATCCACCTTGGCCTTGTCGCGCTTCATGCAATCGCGCACCTTTTTTTCCACCTCGCGGATGTGCTTGGAGTCGCGCATGTCGATGAAATCAACGACGATGAGGCCGCCGAGATCGCGGAGCCTCAGTTGGCGGGACAACTCCTCGGCTGCCTCCATGTTGGCGAGGAAGATCGCGTCTTCAAAGCTCTTGTCCTTGCCGGTGCGGCCGGAGTTGACATCGATGGCGACCAGCGCCTCGGTGGGGTTGATGACAATGGAGCCGCCGGAATGCAGGGGCACGGTGGGCTGGTAGATCTGCTCGATCTGTTTTTCCACATGGTATTGGTGGAACAGGGGCTGGGTTCCCTTGTGCAGCTTGGCAACGGTGGATTTGCGCTGGGCCGCGGGCAGCAGTTCGAGGAAGTTGTTGACCTGGGCCAGGGCCTCCTCGTCGTCCACCAGGATCTCTTCGATCTCCGAGGTGAAGTGGTCGCGCAGGAACCGGGAGATGATGTTCTGCTCCTTGTGCAGCAGGGCCGGGGCTTTCTCGGTCTGGCCTTTTTTCTTGATCTCCTTCCAGAGATTGAGCAGGTAGCGGACATCCTGGGCCAGCGCGGTTTTGGTGATCTCCTGGCTGGCGGTGCGGATGATGTAGCCGATGCCCTCGGGAATGCTGACGCTCTCTATCATCTCCCGCAGCTTGTTGCGTTCTTCCTCGGACTCGATCTTGCGGGAGATTCCGGCGCTGTCGCTGCCGGGCATGAGCACCAGGTAGCGGCCCGGCAGGGAGAGATAGGTGGTGAGGGTGGCGCCCTTGTTGCCGGTGGCCTCCTTGACCACCTCAACCAGCACCTCCTGGCCCTTGCTCAAGACGCTCTGGATTGGCAGATCCTTCCAATGGGTGTCAGCCGCCACCTCGGTGGCGTAGTATTCCGGATGGATGTCGCCGAAGGGGAGAAAGCCGTTTTTTTCCGTGCCGTAGTCGACAAAGGCGGCCTGCAAATTGGCTTCCACCGCCGTGACCCTGCCCTTGTAGATGTTGCCCTTGGTCTGCGCCTGGCTCACGGTTTCCACGTAAAAGGATTCCACCTTGCCGCTTTCCAGAAGGACCAGGCGGCATTCTTCCGGCTCATCGGTGTTGATCAAGAGCTTCAGGGTGGTGTCCCCTTTGACCGGCGCCCTGCCTTCAGAGGGCTTGGAAACTTCCTTGCCGCGCTCCGAGGGTTTCCGGGGCGGGCGCTGGCGCGGAGGTCTGGTTGGGGCGGCGGGCTTCTCCTGCGCCATTGTTTCAGCCGGGGGCAGGAGAGGTTGCTCTCCTTCGGCGGCTGGTTCGGTTTTCTGGCCTTCAGGCCGTGGCCCTTTCGACCGTCTCCGGGGCGGCCGTTTCCGGCGGCGCGGTTTGGGCCCCGCTGGGGAGGCAGCCTCGCCTTCGGGCCGGGAGGTTTCGCCGGAGGCCTGGGTGGATTCTGTCCGGTTTGAAGCCGGGGTTTCCGACCGGGAGGCCTGGCCTGCGGCTTGGCTTTCTTCCTCGCCAGGCCGGCCTGGTTTTTTCAACCATTTGCTTACCCGGGAGAGGATTGAGCGCTCTTCGCCGTTGTTTTCGCTGCCTTGGCCGTTTGGCCGTTCATCTGCTGGTTTGGTAGTATCGTTTGTCATGGTGTGTCGTCTCTATGATGCGGCCGCTGGCGGCCAGTTGTTGTAACATGATCTGCGTGGTGTCCGGGTCCAGATTGAGGGCCTCGCTGACATCGTTGGCAGTGCAGGGGCGTCTTTTCAGCATTTCAACAATTTCGTCTTCGGAAAGAGTGCGGAATTTTTCCCGCTCCCGGGTGGTGAAATCAACCAGGATCTCAACCTCTCCGGGAAGCTGGCTGGCAACCGCTTCCAGTTCCGCTTGGCTCAGCGGTTTGGCAAAACTTTCCAGGGGCGGCCGGGCCACGGTGTTGAGCTGCACCTTGTCCGGCCTGATTTTTTGCACCGCCGCAACCAGGGCCGCGATGTCCTCTTGGCTGTCGTTGATCCCTTTGGCCAGGAGGATCTCCAGCCAGAATTTCCCGGAAAATTCCTTCCGGAAGGCGATGAGCCCTTCGATCAGCTCGGCTAGGGGCGAGCAGGCCGCCGGCCGGTTGATGCGGCGGTAGCTTTCCTCCCTGGCCGAATCAAGGGAGGGAATGACGATGTCCGCAGCGAGCAAATCCTGGCGCACTTCCGGGAGATACAGCAGGGCGCCATTGGTCAGGACCACCACCGGCTTGCCGGCTTTTTCCTTGAGATAACGGATTACCTTGCCGATGCCGCTGTGCAGGGTGGGCTCCCCGCTGGCGGTGATGGTGAAAACGTCGAGATGGGCCAGGAGCTCCCGGTCGGCCAGCACCATGTCGATCTCCGCCAGCAGCTCGGGCAGCGGGATGTATTCCTTGCGGACACAGGTATGGGTAGTGGTGGCGCCGATCTCGCAATAGATGCAATTGAAGTTGCATATCTTGGGGGGGACGAGATCAATGCCTTGTGAAATTCCCAGGCGGCGGGAATTGACCGGGCCAAATACATATTTCA
>JBAZSA010000100.1:0-9565 GCA_041662645.1 Desulfurivibrionaceae bacterium
CCTGATGCGCGCCGTGCTGGGCAGGAGAAGCTACCGGGTGTCGCCGGAAAATGGCTGGGTGCCCGTGCCGCTGGAACGGCGCAACGAGAATGGCGGCAGGCGGAACAACGGGGCCATGCCCCTTGAGCGCAGGGAGACGGAGGAGGTTTTCCCTGCCCTTGGTGTGCCGAGGGAGCTGATCAATATCCTTGACGAGGATTCCTTTGTCGTGGTGCCGTTGTACTCTCCAGGCCGCTCCTTCGGGGTAATCATTGCCGATAACTATGTGACCCGGCGGTCCATTGAGGACAGCCACATCAGCGCCTTGGAGCTTTTTGCCAGCCAGGCCAGCCTGGCCATCGAGCAGAGCCGGTTGCACAGCGAGCGGCAGCGTAAGATCGCCGAACTTGAGGCGGTGAACCAGGAACTCGACCGGAGCAAGGATCTGCTGGTCGAGGCGGAGCGCTATTCCGCCCTGGGCCATATGGCGGCCCAGCTGGTCCACACCATCAGAAACCCCATCACCTCCATCGGCGGGGTCTCCCGCATCCTGAGCAAGAAAAATGTCGACGCCGAGTGGGTAAAATACCTGAATGTCATTATCCATGAGACAGAGCGGGTGGAGTCCACCCTGGAAGATCTTTTTGACTTTGTCGGGCAGGGGGAGGTGCACAAGGAGGAACTCCCGCTCGGCGAGGTGATCAGAAAAACCGCCCTTCTGCTTCAATCCAGCATGGCCAAACATGGGGTAACCTGGGAGATGGAATGCCCCGATCCGGAGCCGGTTGTCCAGGGGGATATGCACCAGATCCGTCTGGTGTTCCTCCATCTGTTCAAAAACGCGCTGGAGGCCATGGGCGATGGAGGCAGGCTGACCATTGTCGTTGCCGTTGCCGAAGGGCAGGCCATTGTTTCGGTCATTGATACGGGGCCCGGGATACCTGAATCCTATCTGGACAAGGCCAAGGATCCGTTTTTTACCACGAAAACATATGGAACCGGCATGGGGCTGACCCTGGTTGAACGTATTCTTCTCGCCCATGGCGGCGGTTTTTCTCTCAAGCCCCATCCGGGAGGCGGCCTGGAAGTCCGGGTTGTCCTCCCTCTCCAGTAATTCCCTTTTTCACAGACATTCACGAAATCAGGCAGGCGAAGCGGGCAGACCATGAAAATCGAAGGAAATCCCTTTCTCCTCAAGGGGATACAGCTGCCGTCATCAGGCCAAGGCGGGGGGGGAGATAAACCGGGCTTGCCCGCGCCGGTGCTGTTCGGGCAGGGGCAACTGGTCCGGGGGGAGGTGCTGGGCCTTACCCAGGATGGCAAGGTTCTTCTGAATATCGGCGGTCAGGCCGTTGAGGCGAGGAGCGAGGTGGCGCTCAAGCCCGGTAGCACCCTCTGGCTTGAGGTGCGGCAGACGGAGCCGCTGTGGCTGCAGGTGGCCGATAAAAAAGGGGCGGCCCAGGAATTCCTGCGTCAGTACTATAGTGATCCTTCCGCCATGGGCAAAGGATTGCGCTCCTTGCTCGGCCTGGCCTTTCTCGCGGATGCGGAAAAGAGCTTGGCCGGTCAGGCCGGGGCTCTCCAGAATTTTGCCAATGCCGCCGTTGGCGCGGAGGCAGATCCTGGCCGGATTATGCGCTTGCTCGCCATGTTGGGCGGCGGGGAAGCCGGGGCAGGCAGCGATACGGGCCAAGCCGGACCGGCACCGCAAAAACTCCACGAACTGGTCGCTCTCCTGGCCGGGGATCGCGGCGGAGTGCTTGGCAAATCAAACGCCGCGGCCATGCAGAAACTCGGCCTGCTTCTGGAATTGCAGGGTGAACTCAATGGGCAGCCCGCCTCGGCCCAGCAGGCGCAGTTTCTCCTTTTTCCCTGTGTTTTTGCCATGGGCGCCGGGGCGGGGCAGTGGCTTTTCAGCCTGGACCGCGACGAGGATCAGGCGGCAACCGGCGAGGAGCGGGGCTACACGCTTTCTTTTTTTCTGGAGATGAGCCGGTTGGGGGAGGTGCAGATCCAACTCCGGGTCAAGGACCAGGCCCTGCAAGGGGAATGTGTCGTGAACACCGAGGCGGTCCAGGAGCAGCTTGCCCCGCAGCTCGGTGAGCTGGAGGAGCTGCTGGGCAAGCTCGGCTATGGGCCGGTTCATTTTTCCTGCCGGGTTGCCAAGGCCAGCATGCTGGAGTCATTGAAGACCGGCATTGAAACGGCGGCGCAACTGGGCAGCGTCAGGATTGTCGACCTGAAGGCCTGATCCGGGGTGCTATTCTTCCGGGCGGTGGCGGTTGGAATTCCCCCGGAGCCATGAGGCCGCCGTGCCGAGCAGGCCGGTAAGGGCCGCCCCCAGCAAGGCTGCGTGCAGGGCGGTGAGGAAAGCCGCCGTATGTTCCGGTTTGAAGTCCCGTAAATCCAGCCCGCCGGTGAGTCCCCGAAAAGACAGAGAGAAGATCAAGGCTGCTTGGGCGATGCCCAGGAGCATGCCCAGATTTCTGGCCGTGGCCAGCAGAGCCGAGGCCGCGCCTGCCTTGCTGGCCTCCACGTGGCTTAAAACCGAAGCGCTGTTTGGCGAAAGAAACAGCGCCTGGCCCAGGCCAAGCAGCATCAACTGCCCGGCAATAACCAGCGGCGGGGTTGAGGCTTGAACCGTGGTGAGCAGCACCGTTCCCAGGGTTGAAATGCTCAAGCCCAGGGTGGAGATGAACCGGGCGCCGACATAATCGGAAAGCCAGCCCGCCAGGGGAGAGACCACCATGATCGAGCAGGGGATGGCCATCATGACCAAGCCTATTCTGGAAGGCGGCAGGCCGAGAACCCGGTCGAGGTGAAACGGGGTGAGCAGGATCACGGCAAACAGGGTCATGAAGGAAAGGACGGCACTGGCTATGGCCAGGCTGAAATGCCGGTTGCGAAAAAGCTTCATTGCCAGAATCGGGTGGGGCAACCGGGATTCGATGGCGACAAAGCAACCCAGGGCTCCTGCGCCGGCCGTGCCGGTGAGAAGCAACCGGATGGCGGACCAGCCGGGCGAGGAGGCATGGCTCAGGGTCAGGCACAGCAGGACCAGGGCTATGGCCCAGGTGAGGCTGCCCAGCCAGTCCAGCGGGGTGGTGTAATGCCTGGCTGGTCCTGGCAGAATCCGGATGGCGAGGAAGGCGAATGCCAACCCCAGCGGAACCGTGATAAAGAAGAGAACGCGCCAGGAGGCAAGCTCGAGTAAAAATCCTCCCAGGCTCGGGCCGCTCATAAGTCCAAGGGAAACGGCCATGCCGATCAACCCCAGGCCGCGGCCCAGCTGTTCCTTGGGGAAGGTTTCCTTGATGATCGCGGGGCCTGCGGCCATCATCATCGCGGCGCCCAGGGCCTGGCTGAATCTGGCGGCAACCAAAAAAGTCAGGACCGGGGCGTAGGCGCAGGCCAGGGAGCTCAGGCCGAAGATCAACAGGCCGGAGGTGTATATCTTGCCCCTTCCGAGCCGATCGGAAAGATGGCCCCAAAAGAGCAGGGAGGCCGTGATGGTGAGGAGATAGATCATCACCACCCACTGGGTGTCGTTGAGCGAGCTGTGGAACTCCTTCATGATGAAGGGCAGGGCGATGTTCACCATGCTGCTGTCCAGGGTGGACATGAAAACGCCGGTGGCCACGATGAGGAAGGTGGGCCATTTGTTTGCAGGGGAAGACACGGACGGATCTGTTGCCTCGGGGCAAAAAGAGCGGGATTTGCCGGTCAGACGCATTGGCGCTGGCCGATTTTTTTTGTAATGTATCGCAAGTCGGCTGATCCTGCAAAGAGGATTGCTGTAACAATGGCTTTTTACGATGTTACCCATACGGATTTCGAGGAGAAAAATGGCTGGTATTCGAAGCGAAGGCGAGGACGAAAGGATTAGCCGGTGTGTCGCGGGCTGCAAGGATGCGGCGTTGGGAGAGCTTCTGCGGACGGCGGCAACGGCGGCCCTTGCCGGGGGCAGCATCTTGCGAGACTTGTACGACAAGCCCCACAGGATTACCCACAAGGGGGCCATTGATTTGGTCACCGAAGCGGATGTGGCTGCAGAGCAGACCGTGCTTGCCATACTGCGGGAAGCAGGCGGCGGGATCGGTTTTTTGGCGGAAGAATCGCATGCCTCCTATGCCACCCTGCCCCAGGGTCCGGTATGGATCATCGATCCTCTGGACGGCACCACCAACTTTGCCCACGACTTTCCGTTTTTTGCGGTGTCCATCGCCTATGCCGAGGGCACAACCAGCAAGGTCGGCGTGGTGTACGCGCCCATGCAGGATGAGCTTTTCTGCGCCTGTCTTGGGAGCGGCGCCTGGCTCAATGGCCGGCCCATGCAGGTCTCCGGGGTGGCAACCCTACAGGATTCCCTGCTGGGCACGGGGTTTCCCTATGCCATTGCCCAGGAGGTTGAGGGGGTGATGGCTGCTCTCACCCGGTTGCTGATGCGATGCCAGGGGGTGCGGCGGACCGGGGCTGCGGCTGTTGATCTTGCCTATCTTGCCTGTGGCAGAACGGACGGTTTTTGGGAGATCAATCTCAAGCCCTGGGATACCGCCGCAGCCATGCTGCTGGTGAGCGAGGCCGGAGGCAGGCTGACCACCTACGATGGTCAAAAGTACACCCCCTATATCCCGGAGGTGGTGGCGAGCAATGGGAATATCCATGCCGAGCTTGTCGGGCAATTGGCGGATTTCACGCGGCCAAGTGCTTAGAGTTGGCCGATGATTTTTTCGAGAACCGAGCTGAACAGGGCCTGTTCCTCAGAGGAGAGGGTGGCGGTCATCTCTTGGGTGAGGTGCAGGTGATACTGGTGGTGTTCGGCAAAAAGTTCCTGCCCCTTTTTTGTTAGGGCGATCAGGTAGGATCGCCGGTCCGTTTCGTGGGGGGTTCTTTTGAGCACCCCCTGCTGCTCCAGCCGGTCGATCATCACGGTGAGGGTGCCGGTGGTCACCCCCATCTTCTTGGCCAGCTCCTTCATGCGCATGGGTCCATTGTGGGCTCCGTCGGCTCCGTGGCCGACGATCTCGATGGTGTGCATCTGGGCCGGGGACAGGCCCGAGCTTTTCACCACATCCTGCTCCCAGGACGAGAGCTTTTCGTACAACTCAACCAGCAGATGGGAAAGTCTCGCTGTCTCGCTCATTGGGGCGGGCATGTTTCGCCCTCGCAGGTGTTGATTTCAACGGTGAGATGGGAAAGATTGGCGAAGTCGCGCAGCAGTTCCTTGTAGTGCTCAATTTTCTGCGGATAATGGGTGACAATGGAGATGATGGCCGCGTAATGGGCTGGCCCAACCTTCCAGACATGCATGTCCGCAATCCGGTTATCCAGTTCGCCCTCGATTTTTTCTTTTATGGCGGCAAGTTCTGTGGTGCTGATGCTTCCGTCCAGCAGGATGGAACCGGTTTCCCGCACCAGGCCATAGGCCCAGCGGCAGATGACCCCCGCGCCCACGATGCCCATCAGGGGATCAAGCCAGTTCCAGCCGAGATATTTGCCAAAGAGCAGGGCCGCAATGGCCAGAACCGAGGTCAGGGCATCGGCCAGGACGTGCAGGTAGGCGGACTTGAGGTTGTGGTCATGATGGTGGTGCTCATGGACGTCATCGTCGTGGGTATGGTTGTGATCGTGGTGGTCTTGCAGGAGAAAGGCGCAGGCGATATTGACCAGCAGACCCAGGACTGCCACGCCGATGGCCTCGTTGAAATGGATCGGCTGCGGGGCCAGGATGCGCTGGCCCGACTCAACGAGCATGATCAGGGCAACGACGATCAGGACAATGGCGCTGGCAAAGCCGCCCAAAACGCTGACCTTGCCGGTGCCAAAGGCAAAGGCCGTATTGGCGGCATGTTTTTTTGCGAAACGGTAGGCAAAGATCGTGATCAGGAAGGCGGCGACATGGGTGCCCATATGCCAGCCGTCGGCCAGCAAGGCCATGGAGCCAAAGGTTATGCCGGCGCCAATCTCAAAAAGCATGGTGACGGCGGTGATGATGAGCACCTGTTGCGTCCGCTTTTCGCCGTGCTCCTGGATTACGGCGAAATCGTGGGGGTGCTGCCAGGAATCAAGGGAGTGGGTGTGCATCCGGAACCTCTCTGTTAAAAAATATGTTGCCCCCATCGGCGGCAGGGCAAAGGGAAACGAGAGGAAAGAATACGGGATTATTGTTTGAATCTCAAGATATTTGTTTTTCAAACAATATTGGCGTGGGCTGGCGGGGAATGCTGGCGCCTTGCGTGATCGAATAAAAAAAACCGGCGCGGGAGATCTCCCGCGCCGGTCTGGACTGTCTTGGTTTGCCGTTTGCTTACAGCAGATCGGTTTTCTTGAGGGCGATAACGGCGCCCTGGTACGAGACAATCAGCACCAGCAGCCAGCCAACAAGCAGAATTGTATTCATGGTGTGCTCCTCTTTTTAGGTGTGTAGGCTGAAGACTGAAGCATGCCAACCATCAGGCAGGGTTCGGATCAGGAAGCTTGCGCTGGCTGATCTACCAAGATCATTACTTCAGTATTTTCCCGAAAGACCTTCAGCCTTCGGTCTATCCACTATTAATACATTTCCTTGGCATCTTCGCCGGAAAGTTCGGTCAGGGTCAGTTGTTTTGCATCCATCAGTTTCCAGACATAAGCGACGTAGGCAAGGACAAAAGGCACCGCCAGGGCCACATAGCTCATGGCCGTGAGGGTGTACTTGCTGCTTGAGGCGTTATGAATGGTGAGGCTCGATTGCAGGTCGGTTACGGACGGGTAAAAAGCGGTGTTATTGTACCCGGCCAGCGAGAAGATCGCCAACCCCACCAGCACGGTGCCGATGCCGCCGAACCAGATGCCGCTGTTCTTGCCGAGAAAGCCGGTGGCCGCCACGCCGTAGACCACGGAGCCCAAGCCCGCCAGAAGCAGGACCAGCACGACAGGCATGGCCAGCAGATTGTTGAGGTATTTGCCCTTCTCCATGAAAATCGCGCCCGAGGCAGGATCAACACCAAAACCGTCCATGGTCACCAGGCTGATGAGGATGGTGAGCAGGAACGGCAGGGCCCAGAGCAGGTTGATCCAGGTTGCCTTCCGGGCCCGCTTGACCAAATTCTCATGGGCAACGTGGCTGACGATGTACATGGCGCCCAAGATCCGGGCCAGGAATACCAAAAACAGACCGAAGGCCAGATTGAACGGGTTGAGCGCCGCTTCCAGGCCGTGGTACGGGGTATGCCAGGTTACGGAGTTGTAGAGGTTCAGGCTGAAGCGGGAGCCGGTGAAAAAGGTGCCCACCGCCGCGCCGATCAGGAGGAGCCCTACGCTGCCGTTGATGGCCATGAAGATCTCATAGGTCCGCGCCCCGAGGATGTTGTCGGGTTTTTTGCGGTATTCGTAGCTCACCGCCTGGAGGATAAAGGTGAAAAGGATGAGCATCCACACCCAGTAGGCCCCGCCGAAGCTGGTGGCGTAAAAGAGCGGGAAGGCCGCGAACAGGGCGCCGCCGAAGAGGACCAGGGTGGTGAAGGTCAGTTCCCACTTGCGGCCCATGGTGTTGATGATGAGTGTTTTTTCCTCTTCGGTGGAGGCCAGGGTAAAGATCAGGGTCTGTCCGCCCTGGACAAAGGTCAGGAAGAGAAAGAGCGATCCCACCACGGAGGCGATCAGCCACCAGAGTTGCTGCAGAATTGAGTGATCCAGGTTTCCTATCATTGTCTTATGCCTCCGGTCCGATCTTGATTTGCTTCATCATAATGCGAATCTCCGCCAGCAGCAGGGCGGTAAACAGGGTCAGGAAGATGAAAAATGTGGTCTGCACGTTGCTTGCGGCGATGTTGGTGCTGGCCACGCCCACCGGCAGCAGACCCTGAATGGCCCAGGGCTGCCGGCCAACCTCGGCCACGATCCACCCGGCCTGTTGCGCCACATAGCCCAGGAAGATGGAAAAGAAGCAGGCCAGGTTGAGCCAGCGCTGGTACTCCAGGGTACCCTTGAAGGCAAAGTAGAGAACCAGCAGGAAGATCAGCGGGAACAGGGTGCCCAGCACCACCATGATATGGAAGCTGTAGAATGTGGTGGCCACCGGCGGCACGGCCTCGGCCGGATTGTTCAGATAGCCGTAGCCGAGATCCCCCTTGTACTGGTCAAAAATGGCCAGGGCTGCCGCAGCTTCCGCTTCGTCGCCCTTTTCCATGGCATATTTGTAGCGGGCCAGCTCGGCCAGGGCGATCTTGCCGGCAACCATCCGCTGTTCGGCGCCCAAAATATTGCGTTCGGCATTGCCGAAGACCAGATCGTTGATGCCCGGCACAAAGCTGTTGGGATCACGGTTGGCCAGGAGTGACAGCAGGCCGGGAATCTTCACTTCCTGATAGAAGGCGGGCAGATCATCGCCTGGTTTCTTGCTGGAGTTGATAATGCCCATGGCGATGAGGGGGGCTTTTTCCTGCCCAACGTACAGCCCTTCCATGGCCGCCAGTTTCATGGGTTGTCTCTGGGCCACGCTGAAAGCGGCCTCATCGCCGGTGAGGCCGACGAAGAGAGAGGCGACAAAGCCGAAAACCGCAGCCACCACCATGCTGCGCTTGGCCATTTTTTGGTGCCGCTCCTGCAAGAGAAAGAGGGCGGAAATGCCCACGACAAAGAGGGCGGCGAGCAGAAAGGCGGAGCTGGTGGTGTGGGTGAACTTGTGCACCGCCACAGGAGAGAGGGCGACCTCCCAGAAATTCTGCATTTCAAAGCGGGCCTTGGCGGGATTGAAGGCCATGCCGACGGGAAACTGCATCCAGCCATTGGCCACGAGAATCCAGACCGCCGAGAGATTGGAGCCCACGGCCACCATCCAGGTGGAAAAGAGGTGGAACCCCTTGGAAACCCGGTGCCAGCCAAAGAACATCACGGCAAAGAAGGTGGCCTCGATAAAGAAGGCGAAGATGCCTTCGATGGCCAAGGGAGCGCCAAAGATGTCGCCCACCATCCAGGAGTAGTTGGACCAGTTGGTGCCGAATTCGAACTCCAAAATGATGCCGGTGGCCACTCCGATGGCAAAGTTGATGCCAAAGAGGGTCATCCAGAATTTGGTAAGTTTTTTCCACTCCTCGTTGCCGGTTTTGACGTAGATGGACTCAAAAAAAGCGACGAGAAAGGACAGCCCCAGGGTCAACGGTACAAAAATCCAGTGATACATGGCGGTCAGGGCAAATTGCGCCCTGGCCCAGTCCACCGTGGTTAGAATGTGTTCTCCCACAATACCCCTCCTTGTGTGTGCTGGCGGCACAGGTGAGTTCCGCCATGATTAAAAATGTGGAAACGAAGACGGCTCTGTGTATATCAGCGGGCGTGCGGCGTTCTGGTGAGATTTTCCAGAACATGCCCGGCCCGGTCGCGCTCGGTGTTGAAATTGTGTGCAAGATAATCCGGGAAGAAAAAAAGCTTGAGAACGGCGAACATGATGAACAGTTTTATGGCGATGATTTTCCACAGGGTCCGCCCCACCACCATGGAGCGGAAGCCGTTTTGGTAAAAAAGATACAGCTGTTTTGGCAGTGCGGTCATGGGCGTCTTCCCCTCTGCGGACAAAAACAGTCCTGTTATTATGTTGTATATGGCG
>JBAZSA010000101.1:0-9558 GCA_041662645.1 Desulfurivibrionaceae bacterium
TTTCCGTGGAAAACCGGGAGTTTTTGGAGTCGGCCCAGATGGGGTGCGACCGGGCGGTGCGCATGGTCTCGAATCTGGTGACCATCGGCAAGATCGAAGACGGCAAGCTCGCGCCCATCAAGGAGGTGGTCGCCCCTGGACCCATGCTGGCGGAATGCCTGAGCAGCATCAAGGGTATGGCCCGGATCAAGGATGTGGAGCTGATCCTTGAGGTGGAGGCGGATTTGCCGCAGATTGGACTGGACCGGATCCTCATCCTGCGGGTCTTGCAGAACCTGCTCACCAATGCCCTTGGGTATTGTGCGAGCAACACCACGATCCGTTTCGGCTGCCGGCAGGTGGCTGGCAAAAAGCAGCTGGAATTTTATGTGCAGGACCAAGGCCCTGGAATCCCAGCGGCCAAGCAGCGCGTTATTTTTGAAAAATACGCCCGGATTTCCGACAAGCAGGACGCCCTGGTCGGCACCGGTCTGGGTCTGTATTTCTGCCGCCTTGCCGTGGAGATTCACCGGGGCCGGATCGGGGTCGAAAGCGAACCGGGGCAAGGCTCCCGCTTTTATTTCACCTTGCCCCTGTAATATGCAGAGCTGACAGCTTTCAGCAAAAGGAAGAGACGTAGGATGAAGCTCAAAGCGCCAAAAGACATGATTTTTCTTGTCGTGGACGACATCGACAACATGCGCCGCTCCGTCAAGGCCATGTTGAAGCTGGTCCATTTCGGCAAGGAGTTTTATGAGGCTGCCAATGGCCGGGATGCCTGGAAGCTTCTCCAGGATGAGAATATAGCCATCGATTTTATCATCTGCGACTACAATATGCCCTATATGTCGGGCACCGAGCTGCTGGGATTGATCCGCGCCACCAAGAAATGGCGCGATATCCCCTTTCTCATGGTCACTGCGGAAGCCAACATGGATATTGTCGCCGAGGCAGCCGAGCATGATGTTGACGCATACATGACCAAGCCCTTTGTCACCGCGACCTTGGAGCAGAAGGTCATGGAGCTTTTGGGTCAGATCAACAATCCCTCCCCTTTCAACAAGCTGTTGCTGCAGGCACGCACCCTTGATGAAAAGGGCGATCTCGACGGCGCCATTGGTGCGGCCACGGAGGCGGCCAAGATCAATGACCGCTCCTCCAAGCCCTACCGGGAGCTGGGACGGCTCTTCGGGAAAAAAGGCGATTTGAAAAAAGCACAGCTTTGTTTTGAAAAGGCCGTGGAGATCAACCGGCTTGATGTCAGTTCCTACCATGCCCTGGGCCAGATTTACTACCGTCAGGGCAAGATGGAAATGGCCATGGAAAATTTCAACCGGGCCATGGAGATCAGCCCCAGGCATGCAGACCGGGCCATGAATTTCGCCAAGCTGCTCATCAAGAAGAACCAGATGCCAGAGGCGGAAAAAGTCCTGCGGTTGGTTTTGAAAACAAAGAGCAACGATATCGATTTCAAGGAAGATATTGGCGATACTTGCAGTGGCTGCGGGCTCGGAGAGCTTGCGGTCAAATGTTACCGCGAGGTGCTGAAAGCGGACCCGGAACGGATCTATCTGAACAAAAAGATCGGGATGGCCCTGTATGCCACGGGAGATAGCAACGAAGCCGTCAAGATGCTTGAAAAGGCGGCGGAAAAATCCGGTGATGACCTTGAGCTCTTCATGGCCTTGGGAAAAGCCTATTATGCCATGAAACAGCTGATCCGCGCCGACCAGTGGGTCTCCAAGGTGCTCCGTCTTGATCCCGGACACAAGGAAGCCCGCGCCATTCTGGACAAGTGCTTGTAAACAGAAGCTGAACGTTTTTCGACAAGGAACAGGCTATCGTATCCATGCCAGCAGAATCCTCCATCGTTCTCGCCCTCCATCCCCTGAACCATCAAGGGCAGAATATCCTGGGAGAAAACTGGGCGGATTTTCTTTTGGATCTGCGCCAGGCCCTTGCCGTAAAAGGGAAGGAAGACTCCGCCAGCACGGAGGCCCTGCTTCTTTTTTACTTCGAGCAGCCGGATACCGCCTGCATTACGCTGCTGGAAAGCCTGACTCGCTTGAAAAATGTGTATGAGTGGAAGGAGAGCTTTGGGCCCCTGCCCCTGCACATTATTCTGCACCTTGAAAAAGAGGGTGAGCCCCCCGGCCCGGTGCATGACCCGGCAGCAACTTTCTGGGATACTCTCCAGCACGCGCAGCCCTATGCAACCCCCATCTTGAAACAGGAGTGGCCGGAAAGCCAGGGGGGGGGTGAAAATGTGTTGTCCCACGCCTTTGCCGAAGGTGGCAATGGCTTGTATCTGCTCTCTGTGTCCGTCCGGGAAATTCCGCGAGTCGAGATTTTCCCCCACCGCGCCCTCCCCCTTGCCGGTCCGTTTGCTCCTTGTTTTTACTGCGGCATGACCACCCACAAGCCATCGGACTGCCCTGGAAAGATGTTGACCATGGCCACCCAGGGGATTCCCCTGGCCGGGTATCTGCCCCTGGAAACATTGAGCGAATTGTTTGGCAAGGCCATGCAGGGTCAGGAGAAATTGACCAATACCATGGCGGCCGGGCTCACCGTGTCCCAGGTCCGGCAGACCCCCCTCCTGCAGGTGTATCTGGCCTATTTTGACCTGAACCTGATCTATCAACCCAGGTTTCTGTGGAACATTGCCTTTAACAGCAGTTCCAGATGGGAGGATTTGCTCAAGCCGGAGATGGTCTCGGTGGACAGCCACAGCCTGCATCTTGGCCTCGACTGTCTGCGGGTGGGCCAGTACGCCCAGGCCGAGGATCTGTTTGTCGAGGAAAGCCGGCGGCCAAAGGGCAAGCAGTTTTATGCCACAATCGGCCGTGCCTTTGTCGCTCTGGAGCTTGAGCGGGACAACGATCTGGAACATTTTCTGGAACATGCCGCGATCATCGCGAATTCCGATAAGGAAAAGATCTATATCGCTTTGTTGCAGTCCAGATATTATGCCCTGCATGGCGACCACTGGAAGGCAGGACATGCGCTGGACAGTGTTTTCAGCATCCGCCGGGATCTGGCCGAGGCTCTGTACCGGCAGGTCCAGCTCATGGTTCAGGGGGATCTGGGGGAGAAAGGCATCCGCCAGCTCCGGGCCCTGGTCGTGGACCGCAAAGAGCTGTTTCTGGCCGCACTGATGGACCCGCAGCTGCTTGGGGTTGCCGGGCCGGTTGAGGACCTTCTCGCGGTCCGGTTGCAGGTTCAGCGGCAGGAGGCCGAAGAAAACCTGCTCAAGGCCCAGGAGGTTTGCCAGGATCTTGAGACCTGGTTTCCCGCGGAGGAGCGCCCGGCGATCCTGTTCGCCGATCTGGCCGGCCTGGAAGCGCAGTTTGCCCAAGGGAGCTATTTCGATCTCCTTGAGGTGGGGCACAAGGCGCAGGCGTTGTTGCGCGCCTGTTACCGCCTGCAGGAAAACACCCTGGATGCCATGAAGGCCGAGATTACCCGGATGCTGGCGGCCTGGGAAGGCTTCCGGCTGTATTGGCAGGACTACCCCTACCAGTCTTTCTTCGCGAATTTTCAGGAAATTTTACAGGCGGCGCGGAAAAAGCTCACTGAAATAGAAGGCCTTGCCAAGCAGAACATGCATGGCCAGCTCTACAAAACGATTCAGGAAAGGCTGACCCAGGTCCGGGAGGAATGCGACGCCTTGAAGCCTCTCTCTACAAGGATGGACTGGGTAAGAATTTTGTGTGACGGGGCAAAGCTGTTTGTCCGGAAATTGCTCTTTACCGAGGTTCTGCTGCTGGGGGCGTGGGCCTTGCTGTTTCCCTTCCTGGCCTTTTGGCTGGCTGGCGACTCCGGCGGGATGATCGAACTGCTTACAAATTCGTGGCTCCAGAGGCAGGCGCTGCTCGTTGTCACCCTGTTTGTCGCGCCGCTTTTAGCCTTGGGCCAGACGCTCTGGCAGATGATGGAGACCTGAGAGCACCATCTCCGGGGTGAGATGCGGACCTGCCCATCATTCCGGGTGATGGCGTCCTGCTACCGCGTCTTTTTTTTTGGCTGTTTCTTCACCCGGGTTTCCGCGCCGGTTGCGATTTTTCCTTTTCCGGGTACAACCACGGACAGATACTCGCCAATTATTTTTCCCATATCCACGGCCAGCGATTTTTCTGAACCAGAGGCATAGGTTGAGGCAAAGGCATTATAATTGGTGGCGATGACTTTTTCATGGATGACCTTCTTGCTCGATGCGTCGGTCAGCTTGAGATAGACCTCGATATAAGAGGATCCTGCCATTACCCCGCCCCACATCCGGGCACCTTCACTCACGATCCGCATATCGATGATCTCGGTGTCAGCAATCAGGGTGTTTCCCTTGAGGGAGGAATTCTTCACAACACCTCCCTCGACACGGGTGTACATCTTTTTGTCCTTGAGATACGCGAGGGCGCTGGCTTGCAGTTGGCCCGCGACATCGGGATAATCCGTGCTCAACTGGGCATTCGTTTGCGTTGGATTTAAAACGATATTTTCGTACGCGGAAGAGACCCGAGGCTCGTTTTTTAAGGTTTCAATGGATGCGCCTTCGATGCGGCTGACGTTGGCAACCTCCTGTTGTTTCGGCGTTGCTTCCGTAGATTGCTGTTTGCCGGCACAGGAACACACAATCAAGCTGAGAGCCAACACTCCGATCATTCTGCAAACATTCATCCCTTTCTCCTCGTTTGTTGTAAAAAAGAATCAGCAACGCATGATGTGGAAATGGTGAGTTGAGTCTTGCTCGCTCAATGGCTGATCTGCATGCATCGAACGGAGTGTCGAGATTGTTCCGGGCAGGATAGCATCACAAACAATAGTGCTGGTGCGCCCGAGAGGATTCGAACCTCTGACCTACGGCTTAGAAGGCCGGTGCTCTATCCGGCTGAGCTACGGGCGCGCCCATGTGCGACAGATATTAGAACGATCGGGCCAAGAAAGCAATACCGTTTTCGCCCGTGCACCCTTGGCAACACCCTATTCCTGCTTCTCAACCTCTTTCCAGACCGGGCCTTTGGCGGTATCGACCACCTCGATGCCCTTCTTGGCCAATTCCTGCCGCACTCCGTCCGCCTTTTGCCAATCCTTTTGCTTTCTCGCCTCTTCCCTGTCCCGGATCAGCCGGTCGATCTCCGGGGCAAGGGGGCACTCCTCAAGCCGCATGATCCGCAGTACGGAATTGATCCGGCGCAGGGCTTCCAGGATATAGTCCTTTTGCTCGCGGTCCAGAAGGCCTTGGCTCAGGATGGGGTTGGTCTTTTTAACAAAATCGAACAGCGCGGCAAAGGCCCTGGAAACATTGAGGTCGTCGTCCAGGGCGGCGAAAAACCGGTCCTCCATATCGGAGAGATAGGCGGCGACTTCCGGGTGGGGCAACCCAGGCGGCAGACAGAGCAGCTTGCCGACAAAGCCGTCGAGCCGCCGCAGATCCTTGCGGGCCGCGTCCAGGCTGCGGAAGGAAAAATTGATCGGTTTGCGGTAATGGGTGCGGATCAGGAAATAGCGCATCTCCCTGCCGGTGTAGCCCTTGGCCAGAACATCCCGCAGGGTGATGAGATTCTGGTTGTCAGCGGACATCTTCTTGCCGTCGACCAGGAGCAGCTCGCTGTGGAGCCAGAAGTTGGCCAGGGGCTTGCCGGTGAGCGCCTCGGCAATGGCGTTCTCATTTTCGTGGTGGGGGAAAAGCAGGTCGCGGCCGCTGGTATGGATATCCATGGTTTCCCCGAGCAGATTCAGGGTCATGGCCGCGCATTCGATATGCCAGCCGGGCCGCATGTTTCCCCAATCGGTCTGAAAAAAGATGCCGCTTTTCAGCTCGCTCAAGGTCGAACGCTTGAGCAGGGTGAAATCAACCGGGTTTTCCTTTTCATAGTCGTCCAGATCAACGGTTTTCCCGACCTGAATCTTGCTCAAATCCACGCCGGAAAGCTTGCCGTACTTGGCGAATTTCGAGATGTCAAAGTAGATGGAGCCGTGTTTTTCATAGGCATACCCCTTATCCACCAGCTTTTTGGCCAGGGCGATCATGTCCGGTACATGTTCGGAGGCCTTCGGGTAGCCGGCGGCTTCCTCCATCTCCAGTGCGGCCATGTCCTGTTTGAATTCCTGGATATATGTTCCGGTGAACCCGGCGAGACTCTCCTTACGCCGCTCCGCGCCCTGGATGGTATTGTCGTCCAAGTCGGTGAAATTCATATAGAATCTGACCTGATAGCCTTTCAGCAAGAGCACCCGGTGGATGAGATCGGCAACCATAAAACGGCGGCAGTGGGCCAGATGCGCCAGTTCGTGGGCGGTTGGGCCACAGGCGTAAAAAGTCACGGTATCAGGGACAATGGGCTTGAACACCTCTTTCTTGCGGGAAAGGGTATTGAAAAAGCGCAGCTCCGCCTGCTGGGACTCCTCTGCGTCCTGCTTGGTGAAAAGCTCGGTGGACAGATACTTCTCGCCACCGTCGGGGAAGAGGGCCACGAGTACCCCCTCCTTCAATTGGGCGGCGCGGGTTAGGGCCGCGGACATGGCCGCCCCGGAGCTCATCCCGGCAAAAATCCCCTCTTTGCGGGCCAGGAGGCGGACCGTGGTGAAGGCCTCCTCATCCGGGATGTTGATGGTCTGAAATGGCAGTTTTTTATCAAAAATTCCTGGGGTATAGGACTCCTTCATGTTCTTGAGCCCTTGCAGTTTGTGCCCGAGAAAGGGCTCCACCGCAGTGATGCGCACTTCCGGGTGGAACTCGGCAAAATACTTACACAACCCCATGACCGTACCGGAGGTGCCCAGGGTGGCGACGATATCGGTGACCTTGCCCCCGGTCTGCTCCCAGATTTCCGGCCCGGTTGTCTTGTAATGGGTCAGCCAGTTTGCCGCATTGTTGAACTGGTCGGTGAGAAAATAGCGATCCGGGTATTGGCGGGCCAGGGCATAGGCCTGCTCGATGGCTCCATCGGTGCCGCGTTTGCCTGGGGTGAGCAGGATTTCGGCGCCAAAGGCCTCCATGATCTTGCGCCGTTCGATGGATGCGGATTCCGGCATGATCAGCTGGCATTTATAGCCCTTGACCGCGCAGACCATGGCCAAGCCGATGCCGGTGTTGCCGCTGGTGGCCTCCAGCACGATTTTGTCCGGGGTCAGTTCGCCCTCGGCCTCGGCGGTTTCGATCATGTTGAGAGCCACGCGGTCCTTGATCGAACCGCCGGGGTTGAAGGCCTCAAGCTTGGCGTAGATCGCCACCTTCTTCATGGGATTCAGGCGTTTGATCGGCACCAGCGGGGTGTTGCCGATCTTATCGAGGACCGAGGCGATTGCCGGTTTGTTGGATGCGGGTGATGGCGTCATGGTGCACTCAGCCTTTTGGTGTCCATTGCGGAAAACCGGAACACAGCAGGATCAATTTTCAACGATATCGGTAGAATACAACATAACGGCCGGGCAAACCACCCATATTATTGTCCGTGCATGGGACCGAGCGGCGGCTCAAGCATAAAAAAAAGGCAAGCCCCATGAGGAGCTTGCCTTGAACCAACTATGCGGCACAAAAGCTGTTTTTAGGCTTCCTTCTCGAGCTTGACGCTGATCGCCACCTTGTAGAGGATGGAAAGGATGAAGAAGCCGGTGGCCCAGATGGCGGCGGTGATGCCGAGCTCCTGGGCGCTGGGGTAGTACTCGGTGACCTGGTCCAGCATGTTCGGCACAAAACCGCCGAGCACCAGGCCAAGGCCCTTGTCGATCCAGAAGGCGATGAAGATGAGGAGGCAGGAAACCACCAGCAACCCATCGGATTGTTTTGCCCGGGAGACGAAGATCAGGGCGATACCCGCCAACCCCATGACCACGGAAGCCCGCATGAAGGGCACCAGGTTATTATAGACCTGATCGCCATGGCCAAGACCCCAGAAGAGATAGTCCAAGGTGTGCATGTGGCCGGGGATCTGGCTGTAATACGCAACAAAGAATTCGCAGCCCAGGAAAAAGAAGTTCAGCATGGCTGCATAGCCGATGATGGTCACCAGCTTGTCCTGCGCCTCGCGGCCCACGTCGAACTTGGTGGTCCGCTTGAGGATCATGGCAATAACCATCAGCAGCGCAGGCCCGGCGGCAAAGGCCGAGGCCAGGAAGCGGGGGGCCAGAATGGCGGTGAGCCAGAAATGGCGGCCCGGCAGACCGCAGTAAAGAAAAGCGGTGACGGTGTGGATGCTGATCGCCCAAGGGATGGAGAGGTAGATAAAGGGCTTGATCCATTTGGGGTACTTGATCCCTTTATACTCGGACTGCAAGACCACCCAGCCGCAGAGGATGTTGAGGACCAGGTAGCCGTTCAGTACGATCATATCCCAGAACAGCATGGAATGCGGGGTGGGATGGAGCAGCACGTTCATGGCGCGCATGGGCTGGCCCAGGTCGGCGATGATGAACATCAGACACATGGCGATGGCCGCAATGGCCATGAATTCGCCCAGGATGACGATACGGCCGAAGGCCTTGTAGTTATGGATATAATACGGCAGCACCAGCATCAGTCCGCCGGCTGCCACACCGACCAGAAAGGTGAACTGGGAGATGTACACGCCCCAGGTCACATCCCGGCTCATGCCGGTAATGCCCAGGCCATAGTTAAACTGCTGCACGTAACAGAGGCCGCCTACACCCATTATGGAGAGCAGGAAGAGCATCCATACCCAGTACCCTGTGCTTCCTTTTAATGCTTTTTCAATCATGGTCTTTACCTCAAATAATATAGAAGAGGGATGGATGTGTCCCTGCAGAGGGTTTCCGCTGGATGGTGAAGGTTGTCTTCAGTACCTGGCTGATTTCCGAGTTGGGATCATTCAGGTCGCCAAAGACAAGACCCTTGCTTTGGGCTGCCACTTCCACACAGGCCGGAAGCTGACCACCGGCCAGATTTCGTTCGGTGCAGAAGTTGCATTTTTCCACGACCCCGCGCATCCGGGTGGGATATTTGGGGTTTATTTCCTTGATGAACGGCTGGCCGTTTGCATCCTTGCCCCGCGGGTCGCGCCAGTTGAAACTCCGGGCGCCATACGGGCAGGCGGCCATGCAGAAGCGGCAGCCGATGCAGCGGTGGTAGTCCATGCCCACGATGCCGTCCTTGCTCTTGAACGTTGCCTGGGTGGGGCAAGCGCGGACGCAGGGCGGGTTGTCGCAGTGGTTGCACAGGGTGAGGATGGGCAGGGAATCCAGGGCCTCCGGCTTCTTGTACTGGCTGCTGTCATCCGGGAAAACATGTTTGAAGGAATCCACCCAGATCCACTTGATCTCATCCTTCTTGTTGCCGAAGTCCGGCACATTGTGGACGCTGTGGCAGGCAGAAACGCATTGTTCCGCAAGCCCAGGATTCTCGGTGAACTTTTTGACGTCAATGACCATGCCCCAGCGCTTGCCCGTGGGCGCTGCGGCGCCGTGGGCGCCAGCAGCAGCCGCGCCGTGCTCGGAGGCAACAGCCTCGCCCTTGAGCAGGGAGTTAAAGGCCGAGGGTGCGGCAATGCCGGCAATGGCGGTGAGCCCGGCAATTTTCAAAAAATCTCTTCTCTTGCTATCCATGTTACATCGCCTCCTTCG
>JBAZSA010000102.1:0-9457 GCA_041662645.1 Desulfurivibrionaceae bacterium
CTGATTGCATGAGCAACAGCGGCGCGAATCTCCGGCAACGTATCCAGGAGCTTGAAACCCAGGTGCGTCACCTTGGCAACGAGCTTCGCCTGACCAGGGAGGAATATGAGGATGCCACCTCCAAGTACCTGGATATCTATTGTAAATTGGAAGAGAAAGTCAGCGAGCGCACCAGGGAGCTTAACGAAGCCAACGCCAAGCTCCTGCTGGAAATCGAAGAACGCAAACGGACAGAGGCGGAGAAAGAGCAGCTCATTGTTCAGCTGCAAAAGGCCATGCAGGATGTGAAGGTCTTGAGCGGTTTTCTGCCCATCTGCGCCTCATGCAAGAAGATCAGGGATGACACCGGTTATTGGCGGCAGATAGAGGAATATATCAGCAAGCATTCCACTGCCCTGTTCAGCCATGGCATCTGCCCGGATTGCACCAAAAAACTGTATCCGGAGTTCCATGATGAGTTGCAGCGGCGAACTAAAAAAAGGTGATTCTGCGGCACGGCGGATGGTCCCGTTTTGGGCCTGGTCGATGGCTTGTCTGCCAGCGGAGGGGATCAGCGGTTATCCAATCTGGCCACAGCATCCCAGATCCTGTGGGCGGTTTCTTCCTTGCTCAACAGCGGCACTTCTTCCTGCGCGCCATTGCGGTCAAGCAGGGTAACTCTGTTGGTGTCTGTGGCAAAGCCGGTTTCCGTCCCCCCGATATCATTGATCACGATCAGATCAAGATTTTTTTCCTTGAGTTTTCTTGCCCCTTCCTTGAGATGATCCCGGCTCTCCGCGGCAAAGCCGATGAGCAGCGGGAATTTCGAAGAGTTGCGCTTGCGTTCCCCCAGTTCTTTGAGGATATCCGGGTTGGCAATAAGGGGCAGGGATAGCGTATCCTGCCCTTTTTTTACCTTGTGGGGTTGGCTCTCGGCGGGCCGGTAATCGGAAACCGCCGCAGCTTTGATGACAATGGTCGCCGTATCGAGGCAACCCATGACCTGCGCCTGCATCTCGGCGGCGGTGGTGACTTGGATGCACCGGACTCCCGGCGGGGCGGACAGCCCGGCGGGCCCGCTGATCAGGGTGACCGTTGCCCCCCGTTGTCTGGCTGTGGCCGCCAGGGCATAGCCCATCTTGCCGGTGGAGGGATTGCTCAGGAATCGGACCGGGTCAAAGGGTTCCCTTGTGGGGCCGGCGGTGACCAGCACCTGTTCGCCGGCAAGGTCCTGGGGAGCAAAGGCCGTGAGGATTGCCTGCCGCACGTTTTCCCACTCTGTCAGACGGCCGGGGCCTTCTTCGCCGCAGGCCATTTTTCCGCAGTCTGGTTCAAGAACGTGATAGCCGTGAGATCTAATGGCGGCAAGGTTTGTCTGGGTGGCCGGATGCTGAAACATGATACTGTTCATGGCCGGGCAGACCAAAACTGGGCCGGAGAAGGCCAAGGCGATGGTGGCGAGCAGATTATCGGCCAAGCCGTGGGCCAGACGGGCGATGGTCTGGGCCGAGGCCGGGGCAATGAGCAGCAGATCATGCTCTCGGGCCAAACTGATGTGCGGAATGGTTTCCGGCGCCTCGGCGGCGAACATCCCGGTGTGCACCGGATTGCCGGAAAGGGCTGCCATGGTCAGCGGGCTGATGAACCGGCAGGCCGCCTCGGTCATGACCACGGTAACCTGGCAGCCTTCCCGGCGTAGGGCGCGAGCCCAATCCGCCACCTTGTAAGCGGCAATGCTTCCGGTAATTCCGAGAAGAATTTTTTTATCGGTCAGAAGAGACATGGGTTCGCGCCGTCTGAGCTGTTACATCCCAGGGCCAAAGGGATTTGCCGGTTTTGCGCTGCCCGCGGAGATGTCTTCCGCGACATAGATGGCAATCTCCGTGCGCATGAGCAGTTTATTCTCGGAGAGGACAATGGTGCAGGTCTTGTTCGGTTTGATGAAGGCGAGCAACACATTTTTGTATTTGGTGGAACCCGCGAGCTTCCAGCCATTTCTGGGCATGTTGTTGACGAAGAAATCGGCAGCCGAGGTGATGTCCACCCGCCCGTCATATTGCAGTACTCCGCCGGCATAGGAATCGGTCCGGACGATCATGCTTTTTTCTCGGTCCCAATCGAACTCGCTGGGAATCAGGATATCGGAAAATTCATTGGCCCGGTAGGGCTGTTCCACGGTCGTGGCAGAAGCGGCGGAAGAGGCGAAGGGGTCCGAAGAAGAAGCCCCCGGGGCAGTGCTGCCGCCCATGCCCAACTCGGCGCAGCCGCTTAAAGCGGCAAGGCTGGTAAGCGCAAAAACGGTTGAAAGAAAAACGGCGCGGAACGGTTTGCGTGGCGTTGTCATGGAAGGCCTCCTGGATAGTGGTGTGAAAGACAATAGGTTATAACTCTTTGACGATGAATTCCGCCAGTGGTTTTCTCTGTGATTGCTGGTCGCGTCGGCTCGGGTGGCCGATGGCGATGATTGCCATCAGCTCAAGAGTCCCGGCAAGGCCAAGAATTTCGCCGACCTTTTTTTGGTTTTTTAGAATCTGGCCGAGCCAGACCGCCCCCAAGCCAAGGGCCTCTGCGGCCAGCAGCATGTTCTGGATGCAGGCTCCGGCTGATTGGGCGTCTTTGAGATCATCATACATGGCATCCCGGTCAAGATATACAGCGATCAGGGCAGGGGCGCCGAGGACAATATGGCCATAATGGGTCTGTTCGGCCAAGCGAGTACGGATGGCAGCATCCGTGACAATGACGAAACGCCAGGGCTGATTGTTCAGACCGGAAGGCGCCCAGACCCCGGCTTGGATGATTTCATGGAGCGTTGCGCGTTCCACCGTTTGGCCGGTGAAATTCCGGATACTGCGCCGCTGTTCGATGGCAATAAGAATCGGCGAAGACATGGGGGATGGGGGCGGGTCGCGTTGTAATGGTTATCGATGATAAAATTATCCGGAACCTCCTGGAATTTCGAGAAAATCATAGCCGGTTGGTCCATGATTTGTCAAACGGTTTCCGTGGCAGTGGTTGTGTTGCGCAAGAAATAAAAACCTGTTAGAAACTGCGGCCAGGGAGGCTTGCATGGAAAAAACAACCCAGAAAACAGAGATTGCCCTGCCGGTGTTAGGCCACGGGGCAATGCTGATCGATACCCATTGCCATCTCGACATGTCGGCCTATGAGGCTGATTTTGAGGCGGTGCTGGCTCGGGCCGTGGCCGCGGGGGTGACCCGGATCATCAGCGTGGGCATTGATCTGGTCAGCTCACGCCGGGCCATCGGGCTGGCTGAACAGCATCAAGGCGTCTATGCCACGGTGGGGGTGCATCCGCATAATGTCGCGGAACTCAGCGAGGAGGTTTATGCCGAGTTGCTGGGGCTGTGCCGTCATCCCAAGGTCGTGGCCTATGGCGAGATCGGCCTTGATTATGTGAAAAATTACGCCCCGGTTTCCCTGCAAAAGGAGCATTTTGCCCGGCAGGTCGCCCTGGCCAAGGAACTGCAACTGCCCCTGGTGGTCCACGACCGCGAGGCCCATGACGATATCATGGAGATGCTTGAGGCTGCCGGGCCGTTTCCTGCTGGAGGGGTGATGCACTGCTTCTCCGGGGATGCGATTTTTGCCAGGCGGGTGCTGGACTTGGGCTTTCATCTCTCCATCCCTGGGGTTGTGACCTTTGCCAAGGCCGAAATGCTCCAGGAGGCGGTGCGCGAGATACCCCTCGACTCCCTGGTCCTTGAAACGGACGGGCCGTTCCTTGCCCCGGTGCCCAAGCGCGGGAAACGGAACGAACCAAATCTGCTGCTCTTTACCGCCCAGAAGGTGGCGGAGTTGAAGGGGCTTTCGCTTGAAGAAGTGGCCAGGCAGACCACGATCAATGCCGTGCAACTTTTCGGCTTGGAAGGACGGTGAGACAGATGGGAACGGTGGCGGAGAATATCGAGACAATCCGGGCCAGGATCCGGGGTGCGGCGGAGCGGTCCGACCGTGATCCGGATTCGGTACGGCTGGTGGCGGTGAGCAAGCGGCAAACCCTTGCGGCGATCCGCGAGGCCATGGCTGCCGGGCAGATGGTGTTTGGCGAGAACTATTTGCAGGAGGCCGAGGATAAGGCCGCAGCCCTTGGCCAGGGTGTGATCTGGCATTGCATCGGGCACTTGCAGTCCAACAAGGCCCGGATCGCGGCGGAGATTTTCGACTGCATCGAAACCATCGACCGGCTCAAGCTGGCCAAGGCGCTGGAAACCAGGCTTGCCGAACTGGGCAAGACCATGCCGATTCTGGTGCAGGTCAACGTGGGCGGCGAGGCGCAGAAGGCCGGGGTTGCCCCCAAGGAAGCCGGACAGCTGTGCCGCGATCTGCAGCGGTTTCCGCACCTGAGACTGCAAGGACTCATGACCATGCCGCCCTTTGCCGAGGATCCGGAGGAAAGCCGGGGCTATTTCCGTCGGCTCCGCTTGCTGGGAGAAGAGCTGACGTTCCAGGGCTTGTTAGGCCTGCATGGGAAGGTGGAGCTCTCCATGGGCATGTCTGGTGATTTCGAGGTGGCCATCGAGGAAGGCGCCACCCTGGTGCGGGTGGGCACGGCGTTGTTCGGCGAGAGAAATCACACGGTTTAGTTCGCATCATCCTTGCCTCCCTTTGGCTGCCCGCTGATTTTGCCCGAAGCGGACAGGCTCTCGATCTGGTACAGTAAACCAATGGAAAAACATTCTGCACGGAACATGGAACTGCTTGCCCCGGCTGGCACCATCGAGGCCTTTGAAGCGGCGGTGGAGAGCGGGGCCGATGCCATCTATATCGGCGCCCCGGCCTTTAATGCCAGGGCGTTGGCCCGCCATTTCTCCCTGGCCGAGGTGGCGGCCATGATCGACCATGCCCACAAGAACCGGGTCAGGGTCTATCTGGCCATGAACAGCCTGATGAAGGAGGAAGAGATCTCCAAGGCGATGGAGGAGCTGGCCGCCCTTGAGGCGCTCAAGGCCGATGCCCTCATTATTCAGGATCTCGGTATCTCCTCCCTGGCCCGGAAGTTCTTTCCCGGCTTGCGTCTGCATGCCAGCACTCTCATGGGGGCGCACAACTCCCTCAATGTAAGGCAGTTTTCCGAAATGGGGTTTAAGCGGGTGGTTTTGGCCCGGGAGATGACCCTGGCCGAGATCGGTCAGATCCACAGGCAATGCCCGGTGGAGCTTGAGGTGTTTGTGCATGGGGCGCTCTGTTTCGCCTATTCCGGCCTGTGTCTGTTCAGCAGTTATCTCGGCGGCAAGAGCGGACTCAGGGGCCGTTGCGTCCAGCCTTGCCGCCGCCGTTACACCTGGGGCTCCAAGGGACGTGGGGCTGGGGCCCCGGCGGGGTATCTTTTTTCCATGAACGATCTGGCTGGGCTTGAGCTGATCCCCCAGCTGCGGCAGGCAGGGGTCAGTTCGCTCAAGATCGAAGGGAGGATGCGCAGCGCCCAGTACGTGGGATCGGTGGTCAAGGCCTATCGGCTGGCCCTGGATAATCCTGCAACCCCTGAAGTGCTGGCCGAGGCCAAGGAGCTGCTGGAGCAGGCCATGGGCCGCAAAGCCTCGCTCGGATATTTTAAAAAGGCCCAACCAGCGGACATCATCGCCCCGCAGCACTCGGGCAATATCGGATTGTTTTTGGGCAAGACCGAGAAGGTTACTGCCAATCGCGCCCAGATGACCCTGAAGGAGCCGCTTCGGACCGGCGACCGGCTGCGCATCCATCAGGAGGGCTCGGGAGAACGGCAATCCTTTACCCTCAAGGGATTGTGGCAGGGTAAGGTGGCGCTGGAAAAGGCCAAGGCAGGCAGCAAGGTACAGCTGGATCTGCCGCCGGGCGCGCAATGGGGCGACAGCCTCTACAAGGTGGATATCGGTGAGCGCCGCCAGCAGGCAGCCAAGAAGTCCATCCAGCCGGGGGTGTTCAGCAAGAAGGTGGCCAATCTGGTTGACCCCCGCAAGCTTGCCCAGATCGCCCATTTCCTGCACCAGCCGGTGACCAGACCGGCCGTGGCCAAGACCCGGGAGGAGCGACCCGCCCGCGGCCAGGTTCAGGCTCGTGGCCAAGCCCAGGGTCAGGCCCCGGGCCGCCGGGGCGCGCCCCAGATGCAGCTGCCCCTGGAATGGTGGCTGAAGATCGACGATTTCGAATCACTCAAGGTGCAGCTGCCCACCCCGCCGTCGCGATTGGTCATTACCCTGTCCCGCCAGACCTTTGCCCAATACTCCCGGCAGCAGAAACGGTTGACCCCGTACCGGCGTCGCTTGGTCTGGGCCCTCCCCCCGGTGATCCTGGAGGCGGATTTGGAATTTTACCGCGAGGCCATCGCTCATCTGCGCGGTAGCGGCTACAACGCCTGGCAGATCGGTCATATCGGTCAGCGGTTGCTGTTTGCGGCGGGTGTTCAAGCGGTGGCAGAGCCTGGTGGGGAAAGCCCACCAGGCCGCAAAAATGGTCGGCCTGGGCAACCTCCGTCCGAGAGACTGTTGCTTTTTGGCGACTATACCCTGAATGTCTTGAACAGCATGAGTGTGCAGGCCCTGGCCGGAATGGGGATTAACAACGTCCAGCTGGCCATTGAAACAGACCGGCAGAACCTGTTCGATGTCCTTGGCCACAAAAACGCGCTGCCAATGGGCATGACTATCTACGGCCTGCCGCCGCTCTTCACCGCCCGGCTGGCTTCCCCGTTTTTCAAATACGATCAGCCCCTGGTCAGTCCCAAGGGTGAGGTGATCGTTCTCAAGCAGTGCTGGGGCCAGACCGTGGCCGTGGCTGACCAGCCCTTTTCCTTGCTGCCGTACAGCACTGAGCTTGCCGCCAGGGGCGTCGCTTACGGGGTGGTTGATCTTTCCCGCATGCGTCCCCGGCCAGACGATCTGGTTGCCGCTTTCCGGCAGTCGGGCCAGCCTGGGCGCGGGGGCCGTAGGTTCAGCACCTTCAACTATACGGGCACCCTGTTGTGAACCGGTCTGAGACAGTCTGTTGATTTGTGTGCGGCCAACCTGGCCGCATTCTCTCTACGCTCAGGAAAAACCCGATTTTGTGGAACAGCCCGAGAGCGCTCCGGAGGGGATGGAGCTTGAGCCGGAGGATATCCGGAAGCTTGAGGCGGAGATGATTTTTTTCACGGCGCTGCTGCCGCATTTTGGGCAAGTCACCTCGGCTGCGGCTTCTGTTGCGGTGAGAATGGCCTCAAACAGGTTCTTGCATTCCTGGCAGCGGTATTCATAGATGGGCATGGCGTTCTCCTTTGGAAATAGCTGAGTCTCTTTGCGATTCCATGTATGGATATAATTTAAGATTTGTCTTAATCTTTGTCCAGGGATAAAATGCGCGGGCGGGGCAACCGGGATGGTTGGGGCTTACTTCTTCGCTTGCGTTTTTTGCGGGAGATTGTATCGGGCCTTGCGCCTGTTTGTTGTAAAGATCAGGGCGGAGAGCAGGGTGCAGAGGGCGACCACAGGCCGAGGATGGCCGCAAGACGCTGCCAGGGAAGCCCTTGGGCCTGCCGGAAGATGACGAGCCATTCCACCGCGCCTGCCACGCGCAATTTTTGCATCACCCTATGACCATCACCGACCGGCGGATGAAGAGCAGGCAATGGAAAGCAACGCTCCTCCCGGTAGAAACCGGCGCCAAGAACCAGCATGCTGAGCATTACGGGCAACAACCCGAGCGGTTCATGTTCGTTCCGTTTTCAGGGGATGTCTGGCCGTTAGGGCTCAGCCCGCCTGTGTTTGGCTCTCTTCCTCGGTGTCCAAATGGATGGTGCTGATCAGCTCGGGCGGGATGCGGCTGCGAATTTTCTTTACTGTGGAAAGAATCGTGTGGCCGGGATAATCCTCCCGGATTTCTTCGCTCTTGTCCTTGTAAGAGGTGAGGACGAATTTTTTGTTTTTGACATCGAACTTGTGGGTCCAGTTGATCTCGATGGTTTCAGGATTCTCCTCGATCTGCACCGCTATCTTTTCGCCGCCCTGCGCCACCTGGATGGCGTCCATGTCCGTGACCTCCAGGAGCCAGGCGTCGCCGCTGGTGGTGGAGAACAGCACGAAAACCCCCAGCGCCAGGACGGCGGCTTTCTTGGCGCTGGCTATTTCCTGAATTTTTTCGACTTCAATTGCCACCGAGGGGATCACGGATCTGGCCGGACCGCTGGCTTGGGTACCCAGGCAGCATTTCTTGAATTTTTTGCCGCTGCCGCAGAAACAGGGATCATTCCTTCCTATCTTGGCCATATGGAGTCTCTCTTCTGAGTGGATGGTTTTATCTTTGAATGAAGCTTTGCCACTATGCCACGGCCGGCGTGGTTTGTAAAGCCGTGCGTGCATCCCCTTGACCGGCCGGGGGGATGTTTTTTAGTTTGCCGGGGCCGGGGCCGAGTCCATCCGGACCATCTTCTCCTGGTCGCAGTAATACTGGACCAGCTGGGAGAACACCTCGTCGCGGCCGGTGTAGATCTTGGTGTTGCTGTTCAATATCTGCACCAGGGCTTCTCCGTAATCGTCAACCCCGATGATATTGTCGGAGATGAGGCTGTTGCCGCATTTGCCCGTGAGCAGAGTGTCCATGTACCGGTTGACGTTGGCCCAGTAAACCTGATTGTTGCGGAACTGGGTATCCGTGCGTTTTGCCTTGTCGATGTTTTTATCCATCATCGCCTGCATTTCCTGCTGGAAGAGATGGTTGTAAATGCGCCCGGCAATCTTGGCCGGCGCGTTGCCCGATCCGCCCACGCTTTTGAAGCCGCCGGTATTGGTTGTTACGGAAATAAGCATGGTAATGGTCCGGTCTGTGTGGGCCTGCCGGTCGCGGTACGGGTTGAAATGGCTGATGAACAGGGCGGACTTGTTCATCGGCGCGGTGCCGGTCTTGCCGGAAACCAGATTCTTGTGGTGCTTGAATTCGGTTTTCATGGCCGAGCCGGTGCCGCGATTGCACACCTCGTACAGGGCGTTCATCTCCGCATCCCGTTCTTTTTTGGAATCGAAAAGCGGGATCTTGGCGAACTGCTCGTCCTGATCACGGTCATATATTGTTTTGCCGTTTACCTGTATCCGGCGCACAAAGGACGGATCGCGGTACTGTCCGTCCAGAAAGGCGTTGTAAATGCCCAGCCACTGCTGCACCGACACCGCCGAGGAGCCGATGCCGAACGGCCAGTATTTGGCGTCTTCCTTGCTGTAGTCCAGGCCAACCTGATCAAAGCCCTGGAGCATGGCGTTGCGGAGCAGAGGGTTTGTGTAGAGCCGGGCGAAAATGGTGTTGATGGAGATAACCTGCGCTTCCAGCAGGTTGTATTCCTTGCCCATGGGATGGGCGCCGTCGTAGTTGTACCAGTTGCGGGGCAGCCAGGTTTGTCTGCCGTCGCTTGCCACATACTTGTATTCGATGGGCTTGTCGGCAAAACGGTCGCTCATCTTGGTATTGTTGGCCACCATGGCGTAGTAGGCAATGATCGGTTTCATGGTGGAGG